>PNML01000032.1 GCA_013823635.1 Polaromonas sp. | reverse complement strand
CAACAGCTTTTCCTCGGCGGTTTTGCGCTCGGTGATGTCGCGGGCATAGCCCACTGTGCCAATCACGGTCTGGTCGATGCGCACGGGGGATTTGTAGGTTTCCACCCACCCCTTCTGGCCGGGGCCATCCAGGGGTTCCTCCACGGTGATGGGCAAGCCCGATCGGATCACCTCGTCGTCGTCGCGCCGATAGGCGTTGGCCAGGGCGGTGGGCCAGATGTCCAGGTCGGATTTGCCCACCAGTTCCTCGGGTCGGCTGGCGCCGCTGGCGTGGGCAAAGGCCTGGTTGACCGCCAGGTAGCGGCTGTCGCTGTCTTTCAGCCAGATGATGAAGGGGAAGTTGTCCAGCACCGCCCGCAGGTACTGCTCGCGGCGCCGCAGTTCCTCGGCGCTGCGCTGGCGCTCGGTCATGTCTCGGCCTATGCCCAGCACCCCCATCAGGTTCCCCTGGGTGTCGAACATGGGGGTTTTGGTGGTTTCCACCCATTCGCTGTGGCCGTCGCTGGCAAAGGTCAGCCACTCGTCGTTGACGGTGGGGCCTCCGTTGGACACGGCCAGCTGGTCGTGGGCCCGGAAGAACTCGGCCAGCTCGGGCGTGACGAAGTCGGCATCCGTCTTGCCCACAATCTCACCTTCACTGGCGCCGTAGAGCTGCTCAAACCGAGGGTTGCAGGCCAGGTAAACCCCGTTCGGGTCTTTCAGCCAGACCAGGTCGGGAATGGTCTTGATCAGGGTTTTGAGGGTGTGGCGCTCCTGGGCCAGCGCCGCTTCCATCTGCTGGCGCTCGGTGATGTCGGTGAGCAGGCAGTGGGTGTGCAGGGCGTTGCCCAGGTTGTCGCGGGCGATGCGGCCATTCACCTGCCACAGAAACCGGCTGCCGTCTTTGCGCACCATTTCAAACACCGGGCCGTCGGTGCGTCCGGTGGACTGGAACCGGGGGAATTCGCAGGCCAGGGTCGCTTTCGATGTCTCGGCGATGAAGTCGCCAATGAAGCGGCCCATCACCTCATCGCGCGTGTAGCCCATCTGGGCCTGCCAGACGGCATTCACCTCCAGGATGTGACCACCCAGGTCCAGCGACTGGTAGGCCAGGGGCGCCTGGTCAAACAGGCCGCGCATGCGGGCTTCACTGGCTTGCAGGGCGGCAGAGGCCAATTCGTGCTCATGGACCTCGCGCATCAGGCGCGGGGTGTGGGTGGCCAATGCCCCGTAGACCGACAGGATGATCTCAATCAGCGATTGGGCGGAAGTGGCCACCTGCTGGGCCGCATGCCGCTTGGCGGCGGCCATGTCCAGCCCCTGCTGCAGACCGGTGACCACATGGGCGAGGTGCCGGTCAGCCCCCAGGATGTGCGACACCAGCCAGCGGGCCAGAAAGCCCAGCAGGGTTTCGGCCAGTTCCGACAGCGGTCGGCTTTTCAGGTCGTGGCTGAGCTGGGCAATCTGGTCGAAAAACTGGCGGTGGCTGGCTTTGTGCGCCACTTCCAGCGGGTCCTGGGGCAGGTAGGTGGCCCAGATGGCCTCTTCATCGTGGAAGTGGTGGGTGGCGTAAGCCGTCAGCTCCTGCAGGATGCGTTGCAAACCAGGCTCATCGGGGGCGAAAACGAGGCGACTGGCCAGCAGGTTGAGCATGGCCAGGAGTTGGCGGTGCTGGGCATCGACCACCGGCAGACCGGTGTTGAAGTGGTCGTTCCAGACAAATATATCGATGTGGGTGTTCATGGGGCAGGGAATCGGGGTAGCGATGGGGCGAGTGCTCTGGTCCCTTCCCTGTGGGGTCATGTGTACACACGCCCCACCCGCCTGCGCTGGGCGGTCAATTGACAGATTCAGCGAGGCCGCACGAAGTTCCCGTGAACGGCCCGGCTGAAAGCTGCGCGACTATACGCGAAACCGCTGACCGATGGCGTCAGAAGGTTTCCCAGTCGCCGTCCTCGCCTTGCGCCGTGGCCACTTGGCGGGAAGCCGTGGCAGCGGGTTTGGAGGCCTGGCTGGCCGCCGTGACCCGCTTGGGCGAGTCCGCCTGGACGGCCTGGGTGGCTGCGGGGGCCTTGGCCACTTTGGGCGGCAATGACGGGGTTTGCCGGACGGTGGCCGGGGGCGAGGGTTGGGGTGCCATTTGGGGGGCTGCGCGGGCAGGGCGGGGGTGGTCCTTGCGGGTGCCATCGGAGTTCACCTTGAACACCGACACCACCTGAACCAGGTCCTGCGCCTGGTTGCGCAGGCTGGCGGCTGCCGCCGCCATCTGCTCGACCAACGCCGCATTTTGCTGGGTCACCTGATCCATCTGGGTCACGGCCTCGCCCACCTGGCTGACGCCGGCCGACTGCTCGCTGCTGGCGGCACTGATTTCGCCCATCAGGTCGGTGACGCGCCGGATGCTGGTGACCACCTCGCTCATGGTGCTGCCCGCGCGGTCCACCAGGGCCGAACCTTCTTCCACCCTGGACACACTGGCGTTGATGAGTGCCTTGATTTCCTTGGCGGCTTCTGCACTGCGCCCGGCCAGCGAGCGCACCTCACCCGCGACCACGGCAAACCCGCGTCCCTGCTCACCGGCGCGGGCTGCCTCGACGGCGGCGTTGAGGGCCAGGATATTGGTCTGGAACGCGATGCCGTCGATCACGCTGATGATGTCGGCAATCTTGCGGGAGGCGTCGTTGATGCCCTTCATGGTTTCGACAACTTCACCCACCACCTCGCCGCCTCTGATCGCCACCTCGGAAGCGCTCATGGCCAGTTGGTTGGCCTGACGGGCGCTGTCGGCGTTTTGTTTCACCGTGGCACTGAGCTGCTCCATGCTGGCGGCGGTTTCCTCCAGCGAGCTGGCCTGTTGCTCGGTGCGGGCGGACAGGTCGTGGTTGCCCTGGGCGATTTCCGAGCTGGCGGTGGACACGCCCTCCGAGCCCTGGCGCACGCTGCTCACCACCTTGAGCAAGCTGGTCTGCATGTCGGCCAGCGACCTGAGCAACTGGGCGACTTCGTCGTTGCCTTCCGGCTGAATGGGACGTGTCAGGTCGCCGTGGGCCACGGCATCGGCGGCCTGGGTGGCCTGCTGGAGCGAGCGGGAGATGCCACGCAACAGCGCCAGTCCGAAGAGGACGGCAAACAGCACGCCCAGCACCACCGACGACAACGCCACCCACCGGATGGTGTTCTGGCGGACCACAGAGGCTTCGTACTCCCGTTTACCCTCGGACAACTGGATTTGCATGAGCGCTTCAACACCCGCTTCCACGGGGGTGAAGAGCGGGTTGATTTTTTCGACGGTCAGGATCTTGACGGCCTGCATGTCGTCGGCCCGCATGGCCGCGACTGCTGGCTGCAGGGCTTCTTTGACAAAACGGGTTCGGTCATCTGCGAACTTTTGGGCCACCCGTGCCTCATCGGCCGTCATGGCCGTGGCGGTGTAGCTCTGCCAGACCTTGCTGATGGCGACGATGTTGGCCTCAATCTCATTGGCCGCGGCATTGATGGCCTCGGGCATGGGTGAGTTCAGGGCATTCGCGACGGCCAGCCGGTTGCGCAGCAGCAGGCGGTTGATTTCGGCAATCTGGCTGGACGGCACGGTGCGGTCTTCGTACACCGTTTTCAGTGCATCGTTGGATTGGCGGATGCCCAGCAACCCAATGCCGCCGACGGCCACCAGCAGCACAGACAGGATGGCCACCAACAAGAGCAGGCGTGTGGAAATTTTGAAATGGTTCATGGTGCGAGAAAGATCAGGGGGTGTCCATGCGGTCCACAGACTCAGGATGGCTGCGGAGGATACGGACAGATACGCCCTGGGGCATCGGGAATGACCCTAGCGACGAGTCACCTGCGTCACACCCCCGTACGCCATGCGGCGTACAGACGGGGATGGGGGTTGTCCCTACAGTCCGTGCATCCGCTGTGAAAGGGGGGTCTCATTCCCCCAGGCAGCACGGATTTCACCTTTGCCCACCCTTTGTCAACTTTTGGAGAAGCGCCCCATGTCACACCCCAATCCCCGCCGTTTTACGTTGAAAACCCTGTCGGCCGCCGCTGTCGTGGCGTCCCTGGGTTTTGCTGGCCTGTCCGCCCAAGCCGCTGACACCATCAAGGTGGGCGTGTTGCACAGCCTGTCCGGCACCATGGCCATTTCCGAGACCGTGTTGAAAGACACCGTGCTCATGGCCATTGACGAGATCAACGCCAAGGGTGGCGTGCTGGGCAAAAAACTGGAACCCGTGGTGGTGGACCCCGCCTCCAACTGGCCGCTGTTCGCTGAAAAAACCAAGCAGCTGCTGGGCCAGGACAAGGTCAGCGTGATCTTCGGCTGCTGGACCAGCGTGAGCCGCAAGTCCGTGTTGCCCGTGGTGGAAGAAATGAACGGCCTGCTGTTCTACCCCGTGCAGTACGAGGGCGAAGAGCTGAGCAAAAACGTGTTCTACACCGGTGCCGCACCCAACCAGCAGGCCATTCCCGCAGTGGAATACCTGATGAGCAAAGACGGCGGCAGTGCCAAGCGCTTTGTGCTGCTGGGCACCGACTACGTGTACCCCCGCACCACCAACAAGATCCTGCGCGCCTTCCTGAAGAGCAAGGGCGTGGCCGACAAGGACATCGACGAGAAGTACACGCCCTTTGGCCACTCGGACTACCAGACCATCGTCGCCGACATCAAGAAGTTTTCTGCCGGTGGCAAGACAGCGGTCATCTCCACCATCAACGGCGACTCCAACGTGCCGTTCTACAAAGAGCTGGGCAATGCCGGCCTGAAGGCCAAAGACGTGCCTGTGGTGGCCTTCAGCGTGGGTGAAGAAGAGCTGCGTGGCGTGGACACCAAGCCGCTGGTGGGCCACTTGGCCGCCTGGAACTACTTCATGAGCATCAAGAACCCGACCAATGCTGAGTTCATCAAGAAGTGGAGCGAATACGCCAAGGCCAAGAAAATCCCCGGCCACATGGACAAGCCCCTGACCAACGACCCGATGGAAGCCACCTACATCGGCATCCACATGTGGAAGCAGGCCGTGGAGAAAGCCAAGTCCACCGAGGTGGACAAGGTCATCGCCGCCATGGCGGGCCAAACCTTCAAGGCACCCGGCGGCTTCACGTCCAAGATGGACGAGAAGAACCACCACCTGCACAAGCCCGTGTTCATTGGTGAGATCAAGGCCGACGGCCAGTTCAACGTGGTCTGGAAGACCCCCGGCCCCATCAAGGCGCAGCCATGGAGCCCCTTCATCGAAGGCAACGACAAGAAGAAGGACGAACCTGAGAAGAAGTGACGGTTGCCGGCACGGGCCGGTCCGCTCAGGGGCGGTCGGCTCTAAGACCGGATCAAACAAGGCCACACCAGCGCGGTGTGGCCTTTTTTTTACCGTCGATTCGCTCAGGGTTGGCCGATGTCGAATGCCGACAGGTTGAGTGCGGCCACGGCGTTGAGCGCGGGTTTGGCAAACAAGTAGCCCTGCATCAGGTGAATGCCCACGCCATGCAGGAAGTCCCGCTCAGCCGCGGTCTCAATGCCTTCCGCAATGACCTGGATGTCCATTTCTTCGCACAAACGCACCAGGCTGCGCACGATGGCCTGGCGTGCCCGGCTGGTGTCGATGGCGCGGACCAGGTCCATGTCGATCTTGATCAGGTCGGGTTGGAAATCGGCCAGCAGCTTCATGCCGGCATAGCCCGCCCCGAAGTCGTCGATGGCCGTTTTGAAACCGCAGCGTTTGTACTCCCGCAAAATTTCCGCAAACCAGGGGCCGTCCTCGACCCGTTCGCCTTCGGTCACCTCAAAAATGATTTGGTGCAGCGGGAACCCATGGGCCCTGGCCGCCTCCAGGGTGGTGCGAATGCACACCTCGGGCTTGTAGATGGCGTTGGGCAAAAAATTGATCGACACGGGCTCCTGTATGCCGAGTCGGCTGGCACCCTTGATGGCTTTCACGCGGCAGGCCTGGTCGAATCGGTAGCGGTTGGCCTCGTTGACCTGGGAAAGCACCGACAGTGCCCCTTCGCCCAGTGGGCCCCGGACCAAGGCTTCATGCGCGAACACCCGTCTGGTGTTCACATCCACGATGGGCTGGTAGGCGTAATCGAACTGAAAACCAAGGCTGTCCCCTTTGGCGCAGGCGTCGCAATCCTGCGGGGTGCCCGCCAATGGCACGAAATTCACCGGGAAGGTGGGGTTGGGGAGGTGGGGTGCATCAGTTCTCATTGGCAACACTCTATCCGCTTGCGCAGCTGGCCGCTACGGGGGCGACCATTCACCAGTGTCCGCCCGTACGCCACACGGCGTATTCCCCCATTTTGGTGCACTGCCCACAATTGGCCACAGTCCACCACTTGGGAAACGCCACATGCGCACCGCTTCACCAGGCCTCAGAAACCTCGGTTGCTTCATTGCTTCTTTGTTCATGGCTATCAATGCTCATGCAATAAGCGCTGAGTCGGTAAAGAGTCTTTCAATCGGTGACACAGACGACCGTGTGACCGCCATTGGCCGTGTGCTGGTGGCCGAGCCCGACGATGCCACCGCCGCCTTCATCCGCGCGCTGGTGGACGATGCCGTCAAGGTCAAGGGCGAGCAGGTGTTCGTGGTGCGCGACGGGGTGGGTACCGACCCCGTCACCGGGCAGGTGTTGGATGTCCCGGATGACGCTGAAGACGTGATGAACAACAACCGCCTGCGTGGCGAGCTGGACACCGCCCTGGCGGCCATTCGCCTGCTCTCGCCCGACCGGGCCAAACGCCAGCAGGCCGTGACCGAGTTGACCCGCGACCCCAACCCCGCGCTGTTGCCGCTGCTGGACAAGGCGCTGGCTGCCGAGACCGATGGCAGCCTGAAAACCCAGCTGACCCTGGCCCGCGAAGCCGCGCTGCTGGGCAGTGACGACGTGGCCCAGCGCCTGCGCGCCGCCCAGGCCCTGGGAGAGAGCAAAACACCTGCCACCCAACTGCTGTTGAACCAGCGTCTGGCCGAAGAGGCCGACCCCGCCGTGAAGGCCGCCATTGCCGCCAGCCTGAAGAGCATTGCCAAGGGGCTGGTGTGGGGCGAGTACCTGGGCACGCTGTTCACCGGCATCAGCCTGGGCTCGGTGCTGCTGCTGGTGGCGCTGGGGCTGGCCATCACCTATGGCCTGATGGGCGTCATCAACATGGCCCACGGCGAGCTGATGATGATTGGCGCCTACGCCACCTACTTGGTGCAGGGCCTGTTCCGCACACACCTGCCCGAAGCCTGGTTTGACTGGTACCTGGTGGCCGCCGTGCCGGTGGCCTTTGCGGCGGCGGCCCTGGTGGGCGCCGCCATGGAGCGCGGGGTGCTGCGCTTTCTCTATGGCCGCCCGCTGGAAACGCTGCTGGCCACCTGGGGCATCAGCCTGGTGCTGATGCAGGCCGTGCGCAGCCTGTTTGGCGCGCAAAACGTGGGTGTGGAAAACCCCAGCTGGATGAGTGGTGGCGTGCAGGTGCTGGCCAACCTGACGCTGCCCTACAACCGCCTGGTGATCATTGCCTTTGCCGTGGCCGTGCTGCTGGGCATGGGCTACCTGATCGGGCGCACCCGCCTGGGCCTGTTCGTGCGCGGCGTGACGCAGAACCGCCCCATTGCCAGCTGCATGGGCGTGAACACCGCCCGCATTGACACCTACGCCTTCGCGCTGGGCTCGGGCATTGCCGGCCTGGCCGGTTGTGCGCTCAGCCAGGTGGGCAATGTGGGGCCTGACCTGGGCCAGAGCTACATCGTCGACGCCTTCATGGTGGTGGTGGTGGGTGGCGTGGGCCAGCTGGCCGGTGCCGTGTACGCCGCCATGGGCCTGGGCCTGGCCAGCAAGTTGCTGGAGGGCTGGACCGGTGCGGTGCTGGCCAAGATTGCCGTGCTGGTGTTCATCATTGTGTTCATTCAAAAGCGACCTCAGGGCATTTTTGCCATGAAGGGCCGCTCGGCGGAGGCATGACATGAGCGCTCCCAACCCATCCAAACCCACTTTTCCCGCCGCCATGCCCTCCATTACCCCTGCCGTGGCCTTGCCCGCCCGCCCCGCATTGCTCAGCCGCGCCGGCTGGACGGTGTTCACCGTGGCGCTGTTGCTGGTGTGTGCCCTGGCCCCCGTGCTCAACCTGTGGGTGCCGGAGGGCAGTGTCTTTCACCTCAGCGACTATGGGGTGGCGCTGCTGGGCAAGATCATGTGCTTTGCCATTTGTGCCCTGGCCATGGACCTGATCTGGGGCTACACCGGCATCCTCAGCCTGGGCCACGGGCTGTTTTTTGCGCTGGGCGGCTACGTCATGGGCATGTACCTGATGCGCCAGATCGGGCGCGACGGCAACTACCAGAGCGACCTGCCCGACTTCATGGTGTTTCTGGACTGGAAAGAGCTGCCCTGGCACTGGGCGCTGAGCGACAGCTTTGTGGCCACCGTGTTGCTGGTGTTCCTGGTGCCGGGCGCATTGGCCGGGGTGTTTGGCTACTTTGCCTTCCGTTCGCGCATCAAGGGGGTGTACTTCTCCATCATCACCCAGGCCATGACCTATGCGGCCATGCTGCTGTTCTTCCGCAACGAAACCGGCATGGGCGGCAACAACGGCTTCACCGACTTCAAGCGCATTCTGGGCATCTCCATTGCCACGCCCTCCATGCGCATGGTGCTGTTTGTGCTGACCGGTCTGGCGCTGCTGGGCTGCTACCTGTTCGGGCGCTGGCTGGTGGCCAGCAAATACGGCCGGGTGCTGCAGGCCATCCGCGACGCGGAAAGCCGGGTCATGTTCAGCGGCTACAACCCGCTGCCCTACAAGCTCTCCATCTGGGTCATCTCGGCCATGATGTGCGGCCTGGCCGGGGCGTTGTACGTGCCGCAGGTGGGCATCATCAACCCCAGCGAAATGAGCGCGGCCAACAGCATTGAAATGGCCGTCTGGGCCGCCGTGGGTGGCCGGGCCACGCTGGTTGGGCCCATTGCCGGGGCCTTCATCGTCAACGGGGCCAAGAGCTGGCTCACCGTCACGGCCCCTGAGTACTGGCTGTACTTTTTGGGTGCACTCTTCATTGCTGTCACGCTGTTTTTGCCACAGGGGGTGGTGGGGTTGGTGAAAAAGCTCAAAAAAGGCAAGGTGGCCACCGGTGAAGCGGCTGCCCAGAAAGGACCCCAGGCATGACCCCCGATTTGATGGAGCAAGGCGCGCAGCGCCGCGCCGAGATGGCGCACAAGGTGGCGCTGGGCCAGACCGAGTCTGGCGGGCGCGAGGCCGGCTTTGGCCGCGTGCACACGCCCGGCGAGGTGGATGTGACGCACGGCCGCATCCTGTACCTGGAGGATGTGAACGTCAGCTTCGACGGCTTCAAGGCCATCAACGGTCTGAGCCTGGACATTGCGCCGGGTGAGCTGCGCTGCATCATCGGCCCCAACGGCGCGGGCAAGACCACGATGATGGACATCATCACCGGCAAAACCCGGCCCGACAGCGGCACGGTGTTTTTTGGCTCCACCATCGACCTGCTGCGCTACCGCGAGGCCGAGATTGCGGAGCTGGGCATTGGCCGCAAGTTCCAAAAGCCCACGGTGTTTGAGCAGCTGACGGTGTTTGAAAACCTGGAGCTGGCGCTCAAGACCAACAAGCGGGTGTTTCCGTCCATGACCTTCCGGCTGGACAGCGCCCAGAGCGACCGGCTGGCCGAGGTGCTGCACACCATCCACCTGGCCCCCAGCGTGTCACGCCAGGCCGGGCTGCTGAGCCACGGGCAAAAGCAGTGGCTGGAAATTGGCATGCTGCTGATGCAAGACCCCAAGCTGCTGCTGCTGGACGAGCCCGTGGCTGGCATGACCGACGAGGAAACCGCCCGCACCGCCGAGCTGTTCCTGACGCTCAAGGGCCAACACAGCCTGATGGTGGTGGAGCACGACATGGGCTTCATCCGCACCATTTCCGACATCGTGACCGTGCTGTGCGATGGCTCGGTGCTGGCGCAGGGCACGCTGGACCAGGTGCAGGCCGACGAACGGGTGATCGAGGTCTACCTGGGCCGCTGAGGCCATCATTTCAATGAGTTGATAGCTGTCACTCCATACACAACAAGCGCCAGAGACCTGAAAAGCTTAAAAATATGCTCACAGTCGAGAACGTCAACCAGTATTACGGCGGTTCGCACATCCTGCGCAACGTCAGCCTCACCACCACGCCGGGTCACATCACCGTGCTGCTGGGGCGCAATGGCGTGGGCAAAACAACCCTGCTCAAAAGCCTGATGGGTTTGGTGCCCATTCGCAGTGGCGGCATCGCCTTCAACGGACAGGCCATTGCCCACGCGCCACCGTACGAGCGGGCCCGCGCCGGCATGGGTTACGTGCCCCAGGGGCGCGAGATTTTCGCGCGCCTCACCGTGGAAGAAAACCTGCGCATGGGCCTGGCCTACCGCCCGGCGAGCACACCCATCAACCCGCAACTGTTTGAGCTGTTCCCGGTGCTCGAACAAATGCTGCACCGCCGGGGGGGCGACCTCTCGGGCGGCCAGCAACAGCAGCTGGCCATTGCACGGGCGCTGACGGCCGGGCCGCAGCTGCTGATACTGGACGAGCCCACCGAGGGCATTCAGCCCAGCATCATCAAAGACATTGGCCGGGTGCTGCGCATGCTGGCCGACCAGGGGCTGAATGGCCAGCGCATGGCCATTTTGCTGTGCGAGCAGTACTACGACTTTGCCGAAGAACTGGCCGACGACTACCTGGTGATGGAGCGCGGCGAGGTGATTGCCCGAGGCCCGGGCAGCGAGATGCAGGCCAAGGGTGTGCGCCAGCTGGTGTCCATCTGATTCCAGGCCCAGCGCCGCACGGTGCCTGACCAGCGCGCAGGGTCGGCATGGGCAGACGCGTGATCTGCCTCTCTTTTGGCGGGTGGCCGGAATGCCGTACAGTGGCCGCATTGACCTAGACTCAGGCCTTTGGCCTTGCCACTCCTCTGTGCCAACCACCCGGCGGAAAGCCCCATGCGCAACATCAAGCTGTTCGACACAGACGACCACCAATTCATCCTGCTCAACGAGAGTGATCCCGGGGAGGAGGGCGGTGTGCGCTCCAACCAGTACCTGATCCTGCACCGAGGGGCCGGTGTGTTGCTGGATCCCGGTGGTTTTGGCGTCATGCCGCGGGTACTGGCAGAAATGCTGCGCTACGTCCCGCCCGAGCAGGTCAAGGGCATTTTCCTGTCGCACCAGGACCCGGACATCGTCGGCGGACTGTCCACCTGGCTGGAGCTGATCAAGGCGCCGGTCTACATCTCGCGCATCTGGTTGCGGTTTTTGCCGCATTACGGCCTGAGCGACATGTCGCAGTTCGTCGGTGTGCCCGATGAGGGCATGGCGTGTGAGGTGGCCCCCGGCTTTGCCTTGCAGGCGGTGCCAGCGCATTTTTTGCACTCCGAGGGCCAGATCAACGTGTACGACCCCGTGGCCAAGGTGCTGTTCTCGGGTGACATCGGCGCGGCGATGATGCCCGCAGACGATGATGCCGCCTATGTGGACGACTTTGCCAGCCACATCCCGCACATCGAGGGTTTCCACCGGCGCTACATGTGCTCCAACAAAGCCATTCGCTGCTGGCTGGACACCATCGCCCACCTGGACATCGACATGATTGCTCCCCAGCACGGCCCCGTGTTCCGGGGGGCAGCGGTGGGTGAATTCCTGGCCTGGCTGCGCGAGCTGCGCTGCGGCGTGGACCTGTTGCACAGCGGTGGACGGTTCGACGAATGAGCCGCTCACCCAACACCCCCTACAACCCACTGGAGGATGTGCGCCTGAGGGTGATGGGCCGCCTGGCCGCACAACTGGAAAACCGGACGCGCACCAAGGTGTTTGGGGCCAACATGGGCGCACTGGTCAGCGAGGTGCACCGGGACCTGATGGCTGAGCTGCGCGACATCACCGAACAACCCCTGACGCCGGCCCTGGCGGCAGGTTTGGACAACATTGTCCAGACCTGCCAGCGGCTGGACGGTGCATTGTCCATCCTGCACAAGGAACGGCAGCGGCAATGGCAACGCAACGGCGACGATGTGTGCGCCACCATCGAGGAGTTCAACGACACGCTGACCCGCTTGTCCAGCACCATGATCGAGAAGGATCTGCTGGAGCGCCAGAGCCGTGTGCTGGAGCGCATCATCCTGTCGCACGAGCATGTGGCCCAGTGGAAGGAGTTCGTGCAGGAAATCCTCATCGATTTCCACACCATATTCCCCTTCAACTTTTTCTACATCGCCTTTGCCGAAGAGCATGGCATGTCGCTCTACCTGTACTACCTGGGCGACTATTCGGACGAGCTGAAGAAAAACGCCCGCGATCGCCTGTCAGCCCAGATGATGAGCAACCTGCAGTTGCCCATGGATGCGTTGCTGCAGATTGAAGAGTTCACCATCCGCAAGAACGGCCCGGTTGATTGCATCGATGACATCCGCATGATCACCGTGGCGGTGCCCGACCACACCCCGCGGTTGGCAGGGTTGTTGGGGGTCGCCTACGTGTCCAGTGGCGAGCTCAGTGTGCAGGAGGAGAGCGTGGTGCGATCCATCCTGTCGGTCATGGTGATGGTGGTGGGCTCCAGCAAGGTGCTGTCCCGCACGTTGGCTGAGTTGGAGTACTACTCCATCCACGACCCGCTCACCGGGCTGTACAACCGACGGCATTTCAACAACATCCTGGAATACGAGGTGGGCCGCTCCGAGCGCCACCAGCATGAGTTTTCGTTGCTGATGCTGGACCTCGACAACTTCAAGGACATCAATGACGCCTATGGTCACCCCACGGGGGACGAGGCACTGTGTGGGGTGGCCGAAGTGCTGCGCGAGCACATTCGCAAGGGCGACTTGGCGTCTCGCATCGGGGGCGACGAATTCGCCGTGGTCCTGATGGAGACGGGCAAGGCGGGGGCTTCGGTGGTGGCCAACAACCTGGGGCGCAGCCTGCGCGAGCGGGTGTTTACCGCACCGGATGGCAAGCGTTTTCACCTGACGGTGTCCATCGGCATGGCGACGTTTCCTGGCGATGCCCAAAATGAAACCGACCTCATGGCCGGTGCCGACCTGGCCATGTACAAGGCCAAGGAAATCGGCAAGGACAGTGCGTGCAACCTGGACGGGTTGGATCCGCAATCCAAGTCCGGCAGGACCACGCGCGACTTTGTGGAAAAACTGCGCGAAGCCCTGCGGCAGGACCGCATCGTGCCGTATTACCACAGCATTGTGAATTGCCAGACCGGTGAGCTGTTTGCCTGCGAAACCCTGGCACGCATGGTGGAACCGAGCGGCGAGGTGCTGTCGGCGGGCATGTTCATTGAAACGGTGGAAAAGTACGGCATGGGCCGGGAACTGGACCGCATCGTCATCAACAAGGCATTTCAGGCCAAGCGCGACAGCATGGTGTCTGGGGTGGCAGGGACCAAGCTGTTTCTCAACCTGTCGGCCCAGGAAATACAGGGACGCGGGGTGCTGGGCTATGCCGAGGAGTTGTGCAACCAGATGGGCATCCCGCCCGAGTGTGTGGTGTTCGAAATACTGGAGCGCGATGCCATCAGTGACATGACCAACATGCGCAAATTCCTGGCCAATCTGCGCGAAAAGGGATTTGCGTTTGCCCTGGATGACTTTGGCAGTGGCTACAACTCCTTCCACTACCTGCGGGAACTGCGTTTTGAGTACGTGAAGATTGACGGCGCCTTTGTGCGCAACATCCTGAATTCAAAAATAGATTACGCGCTGGTGCACAACCTCTCACGCCTGTGTCAGGACATTGGCATTTGCACGGTGGCCGAGTTTGTGGAGTCCCAGTCCATCCATGACGCACTCAAGTACATGGGCATCGACTACGTGCAGGGGTTTCACATCAGCCTGCCTACGCGCGATCTGCCGGGAAGCGTTCGCCGGTAATCGGCTTGTCCTGCCAGGGGCGTTGCTGCGCCCACTGTTGCGTCCAATGGGTCAGCTGGTCAGGGGGCATGGGCCGGGCAATGCCAAAGCCCTGTGCCAGCGGGCAGCCCATTTGCAGCAGTGCGGCGGCATGTGCCAGCGTTTCCACACCCTCGGCAATCACAGGTCGCTGGAAAGCCCGGGCCAGTTGCACCACGCTTTGCACAATGCCATGGTCATCTGCATCCACCAACATGTCGCGCACAAAACTCTGGTCGATCTTGATCATGTCCACCGGCAGGGTGCGGAAATACGCCAGCGACGAATAACCGGTGCCAAAGTCGTCCAGCGCAAAGCGCACACCCAAGGCGCGGCACTGCGTCATGACCCTGGCGGCTGAGGCCATGTCGGCCAGCGCGGCACTTTCCAGTATCTCCAATTCAAGTTCACCCGCCTGCCAGTGGCTGTGGCGTTGCAGCTCGGCCGCCAGCCAAGTGTGGAAGCCGGGTTTGAGCAGTTGGTGCCCACTGAGGTTGACGCTGACGCTGAACCCGGGTGGCAGCCCTGGCTCCTGTTGTTTCCACAGCCCCAGCTGACCCAGGGCCGTGCGTATGACCCACTCGCCCACTTGTATTTCCAACTCGCTGCCATTGATTTGCCACAAAAACTCCCCTGGCGGGAGTCGGCCGAGCTCGGGGTGCAGCCAGCGAATGAGGGCCTCGACCCCCACCACCTGACCGGTCTCCATGTGCACCTTGGGTTGGTAGAACAGCTCCAGTTCTCCCAAAGCCAGGGCTTGCGCCAGGCGGCTGTGCAATTCGCGCTGGACCTCGATTTCTTTGTCTTGTGTCGGGTCAAACACATGGTGGCGGTTGCGTCCGGCCTGTTTGGCGCTGTACATGGCCTGGTCGGCGTGGCGCAGCAGGGTGTCGGCATCCACGTCGTCAGCGGGGTACACGGTGACCCCCACGCTGGCCGATACCGTGGCACTGTGCTCCCCCAATGGCACGGCCTGCTGCACCAGCCGCATGACGCGTGCCAGCACCGGCTGCCATTCGTCCGGGTGGGTGAGGTCTGCCAGCAGCAGCACAAATTCGTCGCCGCCCAGTCGGGCCAAGGTGTCCTGGCCGCGCAGGGCGCCCTCCAGGCGGCGTGTCATGTGGATGAGGAGTTGGTCCCCCACGGCGTGGCCCAGTGTGTCGTTCACGGGCTTGAAGTCGTCCAGGTCTAGGTAGCAAATGGCCAGTGACTGGCCACTGCGTCTGGCGCGCTCAATGGCCTGTGCCAACCGGTCCACCAGCATGCGGCGGTTGGGCACGCCCGTGAGGGCGTCGTAGTGGGCCAGTCGGTCCAGTTCGGCCTGGTGGGCCTTGACATGGCCAATGTCTGAAAACACCACCACATGGTGCCCGGTGTGGTGGCTGCTGTCGGACACCGCCGACACCGACATGGCACACACCAATGGTTGGCCATTGTGGCGTCGCAGCAGCATTTCCCCTTGCCAGTGGCCCTGTGTGCCCAGCACCGCCATCATGTGCTGCACGCCACCGGACGATGGGGCTGCGGGGTGGGTCGTGTCGGCCAGCTCCGCGAGGGTGCGACCCAGTACCGCCTCACGCGGGTGGCCGGTGATTCGGCTGAACGCCGGGTTGGTGTCCACCACCCGGTGCAGGGCATCGGTGATGATGACGCCGTCGTAGCTGTTGTCAAACACGCTGGCGGCCAGCTGCAGGCGGTCTTCCTGCAGTTTGGTGTTGGTGATGTCGCGCCAGATGCCCAGTGCTTCCGCATGGCCCGATCCGGTGTTGAGCAGCCTCAGGTCGTTGTGGAACCAGCGGTAGGTGCCATCGGCGAGGGCAAACCGGAACTGGTGTCGCACATGGCCGCTGAGGTGCAGCTGGCGAATGGTTGCAAGGGCCTGCGGGGCATCCTCCGGGTGGAGGTGGTCTCGCCACCAGCGCAGGTGTTGGGCCTGCGAGGGGGTGTAGCCCAGCAGCCGCTCGATGTTGTTGCTCACCCAGGTCGGCTCCGTCTGGTGGCGCATGACGCGCAGGGTGTAGAACATCACCGGGCTGGAGTCCATCAGGTAGTTGAGGCGTTCTGTGGTGGCGGTGAGCTTGTGGTGCTCAGTCTCCAGGCGGGTCTGGGTGCGCAAGAGCTGGCGCCGGTGGGCCACCAAGCCCAGTGCCATCAGCGTGGTGAGCAGGCTCAACGCACCGATACCCAGTATCCAGAGCTGGTAGCGTTGCCAGATGTCTTTCCACAGAAATGCTGGAAGTTGCTCAAAAGGTGCCATGCGCAGCTCGCGCATGGCCTGTTCCACCGATGCGTAATCGGCCGCGATGGTGAACCCGTACAAGCCCGCTGCCAATGCGGCGGGATGGTCAGGCCGCAGGTTGAGCAGGGCGGCCGACACCTGCTGACTGATGCCCGCATTCACATCGATTGCTGCCAGGAACGGCCACTCGGGGTACAGCCGGGTGGAGGCGCGGAGGTCAAACCCAGGGTGAGTGATGGGGTGCACCACCGCCAGCTCACCCCGTTGCAGTTTGCCCTCGCGCTCCAGGTCTTCGAGCACACCAGTGCGCACAAATCCCACGTCTGACTGGCCACTGAGAACGGAGCTGATGACCTGATCCACCGGCTGCGAGGTCTCCACCCAGGTGATGGTGTCCAAGTCCACTCCGGCGCGAAGCAACTCGGCGGCCGGTGCCATGTAGGTGCCCAGGTAGTGCTTGCCGGCGATGGCGACCCGCTTGTTGGCAATGTCAGCCAAATCCCGGATGTCGTCGCGCTGTGCCCGCCGAACAATGACACCGCCTATGCCATGAATGCCCTGGCTGCCTGAGCGCATCACCAGCGTGGCCAGGGCGCCAGTCAGGCGGTGGTGCTCGCGCAACTTGATGTAGTGACTGGGGTTGGTCAACACAAAGTCGATCTGGTGCGCTTGCATGGCTTCTTCCAGTTCGTGCTCCAACAGTGGGCGCAGGGTCACGGTGTGGCCGGGCAGCTGGTCAGACAGGTAGCGGGCCAGCGGCTCAAAGCGCTCTTGCATGATGGGCTTGGGCCGGAACGCAAACACCCCCAGGGTGAGGGGGCGTGGCGTGGCCTCGCCGGATGGCGCGGTGTGCGCCTCAGCCGTCGCACCCGCCCACGCCGGTCCCAGCAACCAGGCGGCAAGCAAGAGTCGGCAAAGGATAGGATGCATCGGCACACGCCTTCCCGGTGTGTCAACAAGTGGGACACCCGTTCCTGTGGCGGAGGTGTGTGGACACACTCTGAGGGCGGCGGACTGACCATGTCTGGCATGGACAACTTTTCATCGTAGCAGGCTGTGCCCGGAACAGATACTTGGTAAAAGTACTGAGTACGGCCAACACCATCACCCTGCTTTCAGGGCATCAGACGTGCCAGATGCGAGGCGATGCGGTGCCCAACCCCCACGCATGTTGGCGCAGTTGCTGCCACAACCTCTGGAACAGCTCCATCACGGGCTCCACGTTCGGTGCCAGGCAGCGCACCACCAGGGTGTTGGCCTGGGGTGCTGTGGCGCCTGCGCTGGCTGCCAGGGGGTGCTGTTCCAGCACGCCGTTCAAGGCAGCCAGCAAGGTGTCACGGCGTGGCGGGGGGATGGCGGTGCCACAGGCCAGCCACAGCGTGCCCAGGCAGCGGTGGCCCGCCAGGCCCAAGGGGGAATTCAGCAACCGAGTGTCCTGCGCTTGCAGGTGCACTTCTTCCAGCCAATGGCCGGGCCAGTGCAGGCGTTGGTGCAAGTCACCTTCATCAAATGGTTGACCGGTGGCGGGCAGCCCCAGCGCGCACACATCCCATGCCAGCAACTCAGCGCCCTCGCTCAGGTCCAGCACCACGTGGTTTCGGCCATGGCAACCCGGGTAGGCAATGGTCTCCAGCGGCAGCCACTCCAGACGTGCCCCTGGCTGGAGTGTGAGGTGTACCCGCTGGGTGGCAGGCTCGCCGTTGCTGCGGTAAAACCGGGTCGCCCCGGGGGTGCTGACCAGCCCGTGGGCGCCGGGCGCGACTGTGAAGCGCAAGTCAAGTGTGTCGCCTTGCACCAAGCCCCCTGGTGGATGCACCAGCACGTTGTGGCAAATGGCGTCACCCTCGGGGTACAGGCTTTTGAGGACGCGCAACGGTCCATCGTGGGCAAAGCGCAGCACAGTGCGGTCGGACTCCAGCCGATAGTCCAGTGAGAGTTGGGCGTTCCAGGGCATTCAGCGTCCAGAACGGTGTGGCGTTTGCCAGAAATGTTGGTGGGTGGCCACCAAGTCTGCAGCGACTTCCGGCACCGGGCCGGTGACGCGGATGGGCTTCTGACCCCGGGTCACCACGTCCCGACAGGGCAGGCTCAGCGTGGGGTTTTCTGGGTGGTTACCGGTCAGGGCCAGCAGGGATTCTTCACTGGCGCCGTACACCAGGTGGCCGATGTGTGCCCAATAGATGGTGCCGGTGCACATGGCGCAGGGCTCGAACGTGGTCACCAGGGTGCAATGCCACAGGTAGTCCGGTGGGTAGTTGAGGGCCGCGGTGCGTGCCAGTGTGGCCTCGGCGTGTTGCACGGTATCGATGTTGCCCTGCTCAGCCAGCACGGTTTCCCCATCGGGGGCCACCAGCAGGGCGCCAAACGGGTGGCGACCCATGGCCAAGGCCCGCCGCGCCACGGCGTCGGCACGCAGCAGGTGGCGCCGCAACCGATCGGGCGACCAGGCCGCGGGCAAGACGGGCTCGGTGCCGCTCATTCGCCCTGCGAGCCCCGGTGGGCCCAGGCGGTGGTGTGTTTTTCCACAAAGCTGAACAGCTCGTACATGACCATGGCCATGATGCCCACGACCAGCAAGCCGCTGAAGGCCAGCCCCATCTGCATGGACGAACCGGCGGAGATCAACAGGTAGCCAATGCCCTGGTCGGACGCGGTCATTTCGGACACGGTGGTGCCCACAAACGCCAGGGTGATGGCCACTTTGAGGGATCCATAAAAGTAGGGCATGGAGCGGGGCAGGCCGACCTTGGTCAGCACGTCCCAACGCTTGGCGCCGAGCACCCGCAGCACGTCCTCCAGTTCCGGCTCCAACGTGGCCAAGCCGGTGGCGATGTTGACCATGATGGGAAAGAAACTGATGAGAAACGCAGTGAGCACCGCTGGCCCGACACCAATGCCGAACCACACCACCAAAATGGGCACAAAGGCCGCCTTGGGCAGGGCGTTGAACGCGGTCATCAGCGGGTACATGGCGGCGTAGGCCAGGCGTGAGCTGCCGATGAGAAAACCCAGCAGCACACCCACCACGATGGCGATGGCAAAACCCACCATCGTGACCCAGAATGTCCGCCAGGCGTGGCCAGCGATGGTCACGCTGTGCTCCAGTGTCTGCTCCCAGATGCGCAGCGGGCTCGGGAAGATGAACTCCGACACATTGAACAGGCTGCAAATGGCCTGCCAGATCACCACGGTCAACACCATCAGCGCCCAGGGGGCCCAGCGTTCCAGTTGTTTCTGTGACATGGGGGTGTTCCTTGCTTATTGCGTGATGGCGGTGCTGGCGCCGGTTTTGCGCATGGCGCCGATGTGGCCACGCAGCTCGTGGACGATGTCGGTGAAGTGCGGGGTGTAGGTGACCTCCAAATCACGGGGGCGGGGCAGGTCGATGTCGCGCTTGACCACAAAGCGCCCAGGCCCTTTGCTCATCACGTACACGGTGTCGGCCAGGAACACACTCTCGCGCAGGTCATGCGTCACCAGAATGACGTTGAATTTCTGGGCCGCCTGAAGGTCGCGCAGGGTGCACCACAGTTCTTCCCGGGTGAAGGCGTCGAGGGCACCAAACGGCTCGTCGAGCAGCAGCATTTTGGGTTCGTGGATGAGGGCGCGGCAGATGCTGGCGCGCTGCTGCATGCCGCCGGACAGTTGCCAGGGAAATTTCTTTTCCATGCCGCCCAGGCCCACGCTGGCCAGCAAGGCGGAGGCCCGGGCTTCGTACTCCTGGCGCTTCTGCTTGAACTGGCTTCGATGGGGTTCGACGATTTCCAATGGCAACAGCACGTTGTCCAGGGTGGTGCGCCACGGCAGCAGCGAGGGCGCTTGAAACGCCATGCCGGATATTTTCAGTGGGCCGTTGACCGCTTGGCCGTCCACCAGGATGTTGCCCTTGCTGGGGCGCTTGAGCCCGGTGGTCAGTTTCATGAAGGTGGACTTGCCACAACCTGACGGCCCGACGATGGCAATGAACTCACCCTCGTGCACGCTCAGGTTGATGTCCTCCACCGCGTACTGGCCCTTGGCCTGCAATTCGGCGTTGTAGGCCAGCCAGACGTTTTTGAATTCCACAAAAGCGGGCGACGGCGGATGGGGGCTGGCTGGCATGCGGGACTCCGGGGCTGACTTCGGGCTGAGTGGGCAAGAAAAAGGCCAGTCCGCTGTTGCGCAGGCTGGCCCGTGTGGTGGCGAACGGTTTACTTTTTGGCTTTGGGCAGGATGTCCAGTACCTTGGCGTCGGGCAGTGCAGAACCATCCCACACGTCTTTGACGTCGACACGGTTTTTGGTTTTGTAGGCGTCTGAGACTTGGCTTGCCATCAGGGACAGGCGGGCTGGGTTGACTTGGCCAAAACCTTCCTTGCGCGCGTCGGGGCTGGCCACCACGGAGTCAATGGCCAATTTCAGGCGGCGTGTTTCCAGCGCGGTGTTGATGATGCCGTCGCGCTCTTTGACCACCGCAATGGCAGCTTCGGGGTTGGCCATCACTTCTTTGGCACCCATGGCAAACGCGGCCAGGAAAGCCTTGACGGCGGCAGGACTCTCCTTGAGCAATTTGGGTGAGGCAATGATGGCGTTGCCGTACAGCTTCACCCCGAAATCGGCATAGGGCATGATGACCACGTCCTCAGGCTTGATGCCGCGGGCTTCCAGGTTCAACAGCGAGGTGAACGAGAAGCCGGTGATGGCGTCAATGTCACCACGCACCAGCATGGTTTCACGCAGTGGCGGGTCCATCGCGGTCCAGGTGACGTTGCCCACCTTGTTGGCTTTTTCAAAAATGGGGAACGCCTTGCGACCAGCGTCGAACACGGGTGCGCCCAGCTTTTTGCCGCTCAGGTCTGCCGGTGTTTGGATACCCGACTTCTTCAGCGCCAGCACGGCGGCCGGCGTGTTGTTGTAGACCATCATCACCGCCACGGGCTTGTTGGGCGCGTCGGGGTTGTTGGCGTGGAATTCCATGAGGGCGGCCATGTCGGCGAAGCCCATGTCATAGGTGCCGGAGGCCACGCGGGTGACCGTGGCACCTGAGCCGTTGCCGGCGTCGATGGAGACGTCCAGTCCAGCGTCTTTGAAATAGCCCTTGGCGGCCGGCTGCAGGAACAGCGCCGAAGGGCCTTCGAAGCGCCAGTCCAATTGGAACTTGATGGGCTTGTTCTGAGCTTGGGCTGTGCCCAGTGTCAGCAGGGCGATCGTTGCGACCGTGGCTCGGATGAAATGGCGTTTGGACATGCAGGACTCCTGGTGGCTGTCTGAGTGGGTGATGCGGTTGGCTGGCAAAGACTAAGCAACAACAATGCCAGGTATGACCAAGCGGTGGGCCGTAGGTGGGCAAACCCCGATCACACGCAGTTGGTGAACACAGATGCGTATACAAAATTGTCCACCAATCGGGGTGCGTGGACAATTTCGAAACCCGTTGCGCCGAGAGGTCAAAATGTTACGCGAGGTTGCACCAGTCTCGGGCGGAAAAAGTGGTGGGAGCACCAAATTGGTGTGGTGAGGGGTCACGATCCCACCGATCCGGTGCTGATCAGGCCGACCGTCTGGCGCTGGCTGCCGCCAACGCTGTCATGTTCAATACCCGGCGCACGGTGGCAGCGGGCGTGAGGATGTAGGCGGTGGCCGCGGCTCCCATCAGGATGGGGCCCACCGTCACGCCACCGCTGGTGGTGGTTTTGAGCACGTTGTAGAGGATGTTGGCCGAATCCAGGCTGGGGCAGATCAGCAGGTTGGCCGAGCCGGTCAGTGTGGTGTTCGCCATGTAGGCCTTGCGGATGTCTTCTTGCAGGGCGGCGTCGCCATGCAGTTCGCCGTCGCACTCGATGTCGGGGTGCTGGGCCACAAACAGGTCACGGGCCAGGCGCATTTTTTTGGCCGAGGCCCGTTTGGACGACCCGAAGCTGGAGTGCGACAGAAAGGCCACTTTGGGGGGGAGACCGAAGCGCTGTAACTCTTGCACCGACATCCAGGCGATTTCCGCCAACTGTTCGGCGCTGGGGTCTTCGTTGACGTAGGTGTCGGCCACAAACAGTGGCCCTTGGTTGGTCATCAATGCGTTCAGTGCCGCGTAATTGCTGACGCCGGATTGTTTGCCCAGGATGCTGTCGATGCGTTCCAGGTGGGTGGTGTAGGAGCCCACCAGCCCGCAAATCAGGGCATCTGCGTGGCCCAGCGACACCATGAGGGAGCCGATGATGGTGTTGGAGCGGCGCACCGCGGCCTTGGCCACCTCGGGTGTGGCACCGTTGCGGCCCATGAGTCGGTGGTATTGCTCCCAGTAATCGCGAAAGCGCGGGTCGTCTTCCGGGTTGACGTTTTCCACATCCGTGCCCAAGCGCATGCGCAGCCCGGCCTTTTCGATGCGCGCGTTGATGACGGCGGGCCGACCGATGAGGATGGGCACCGCCAGGTTGTCGTCGATGGCCATTTGCGCGGCGCGCAGGGCCCGCTCGTCCTCGCCATCGGCAAAGGCCACCCGCTTGTTGGCTTTGGGCATGGCCTTGGCGATGTTGAAGATGGGCCGCATCAGGATGCCGGTCTGGTACACAAAGCGACCCAGGCTCTCACGGTACGCGTCCATGTCGGTGATGGGGCGTGCCGCCACACCCGAGTCGGCGGCGGCCTGGGCCACGGCAGGGGCAATGCGCAGGATCAGCCGGGTGTCAAAGGGCTTGGGGATCAGGTAGTCGGGGCCAAAGCTGAGCTCCTGTCCCTGGTAGGCGGCGGCCACTTCGTCGCTGGTTTCGGCCTTGGCCAAGTCGGCAATCTGGCGCACGCAGGCCAGCTTCATGGCCTCGGTGATGCGGGTGGCGCCGCAGTCCAGTGCACCCCGGAAGATGTAGGGGAAGCACAGCACGTTGTTGACCTGGTTGGGGTAGTCCGAGCGGCCGGTGGCAATGATGCAGTCGGGACGGATGGCCTTGGCCAGTTCGGGCCTGATTTCGGGCTCGGGGTTGGCCAGTGCCAAGATGATGGGTTTGGGTGCCATGGTCTTGACCATGGCCGCCGTCATCACGCCGGGGGCCGAGCAACCCAGGAACACGTCGGCGCCGTCCACCACATCGGCCAGCGTGCGGGCGGTGGTGTCCTGGGCGTAGCGGGCCTTGGAGTCGTCATAACCGCCGGACCGACCCTGGTAGATCACGCCCTTGCTGTCACACACATAAATGTTCTTGGGGCTGGCGCCCAGGCCCACCATCACATCCAGACAAGCGATGGCGGCGGCACCGGCGCCACTGACGGCAATCTTGACATCGCCGATGGCCTTGCCCACCAGCTCCAGACCGTTGAGCAGCGCGGCGCTGCTGATGATGGCCGTGCCGTGCTGGTCGTCGTGGAACACCGGTATGCCCATGCGTTCGGTCAGTTTCTTCTCGATGTAGAAGCACTCGGGGGCCTTGATGTCTTCCAGGTTGATGCCGCCCAGGGTTGGCTCCAGCGCGGCAATCATGTCCACCAGTTTGTCGGGGTCGCGTTCGGCCAGTTCGATGTCGAAGACGTCGATGCCAGCGAATTTTTTGAACAGGCAGCCCTTGCCCTCCATCACCGGTTTGCTGGCCAGCGGGCCGATGTCGCCCAGACCCAGCACGGCGGTTCCGTTGGTGATCACGCCCACCAAGTTGCCCCGGCTGGTGTAGTCAGCGGCTTTGGAGGGGTCGGCGGCGATTTCCAGGCAGGGGTAGGCCACGCCGGGGGAGTAGGCCAGTGACAGGTCGCGCTGGTTGCTCAGTGGCTTGGTGGGGGTGACGGCAATTTTCCCGCGCTGGGGCAGGCGGTGGTAGTCGCACGCAGCGTCATGCAGGGCCTGTTCCGCGGGGGAAAGGGCGGTTGTGTCGGTCGGGTTCATGGGGTCTCCTCGGCGCAAGGACAGGTTGTCGATGGGGTGACAAGCCTACCCCATTCACCGCGGGGTCATGCCCGCGGTTGCTGCTCGGTGCCGGATTGGCGTGGGAGGAGCAGCACCAGCAGCATGCCCAGCGCGCAGGCCATGCCCGTGAGGGCCCAAGTCCAGTGCCAGCCCCCCACGCGTCCTGCCACCCATGCCACCACCGGAGGCCCGGCGAATTGGCCGCTCGATGAGCACTGCTGCATCCACCCCACGGTGGTGGATGCGGTGCGGTCGCTGGGTGCCACGCGCACGGCCAAATAGAACAAGGAGCCTGGAATCAGGCCGCCCACGGCAGAAAACGTCAGGCAGGCGATGTAACGCAGCGTGGGCCACGGGGTGGTCAACGGGTGAAAAGCCAGCCAGGCGCAAGCCGCCATGCTCACAAAACCCACGCACAGCAACCGTTGTGGGGACCAGCCTCGGTGCAGCAACTGGCCGGCACCCACATTGCCCAGGACGTTGACGGCACACACCAGCGCGGTGAGGGCACCGGCTGCGGCCACGTCCACCCCAGCCTGGGCATACACCGACGGCAGAAAACCCACCACCGCCAGCCATTGGCTCGAGTACATGGCGAACGCCAGCGCCACCAGCCACGGACCCCGACGGCTCAGCGTTTCGCGCAAGCGCCCCACAAAATCGGCGGCGGCACGGGGCACTGAACCACCGCCTGGATCGACCGGGACGGGTGTGCGCGGCGGGTCAACTGGCACGGTGCGCCACACCCAGACCGCCATGGCCGCTGTCAGGGCGGACAGTGCCCCCCACAGGCCTTGCCACCCCACGCTGTGGATGACGGCAGGACCACCCAACAGCGCCAATGCGGTGCCCGTGGGCATGTAGGCACCCCACCAGCCCAGGTGACGCGCCAACAGCGCGGGGGCAACCAGCCGCCTGAGCAGACTGGGCACAGGCAGGGCCACCAGCAGCACGCCCAGGCCTTCCAGCACACGCAGCGCCAGCAGCGCCGTGGCGGTGGTGGCCAGCATGCCCGCGAGGCTGGCCACCACCATGAGTGCCAGTCCTGCCAGCAGGCTTCGGCGCAGGCCCACGCCATCGGCCAACGCACCCAGCAGAGCGCCCAGCAGCATGCCTGCCAGTTGAGCCGCAGACAACAGGAAACCCGCCTCCAGCAGACTCACGTCCAGTGTGGCCTGCAAAGCCGGAATGGCCGGCGGCATCTTCCCAATGTGCATGGCTGCTGCCACACCGGCGAGCATGACCACCCACGGTGCGCCACCGGGGGGTGACTGTTGCTCAGGCGGTGATGGGGGGTGGGCAGGCATGTCGGGCAGGGTGGAGGTGAGTGGATGGGGGTGTGCAAACACACCAACGCAGATGCTATTTCACATGGTGCACAAGAATTGCGTCAGATGACAGCCTTAAGATGTGCGGTGGTGTTCTAACCAATCGCTCACCCAAGCACATCCCCTTACCCCAAAAGAACGAGGACAACCATGGCCACAGCCCCCTCCAAAATCATCTACACCCTGACCGACGAGGCCCCTTACCTGGCCACGTGCGCGTTTCTGCCCATCGTTCGCGCCTTTGCCGCACCCGCTGGTGTGGAAGTGGCGGAGGCCGATATTTCGGTGGCGGCCCGCGTGCTGGCTGAGTTTCCCGAGTACCTGAACGACGACCAGAAGGTGCCCGACACCCTGAGTGAACTGGGCCGCCTGACCCACAAGGCCGACACCAACATCATCAAGCTGCCCAACATCAGCGCGTCGGTGTCGCAACTGCTGGCATGCATCAGTGAACTGCAGGCCAAGGGTTACGCCATCCCCGACTACCCCGAGCAGCCCAAGACCGATGAGGAAAAGGCCATCAAGGCCCGTTACGCCAAGTGCACCGGCTCGGCCGTCAACCCCGTGCTGCGCGAGGGCAACTCGGACCGCCGCGCGCCCCGTGCCGTGAAGGAATACGCCCGCAAAAACCCCCACTCCATGGCCGAGTGGAGCCAGGCGTCGCGCTCGCACGTGTCGCACATGCACCACGGTGACTTCTACCACGGCGAAAAATCCATGACGCTGGACAAGGCCCGCGATGTGAAGATGGAGCTCATCACCGCCAGTGGCAAAACCATTGTGCTCAAGCCCAAGGTGTCGCTGCAGGACCGTGAGGTCATCGACAGCATGTTCATGAGCAAGAAGGCGCTGTGCGAGTTCTATGAAAAAGAAATTCAGGACGCCTACAACACCGGCGTGATGTTCTCGCTGCACGTCAAGGCCACCATGATGAAGGTATCGCACCCCATCGTGTTCGGCCACTGCGTGCGCATTTTCTACAAGGACGCGTTCGAGAAGCACGCCAAGCTGTTCGACGAGCTGGGCGTGAACGTCAACAACGGCATGGTCAACCTGTACGACAAGCTGGCCACGCTGCCACAGTCGCTGCGCGAAGAGGTCATCAAAGACCTGCACGCTTGCCACGAAGGCCGTCCCGAGCTGGCCATGGTGGACTCGGCCAAAGGCATCACCAACTTCCATTCGCCCAACGACGTGATCGTCGATGCCTCCATGCCCGCCATGATCCGCAACGGCGGCAAGATGTGGGGTGCCGATGGCCGCCTGAAGGACGTGAAGGCCGTGATGCCCGAGTCCACCTTCGCCCGCATCTACCAGGAGATGATCAACTTCTGCAAGTGGCACGGTGCGTTCGACCCCAAGACCATGGGCACCGTGCCCAACGTGGGCCTGATGGCCCAGCAGGCCGAGGAATACGGTTCACACGACAAGACCTTCGAGATCCCAGAGGCTGGCACGGCCAACATCACCGACTTGGCCACGGGCGAGGTGTTGCTGACCCAGGAAGTCGAGGCTGGCGACATCTGGCGCATGTGCCAGGTGAAAGACGCTGCCATCCGTGACTGGGTCAAGCTGGCCGTGACCCGCGCCCGCAACTCGGGCATGCCCGTGGTGTTCTGGCTCGACCAGTATCGTCCGCACGAAGCCCAGCTCATCACCAAGGTCAAGATGTACCTGCACGAGCACAACACGGCAGGGCTGGACATCCAGATCATGAGCCAGGTGCGTGCCATGCGCTACACGCTGGAACGCGTCATCCGCGGCCTGGACACCATCAGCGCCACCGGCAACATCCTGCGCGACTACCTGACCGACCTGTTCCCCATCATGGAGCTGGGCACCAGCGCCAAGATGCTGTCCATCGTGCCGCTGATGGCCGGTGGCGGCATGTACGAAACCGGTGCGGGCGGCTCAGCGCCCAAACACGTGCAGCAGCTGGTGGAAGAAAACCACCTGCGCTGGGATTCGCTGGGTGAATTCCTGGCCCTGGCCGTGAGCCTGGAAGATTTGGGCATCAAGAAAAACAACGCCAAGGCCAAGATACTGGCCCGCACGCTGGACGCCGCCACCGGCAAGCTGCTGGACAACAACAAAGGCCCCAGCCCCAAAACCGGCCAGCTGGACAACCGTGGCAGCCAGTTTTACCTGGCCATGTACTGGGCACAGGAACTGGCCGCGCAGACCGAGGACGCAGAGCTGGCCGGCAAGTTTGCCGCCCTGGCCGAGCAGCTCACGGCCAAAGAGCAGGCCATCGTGGAAGAGTTGCGCGCGGTGCAAGGGCAGCCCGTGGACATCGGCGGCTACTACCTGGCCGACAAGGCCAAGGTCACGGCCGTGATGCGCCCCAGCGCCACGCTCAACAGCATTCTCGACAGCATGGCGGTCTGAGTCCCCGCTGGCTGGGCCCGACCCTGTGCGTGTCACGCCCACAGGGTCGGCGCATTGGCCCCCATGCCTTTTTCACCCCAACAAAACCAGGCTTGCCCTGGTTTTTTGTATAAAAAGGCAGCTTAACGCTTTACTGGCGTCAGTGTTTGCTACTTATTTGATATTCAAACCTGCGGCATGTCCGGGCGGGCGGACAAGCTGCCCCATTCACCGGATGGGCCAAACCGGCCACTGCACCGGTGGTCAAGGGCGATGTGATCGGTTGCCACATCGACGGGTGGCCCGAACTCAGCATCACGATCGTCTGAGCCCTGGCGGTCGGGTGCCAGGTCCGCCCGGAATGGGGTAGGCTCTGGGCATCCCCGTTCCCTTGTTGTGAGACCGTGCCATGACCCTCAGTACCTGGTGGCTGTTCATCGTGATGACTTTTGTGGTGTCGGCCACACCCGGCCCCAACATGCTGTACGTCATGAGCGTGAGTGCGCGCCAGGGCGTGCGGGCCGCGGTGGCCGCCATGGCGGGCTGCATGGTCGCGCTGGTGGGCATGATGAGCCTGTCGGCCGCGGGGCTGGGGGCGCTGTTGCAGGGTTTTCCGGCGGTGTTCGATGCCTTGCAGCTGGCCGGCGCGGCCTACCTGGCTTACCTGGGCGTGCAGTGCTGGCGCTCACCCATGCCCGCGCCCCAGCCGCCAGGTGCGGCTGCCACCGCCCCCGAAGTGGCGCCCGCCTGCGCACAGCCCCCGCTGAGTGGCATTGCCCGCCAGGGTTTTCTGGTCGCGGCCAGCAACCCCAAGGCCATTCTGTTTGCGGCGGCCTTTTTCCCCCAGTTCCTCAACCCGTCGGCCGCCCAGTTGCCGCAGTTCGCCATTTTGCTGGCCACGTTCTCCGTGATTGAAGTGGCCTGGTACTTCGTGTACGCGCTCAGCGGCCAACGCCTGTCGGTGCACTTGAGGCAGGCGCGGGTGCTCAAAGCGTTCAACCGCGCCACCGGCGGTGTGTTTGTGGGTTTTGCGGCCCTGATGGCCGCCGCGCGCGGTTGAGCACCGGGCGCCTGCGCTGTGGCCACTGTTGGCGCCCCCAGCGCAACTGCCTGTGCGGGTGGATCAGGCCGACGCAGGTGCATACCGAGGTGGTCATTCTCCAGCACCCGGCGGAAACGGCACACGCCAAAAACACAGGGCGACTGCTGCACCTGAGCCTGCCCAACAGCCGTCTGCTGGTGGGCGAGGTGTGGTCTGCGCAGGCCTGGGCCGATGCCGGGCTGCCCCCGCCCACATGGCTCTTGTACCCGCGCACGCCAGGCGAGCCCGCCCACCCCGGTGACTTTGCCGCCAGTCCTTGCAGGCTGGAAACGTCGCAGCAGTGCCTGGTGGTGCTGGACGCCACCTGGCGCAAAAGCCGGAAAATGCTGCACCTCAGCCCCTGGTTGCAGGGCTTGCCCAGGCTGGCGCTGGCCGACACACCCGCATCGCGCTACACCATCCGAAAGGCGCACCGCGAAGGGCAGCTGTCCACGCTGGAAGCCACCTGTGCCGCCCTGTCTGCATTGGAGGGTGCGGGTGATCGACTGGCTCCGTTGCTGGCTGCGTTCGACGGGTTTGTCGCTCAGCAGCAGGCGTGGGCGCCTGCACAGGTTCAAGCAACAAAAAACCCGCTACCTTTTTGAGTAGCGGGTTTTGTTTGCTGTATTGGTGCCGGAGAGATGAATCGAACACCCGACCTTCTCATTACGAATGAGCTGCTCTACCGACTGAGCTACACCGGCACGTAGCCCATGATTATAGCTTCTCGTGGTAGCTGGTCACCCGGTCTACCTCGTTTTTGGAGCCCAGGAACACCGACACGCGCTCGTGCAGTTTGCTGGGCGCGATGTCCAGGATGCGCTGCTGGCCGTTGGTGGCCGCGCCGCCTGCCTGCTCCACCAGCCAGGCCATGGGGTTGGCTTCATACATCAGGCGCAGCTTGCCGGGCTTGTTGGGTTCGCGTTTGTCCCAGGGGTACATGAACACGCCGCCTCGCGTCATGATGCGGTGCACGTCGGCCACCATGCTGGCGATCCAGCGCATGTTGAAGTCTTTGCCACGCGGGCCATCTTTGCCCTCCAGGCATTCGCCGATGTAGCGCTTGACCGGCTCGTCCCAGTGGCGCATGTTGCTCATGTTGATGGCGAATTCCTTGGTGTCGGCCGGGATCTGCACATTGTCCTGGGTGAGCACGAAGGAGCCCTGCTCGCGGTCCAGGGTGAACATGGCCACGCCGTCGCCCACGGTCAGCACCAGGGTGGTTTGTGGGCCGTAAACGCAGTAGCCTGCGGCCACCTGCTGGCGACCGGCTTGCAGAAAGTCGCCTTCTTCCACGCCCCGGTCACCGTCGGGCTTTTTCAGCACGCTGAAGATGGTGCCGATGCTGACGTTGACGTCGATGTTGCTGGAGCCGTCCAGGGGGTCGAACAGCAGCAGGAATTCACCTTTGGGGTAACGGTTGGGCACGAGGTAGATGCTGTCCATCTCTTCTGATGCCATGGCCGCCAGGTGGCCGCCCCATTCGTTGGCTTCAATTAGCACCTCGTTGGCGATGATGTCCAGTTTCTTCTGCACTTCGCCCTGCACGTTTTCGGAGTCGGCAGAGCCCAGCACGCCACCCAGTGCGCCCTTGTTGACGGCCATGCTGATTTGTTTGCAGGCGCGCGCCACCACCTCCAGCAGCAGGCGCAACTGTGCCGGAATGTGGCCGTGCTCGTGCTGCTGCTCGACCAGGTAGCGGGTGAATGAAATGCGGTTGGCCATGGTGTGGTGGTTCCTGTCGGTGAAGGTGTGGGTGGGTGGCTCAATCGGCCAGGGCGCGGGTGACGACCTCGCGCACATCGTTGCTGAGGTCGGTGCGGGCGGCCACGCGGGCAATGGCCTCGCGGGCCGCGCCACGGTAGGGTGGGGCCAGCTTGCGCCAGCGGTCCAGCGCACGCGCCAGGCGGGCGGCCACCTGCGGGTTGATGGCGTCCAGTTCCACGACCTGTTCGCTCCAGAACACGTAGCCCGCCGCGTCCGTTCGGTGAAAACCGGCCGGGTTGGCGTGGCAGTAGGTGCTGATGACGCTGCGCGCCCGGTTGGGGTTTTTGATGTGGAAGTCGGGGTGGGCCATCAGCCGCTTCACCAGGGGCAGCGCCTTGCCGTCGCGGTCGGGGCTGCCGGCTTGCAGGGCAAACCACTTGTCAATGACCAGGTCTTCCTGCTTGAACAGGGTGTGGAAGCGGTCGAGCGCGTTCTGCGCCAGGGGGTGCCCGGCGGTGACCAGGGCGGACACGGCACCCAGGCGGTCGGTCATGTTGCCGGCGTCCTTGAAGCGCTGCAGGGCTTTGCCCGGCCACACGGTGTCACCCTGAGCCACCGCCGCCAGGCAGAGGTGCGTGAGGGCGAGGTTGGCCAGCGCGCGGCGGCCGCAGGAGGCGGCGTCGGGCACGTAGGCGCCCGAGGTGCTGTGGGCATCGAAGGCCCACACCCAGTCGCTGTGCAGGGCTTTGGCCAGGGCCAGGCGCATGGCGTTGCGCACGGCGTGGATGCGCTGGGGGTCCACCTCGTCGAGCTGCTCGGCCAGGTAGGCTTCGGATGGCAGTGTCAGCACCAGCTCTTTGAACGCGGGGTCCAGGTCGGGGTGACGCAACACACTGCGCATGGCCTGGATATATGAATCATTCAGGGCTTCAGCGCTTGATGGTATTGATTTTTCAGCTATCCATTTCAGTGCAATGCGCATGGCCAGCTGTTGGCCGGCTTCCCAGCGGTTGAACGCGTCGGGGTCGTGCGCCAGCAGGGTGAGCAGCTGGGCGTCGGTGTACTCCACGTCCAGCACCACCGGGGCGCTGAAGCCCCGCAGCAGCGATGGCACGGGCTTGGCGCTCAGGCCGGCAAACACCAGCGTCTGGCTGGACAGCGTCAGCACAAAGGTGCGGGTGTCCGCTGTGGCGGGAGGCTCGCCCTCCAGCTGCACGGGCAGGGGCTGGCCATCGGCGCTGAGCAAACCCATGGCCATGGGGATGACGAAGGCTTGCTTGTCGGGTTGGCCAGGGGTGGCGGGGCATTGCTGGTTGAAGGTCAGGGCGTAGGTGCCCGAGGCGCTGTCGTAGTGGTCGCGCACCGTGACCCTGGGGGTGCCCGCCTGGCTGTACCAGCGCTTGAACTGGGGCAGGTGTTGCGCCAGCGGGCTCTGGGGATTGGCCTGGGCGATGGCGTCGGCAAAATCGTCGCAGGTCACAGCCTGGCCGTCGTGGCGCTGGAAGTACAGCTTCATGCCGTTGGCAAACCCGTCGCGCCCGCTGTCGGACGCGTTCACGGTGGCCAGCGACTGCATCATGCGCACGACTTCGGCGCCTTTTTCGTACACCGTCACGGTGTAGAAGTTGTTGATTTCCTGATAGCTGTCGGGCCTGACGGGGTGCGCCATGGGACCCGCATCTTCGGGGAATTGTGCGGTGCGCAGCACGCGCACGTCTTCAATGCGCTTGACGGCGCGGGCCGACGGGCTGCCCGCCATGTCCATGCTGAATTCCTGGTCGCGGAACACGGTCAGGCCTTCTTTCAGGCTGAGCTGGAACCAGTCGCGGCAGGTGACGCGGTTGCCCGTCCAGTTGTGGAAGTATTCGTGGGCCACCACACTTTCCACGTTGGCAAAATCCACGTCGGTGGCGGTGGCAGGGCTGGCCAGCACGTACTTGGTGTTGAAGATGTTCAACCCCTTGTTCTCCATGGCGCCCATGTTGAAGTCGCTGGTGGCGACGATCATGAAGCGCTCCAGGTCCAGCGGCAGGCCAAAGCGGGTTTCGTCCCAGGCGATGGACGCCATGAGCGAGTTCATGGCGTGTTCGGT
>PNML01000031.1 GCA_013823635.1 Polaromonas sp. | reverse complement strand
GGTGGCGTGCACCACCGCGCCAATGAGTGTGTACAGCAACCCGCAGGCCACGATGCCGCCCAGCGCCACGCCCAGGTTGGCATTGGGCCCGGGCCCGGTGTAGCCGCTGGCGGCCATGACCACCCCAATGAAGGCAAAGCTGGAGCCCAGGTAGCTGGGCACCTTGCCGCCGGTGAAGACAAAGAAAATCAGCGTGCCCACGCCGCTCATCAGCACGGCCACGTTGGCATCGAACCCCATCAGGATGGGTGCCAGCACCGTGGCACCGAACATGGCGATCAGGTGCTGCACCCCCATGACGGTGGTGGCCCCCCAGGGCAGGCGCTCGTCCGGCCCGATGACGCCGCCAGCGGCCAGCGCCGTTTCGGACTTTTCCGTCCAGTTGAAAAAACCCATGAACAACTCCTCGAAAAATGGTGTGCGGCATTCTGCGCGTGCCCGCCCCCAGCGGGCAAGGCGTGTCAGCTTCGCGACAGCTGTCGGCTGTCGTGTGCGCGTCAGGTGCGCCGGGCGCGGCGGGGTTGACCCGCTTGTCGCGCACGGGGGGCGCTGGCAGACTGGTTGGCTGTCGATCGGCCCCTGTCCCCCTTCCTTCGCTTGTCCCCATGACCGTTGCCCCCGTCCGTTCCGCTTTGCCCACCACCCCGCCCTTCATCCCACGCATCCGGCTGTACCAGGAGTGGCTGGCCGAGCACCGGGGCCTGCATTTCGACAGCTACGACGCCCTGTGGCGCTGGTCCACCACCGACCTGAGCGCGTTCTGGCAAAGCATTTGGGACTATTTTGAGATGCAGTCGCCCACGCCGCACAGCGCCGTGCTGCAAGGCGGGCCCATGCCCGACTGCCGGTGGTTCGAGGGCGCGCAGGTCAGCTACGCCCAGCAGGTGCTGCGCCACGCCGATGCCGCCCATGCGGCGGGCTTTCCCGCCATCGTCAGCGACAACGAGCAAGGCCAGGCGCGCGAGCTGAGCTGGCCAGAGTTGCGCCGCCAGGTGGCCTCGGTGGCCCTCACGCTGCGGGGCCTGGGCGTGCAGCGCGGTGACCGCGTGGCCGCCTACCTGCCCAACGTGCCCGAAACCATCGTCGCCTTTCTGGCCTGCGCCAGCCTGGGCGCGGTGTGGAGCGTGTGCGCACCCGACATGGGCACCCCCGCCGTGCTCGACCGCTTCAAACAAATCGAACCCAAGGTGCTGATTGCCGCCGATGGGGTGTTCCATGCGGGCAGGGCCATGGACCGCTCGGGTGTGGTGCAGGCGTTGCGCGATGCCTTGCCCAGTGTGACCGCTGTGGTGGTGTTGGCCACACCCCATGCTTCTGAAAAAGTAGCTGATGTAGTATATTGGACAGGCGCTGCAGGCCTAAAAAATGCCAAATTTGAGCCTGAGTGGCTGCCGTTTGACCACCCGCTGTGGGTGGTGTACTCCAGCGGCACCACCGGCTTGCCCAAGCCCATCGTGCACGGGCACGGCGGCATTCTCATGACGCTGATGGCGCTCAAGTGCCTGCACAACGACATTGGTTGCAGCACCGACGCCAACAACTGGGGCGAGCGCTTTCACTGGTACAGCTCCACCGGCTGGGTGATGTGGAACGCCCAGTTGGCCGGGTTGGCGGGCGGCACCACCATCGTGCTGTTCGACGGCAGCCCCGGCGGCAGCCGCGACACACCCGACTGGACCACCCTGTGGCGCTTTGCCGCCCGCCACGGCGTGACCTGGTTCGGCGCGGGCGCCGCCTTTTACGCCAACTGCATGAAAGCCGGCGTCGACCTGCCCGCCCTGCAAGCCGCTGGCCACGACCTGACCCGCATCCGCGCCCTGGGCAGCACCGGCTCCCCCCTGGCCGAAGACGTGCAATGCTGGGGCACCGAGCAGTTCCGCCTGCTTGGCACACCTGACATCTGGTGGTGCAACATTTCTGGGGGGACCGATTTTTGCGGCGCGTTCATCGGCGGCCACCGCGAATTGCCGCAGGTGCCGGGCCAGATGCAGTGCCGCTTGCTGGGCTGCGCGGTCGAGGCCTGGAACGAGCAGGGCCAACCCGTGGTGGGTGACGTGGGCGAGCTGGTGTGCGTGCAACCCATTCCGTCCATGCCGCTGTACCTGTGGGGCGATGTGGACCAGCGCCGCTACCTGGCCAGCTACTTCACCGACGCAGCGGGCCAGCGCAGCGCCGCCTGGCACCACGGCGACTGGCTGCAGGTGGGGGTCTATGGCCAGTGCGTCATTTACGGCCGCAGCGATGCCACCATCAACCGCCACGGCCTGCGCATGGGCACCAGCGAGATTTACCGCGCCGTCGAAGCCCTGCCCGAGGTGCTCGACAGCCTGGTGGTGGACCTGGAGTACCTGGGCCGCCCCAGCCACATGCCGCTGTTCGTGGTGCTGCGCCCGGGCGTGGCGCTGGACGAGCCACTGAAGGCACGCATCCAGCAGGCCATCAAAACCGCGCTGTCACCGCGTTTTGTGCCCGACGCCATTCACCAGGTGGCCGAGGTGCCTCGCACGCTGTCGGGCAAGAAGCAGGAGCTGCCCATCAAAAAACTGCTGCTGGGTCAGCCAGCGGAGAAAGTGCTCAACCGCGACGCCATGGCCAACCCGGCTTGCCTGGACTGGTACCTGGCCTTCGCCCGCGACCGGCAGGCGCACCAGGCGGGTTGAGTTGGGGCCTGGCCCAGCAGGGCAGCGCGGCCTCAGGCGGCGACGCCCATGCCGGGTGGGCTGGCCGGTGGCGGCAGCAGGCCCAGCGCCGCCGCCTTGAACACCGCCTCGGCCCGGTTGTTGACCCCCAGGGTCTTGAAGGCCGCCGCGAGGTGGGTCTTGACGGTGCTCTCGCCCAGGTCCAGCTCGCGGGCGATGGCCTTGTTGGGTTTGCCTTGCACCAGTTTCAGCAGGCATTCCAGTTGGCGGGGTGACAGCAGCGGCACCACTTCGGACGGCTTGTCGGTGGCGCGCCGTGACGGCACAAAGGGCGCAGCCGCCTGCCCGTTGGCGTCGTTCAGCGCGTACGGTGGCAGGTAGACGCCACCGGCCAGCATGGTGCGCAGGGCCAGCAGCAGGGTGTCCATGTCGGATGATTTGGGCACAAAACCGGCTGCACCGGCCTCCACCAGTTCGTGCACCAGCCCGGCACGCAGATCACCCGAGAGCATGACCACCGTGGCCTCGTCGTGGGCCTCGAGCACGCGTGTGAGCCCTGAAGTGCCGTGGCTGTCGGGCAGGCTGTAGTCGAGCAGGATGAAGTCGAACGGCCCTGGCCGGGCCACCGCGTCGGCAATGGTGCCGGCGCTTTCGCAGGTCAACCCGGGGTCCAAGTCCTCCAGCAAAAACCGCAGGCTTTGCGAGAACATGAGGTGGTCGTCAATCAGCAGGGCGCGCATGGGTCAGGGCAACTGTGTGGAAAGATGCAGTGTAGTGAGGCGTTCTGGTGCGCGCTTTGACGTCCGTCAGTGAGACGGGGTGTGCTCGTCAGGCGCATCGGCGTGCGCCAGCGCCACCTGCCGGAAGGACTCGTGGATGCGGGCGAAGGCGGCCACCACGTCGGGGTCGAAGTGACTGCCTTGCCCGGCTTGGATCATCTCCACCGCCTGGGCATGGGGGAAAGGCGGCTTGTACACGCGGCGGCTGATGAGCGCGTCGTACACATCGGCCACGGCCATGAGGCGGGCGGCAATGGGGATGTCGTCGCCTTTCAGTGCCTGGGGGTAGCCGCTGCCGTCCCACTTTTCCTGGTGGGAGTGGGCGATCTGTTTGGCGCACACCAGGAATGGCACCTCGTGGCCCAGGCGGCGCTCGGCGGCCTCGATGGTGTCGCGCCCGATGGTGGTGTGGGTCATCATGATGGCCATTTCATCGGCATCCAGGCGACCGGGCTTGAGCAAAATGCGGTCGGGGATGCCGACCTTGCCAATGTCGTGCAGCGGGGCCGACTTGAACAGCAGCTCAATCTGCGCGTCACTCAGGTAGTCGGCAAAGCGGGGGTGGGTTTGCAGCTCGCGCGCCAGCAGACGCACATAGTGCTGGGTGCGGATGATGTGCTGGCCGGTTTCGTTGTCGCGGGTTTCGGCCAGCGAGGCCATGGTGAGGATGGTGACTTCCTGGATGTCCTTGACCTCGGCGGTGCGGCGCTGCACCTCGTTTTCCAGGTAGTGCGCCTTGTCCACCAGGAAGTCGCGCGCGGCCTTGAGCGCCAGCTGGGTGCGCACGCGGGTGAGCACGATGGGCGGGCTGATGGGCTTGGCGATGAAGTCGAGTGCGCCCATTTTCAGTCCGCGTTCCTCGTCTTCCATCTGGCTCTTGGCGGTCAGGAAAATCACCGGGATGTCGGCGGTGGCCGGGTCGGCCTTGAGCCGCTGGATGACCTCGTAGCCATCTTGCTCGGGCATCATCACGTCGAGCAGGATCAGGTCAGGGGGGGTGGGGCCTGCGGCAATGGCCAGTGCCCGTTGGCCCGAGGCGGCCACCCGCACGCAGTAGTCGTCCTTGAGCAGGTCCACCATCAGGGTGAGGTTGACGGGGGTGTCATCCACCACCAGCACGCAGTGCCGCTTGCGACGGTCCGGTGGGGTTCCCGTGTCGCCGGGCGGCGCCAGGCCACCGTAGCCCGCATCGCACAGCAGCTGGTGGGCCCGGGGCAACTGGTAGCGGTGCAGGGCATGGGCCACGCGCATGAAGTGCAGGCCCAGCTGCGCTTGCAGCGCGCTGGCTTGCGACTCCAGCAGCCCCAGGGCCGTCGGGTCATCGGTGGCCGCCAGCCAGGACAGGCGCTGGCAGGCCTGGGCGGCGGGGCTGCCGTCGTCGGGCCGCGCAGGTGCGGCGTCCGGGGCGCCGTCTGTCGCCGGGGGCGGCAGGCTGTTGGCCCAGGGGGAGTTGCCGTCGTCTTCCTCGCTGTCGGGCTTGGCCGTGCCAGCGTTGTCAGGCAGGTCGAACCAGGCGGTGCACCAGAACACCGAACCCACGCCAGGGTCACTGGAGGCGCCCACGTCGCCCCCCATCAGCTCAGCCAATTTTTTGGAAATGGCCAGTCCCAGGCCGGTGCCGCCGTACTTGCGCGTGGTGGAGGTGTCGGCCTGGGTGAAACTCTGGAACAGCTTGCCCATTTGTTCCGGCGTCAGGCCAATGCCGGTGTCGCGCACGCTGAACTTGAGGCAGGTGCGTTCGCCGGGTGGGGACAGGTGTTCGATGTCCAGCTGCACCTGCCCATGGTCGGTGAATTTGATGGCGTTGCTGACAAAATTCACCAGGATTTCGGTCAGACGCAATGAGTCGCCCACGAGCCGTTCGGGCGTGGAAGGTGCCACCTGCATGCCCAGCACCAGGCCCTTGGCGGCGGCCGCATCGGCATTGATGGCCTGCACGTTGTCCAGCACCGCCTTCAGGCTGAATTCGGCGCGCTCCAGTGTCAGCATGCTGGCTTCCACCTTGGAAAAGTCCAGCACCTGGTTGATCAGCCCGTGCAGGTGCTGGCTGCACTGCTGGATCACCTGCAGGTAGTCGCGCTGCTTGGGGTTCAGGTCGGATTTGCCCGCCAGGTAGCTCATGCCCATGATGGCGCTGACGGGCGTGCGGATCTCGTGGCTGATGTTGGACAGGAATTCGGATTTGAAGCGCGTGGCCTCTTCCGCCACGCGCTTTTCGTCTTCCAGCTGCCGCAGCAGGTCCTGGTTTTCGAAGCGCATGCGCAGTGAGTCCTCGAAGCTGGCCGCCATCTGCAGGGACAGCTTGGTCAGCATCAGGCCCACGCCCAGCAAGGCCAGCGACAGTGGCAGGCTGATGGTGCCGTGGGTGGCCCAGTAGGCCGTGGCCGACAGCATGTTGATCCAGGCACCCGCCACAAAGGTGCCGGGGTGGGTGCTGGCATTGATCATGGCCGCCCCGAGGTAAATCAGCTGCAACGACGTGCCAATGGCCGCCAGCCCGATGTCGCCCGCGGAGCCGAACCACCAGACGGTGGAGGCCATCGCACACTGGTTGAGCACCGTCATCCACCACATGGTGACCTGGCGCTGGCGCAGGCCCGTGCTGTCGGCATCGTCCAGTCCTTGCATGACGCGACGGCAGGTGCGCCAGTTCACCTCGGCCATGAGCATCACGGGCAAGGCCCAGGCGGCCAGCACCGCTGGCGGCAGCTCTTCCTTGAGGGCAAAGGCGGTGAAGGCGCAGACCGCCCACACCACCCACTTGGCGGCGATGGACTGCCCCGCCCTGACGCGCAACGATGCGCGTGCCACGGCAACTGCCAATTGACCGGTGGCAGAGCCGGGCAAAAACCCCCATGGCGAGTGGCGACTGTGCATGCTCTAATGATCCCAAACGATGGACAGGAGAGGTGGCGCTGATGTCTGAGCAACAGATTCGCTGGTCCCAGGCAGCCGAGCAATGGCTGCACGAGTGTCATGATGCCCCAGATTGTGATGTGCTGGTTGTCGGCACGGGTTATGGGGGCAGTTTTGCCGCGCAAACGCTGGCCGATCCCCGTCGGCGGGTCTGGGTGGTGGAGCGGGGGCGGGAGTATGCGCTCGGCGGCTTCCCCGACGACATCGGGGCCCTGCCGGGCCACGTTCGGTTGCAACAGGGGGCCGACTCGGACGGCACGGGCAACACCGACGCGTTGCTGGATTTTCGCCGCCACGACGATGTGTCGGTGCTGGTGGCCAATGGTCTGGGTGGTGGCTCGCTCATCAATGCCGGGGTGGCCGTGCTGCCCGACCCCGACTTGCTCACCCACCCCAATTGGCCAGCCCATTACCGCGACCACCCCGCCCACCGCCAGGCGTTGCACGACGCCATGGTGCACGCCCAGCAGGCGCTGCAGGCCAAACCGTTCGACGGGGCGGGTGAGTTGCGCAAGTTCCAGGCGCTGGGCACCCTGGGCCGCGCCATGGGCGTGCCGGTCGAGGAGGTGCCCATCACCGTCGCAGCGGTGGAGCAGACCAGTCCGGCGGGCGTTCACCAGGCGGCCTGTACCCGCTGCGGCAACTGTTTCACGGGTTGCAACGTGGGGGCCAAAAACACCACCGTGACCCATGTGCTGCCCGATGCGGTGCGCGCCGGGGCTCGGCTCATCACGGGCCTGACCGTGCTGGAGGTGTGGCCACTGACGGGTGAGGCGGGCCAAGTGGCTGCCGGTGAACCCTACCGCTGGGCGGTGCGCATGGCGCTGACCGACAGCCTGTCTTTGCCCCAGCGGCGCGACACCATCGTGGTGCGCGCCCGCACCGTGGTGTTGGCCGCGGGTGCCCTGGGCAGCACCGAAATATTGCTGCGCTCCCGCCGACTGCAGGTGTCCCCATGGCTGGGCAAACGCTTCTCCACCAACGGCGACGCACTGGCCATGGGTTGGGGCCTGGCGGCGCCGACCCACGGCATGGCCGACACCGACGAGGCCAGTCGCCCCCCCGAGCAGCGGGTGGGCCCCACCATCACCGGCATGCTGGCACCGCACATTCAGGTCAATGACCGCCCCCTGCGCGTGCTGGTCGAAGAGGGCGCCGTGCCGTCGGCGCTGACGCAGGCGGTGCTGGCGCTGGGGGCGACCCTGTCGTTGCCGCACCGCTACACCCGTGGCGGTGCCTTGGGTGTGCAGGCCCAATGGGAGAGCGAGGGTCGGCTGGTCGACCCGCTGGCCACCCCGCCTGACATGGCCCGTCATGCCCTGTTGCTCTTGCTGATGGGACCGGACGATGCCGATGGCCGCATTCGGCTGCAACCGACCGAGCCAACCACCCACACTGCCCCGGGCACGTTGGCGGGCGGCGCCCAGGCCCGGCGCGATGCCCTGGACATCCGCTGGGACAGCCATTCGACCGGTGGCCCCCGTGCGCCGTATTACCAGGCGCTGCACGAGTGGTTGCTGCAGGCCCGCGAGCAAGGTGGATTCCAAGGGGGGGACTACCTGCCCAGTCCCCTGTGGAAGCCCCTGCCCGATGACTTTGCCGGTGTGGCCGCGGGGGTGGGCAAACCCCATGGCCTCACCGTCCACCCCCTCGGTGGTTGCGGCATGGGTGATGGGCCAGACACCGGTGTGGTGGACTGGCAGGGCACGGTGTTTCGCGCCGAAGGGGGGGTGTACGAGGGCCTGCATGTGCTGGATGGAGCCATGTTGCCCACGGCGGTGGGGGTCAACCCGTTTGTCACCATTTCTGGCCTCAGCCTGGTGGCTGCCCGGGCCATTCGGCAGCGCTGGGACAGCGAAGCAGGCATGGCCCGGCCGTGTGCTGCAGAAGTGGCGGTGCTTCCCATGCCCACCGCACAGGTGGTGGTGCCCACGCGGCGCGACGCGGTGGCCCCACGCAAAGGGGTGCAGCTGCAATTTCGGGAGCATCTGCTGGGCCAGTGGCGGGGTGACCGCCCCCACGGCATGCCCGTTACCCCACCCGATTGGACCGCCGATGAGCGCCAGCGTGAATGGGTGGTGTCCGTGGATGTGGGTGTGGACCTGTCCCACTGGTTGGCCAATCCTGGCATGCGCCTCGAAGGTGCACACCTGCGCGTGTTCCACAACACGGCGCCCCATGCCATCGGCATCCGACCCGAGCTGCTCCAGGCAACGCCCTGGCTGCAAGGGCGGGGCTGGGTCCGCCTGCTGGCGGGTGATCCACCGGCCAACGCATGGGCCGATGGCTGGCGCCGCGCCCTGGCGATCGGCAGTTTTTTGTGGCGACGCTCATGGCGCGAAATGGGCAGCGCTGGCGGCCAGCAGCCCTGGCTCAAACGCGCGCAAGGGCTTTGGCGAACGGCGGGCAACCACGCCCAATACCGCACACTGGATTACCAGTTTGAGCTCCGTTCACCGTCGGGCCAGACACCGCCGCTGCACGCCCGAGGCCAGAAAAGGCTGGCCTATGCCCCCGGGCAGAAGAACCTGTGGCAGGCGCTGATTCAGATCGACCTGACCATGACCACCGCATCGGGTGACCCACAGGGCACCCTGGCGGTGGAAGTGGACCTGATCGACATGGTGCGCCGCCAGCGCCTGCAAGTGGCCAGCGCACCCGACACCCCAGCCGCCATCATTGGCTTGGCCGGTTTTTCGGCGCTGTGGTTGCGGGCCATGTTCCAGACCCATTTCTGGAGCCTGCGTGGACTGGACTACGAGAAGCTGCGGCCGCCAGGCCCTGCGGTGCACGGCCCCTTGCGCCCCATGGGCGAACGGGGGCCGGGGGCTGTGTGCCAGCCCCAGGTCGTCCAGTTCGAGGTGCCTCGGACCCAGTCGGCGCCGCCGGACGAGGTGCCTTTGACGCTGGAGCTCACGCGCTACGCGCCCGCAGCAGGTTCACACCCCAGCCGACACCTGCTGATGATCCACGGGCTGGCCCACGGCGCCACCGTGTTCAGCACCCACACCACGGGCGGTCGCAACATGGCCGCCGCGTTTCTGGCCCAGGGCTACACCGTGTGGTTGCTGGACCACCGGCTGTCCAACCGATTGGGTTACGCCACCCAGCCCCACTGCATGGACGATGTGGCCAGACTGGACATTCCCGCGGCGTTGAAGCGGGTGCACCAGGCCGCAGGTGAGCCGGTGTACGTGTTTGCCCACTGCGTGGGCGGGGCTGCGTTTGCCATGGCCGCCCTCAGCGGGTTGCTCAACGATGCCCAGGGACGCAGCCTGGTCAAGGCCGCCACCATCCATGCCGTCCACCCATGGGTGGTGCCCTCGGCATCCAACCAGCTGTCGGGCGAGCTGGCATCGCTGTACCGCGACTGGTTGCCCGCCAACCTGTCCATCGACCCCGTACCCCCCACGCAGCCAGGCGCACTGGACCAGTTTCTGGACCGCCTGGCCGCCAGCTTGCCGTGGCCCGACAGTGAGTTGGCGGCGCACGAAGCCGACATCAGAGACCCCGCCGGTGGCACGGCGGTGTGTAACCGCATGACGCTGTTCTATGGCCGCGAGTGGGTACACGCCAACCTGGCCCCTGCCACCCACCGCGAACTGGCCAGCCTGGTGGGTCCCGCCAGTGTGGAGGTGTTTCGGCAGCTGTACTACGTCATCACCCGCCAGCGCCTGACCGACCGCGAAGGGGCGGGGGTGTACATGACGCACGCACAGTTCGATGCCCACTGGCAGTTTCCGGTTCTGTTCAGCCACGGCACCGAAAACCGCGTGTTCGACCCGCGCAGTGCGGTGCGTTCCTGGCACCAGCTCAGGCGCCTGCAGGCGCGCCACCCGGACGCCGGACGCCGCCATGTGCGCCTGTTCATGCCCCAGGGGTACGGTCACATGGACTTTCTGTTCGGCCAGAGCGCCCACCGCGATGTGTACCCTGCGCTGGTGGCCTTCATGGACAACCCTGGCGATTTCGTCAGCAGCTTTGGCGTGGACGATGCCGATCTGGCCACAGCCCACCAGCGCGTGCCCCGTCATTGGCAGGACCACGCGGCGTCGTGGCCACAAAGTCCCTTGTGCGGACCCATGCTGCAGCTGCAGCCAGCCCACAGTGCGGTGACGGCCGAAGGGCGCACCACCACGGTTCCCCGAGCGCTGGTGGTGTGGGTGGAGTTGCCCAATGAACCCTGGCTGCTGAGCCATCCACCCCACCTGGCCTGCGCGGACGATGCCAACGCCACCCCGTTGCCGGGCGTGGAGGTCATCCGGCTGGCGGCGGTGCATGGACAGGTTGGCGCTGTCCACCCGCTGGTGGACCACCCCACCAACCGCGTCACCTTGCTGGAGGGGCCGGGCAGCTACTGGGTGTTGCGCCTGTTCGATACCGAAGCCCACCCGCTGTCCCAATGGCCAGCGCTGCAACTGGTGTGGGGTGTGCCTGCCTCGCAGGACCCGACCGGGGGGCATGGCTCGGTGGTCTTGGACCTGGGCGCGCTGCCCTGGTGGAAAACCTGGGTCCATGCCGGTGCCGCGGGGGTGTCTGAGCCTGCCGTGAGTTGGTTGGCCACGTCCTGCCGCTGGCCGGGTTTGCCGTTTGAACGCCAGGCCATTGACGCGCTTGCGGCCCACATGGCCGAGCAGTTGTTCCACCCAGAGCACCCGGCCCAGGCCTTGGTGTTGCTGGGCGACCAGATTTATGCCGACGCCACGGCCAACCTGTTCCAGGTGCAGGAAGGTGACGAACGCCTGGCGCAGTTTTACCGTGACGCCTGGGGCAGTCCAGCCACACGTTCACTTTTGTCGAAAGTACCCACTTACTTTGCCGTGGACGACCACGAATATGGTGACAACTGGGACGGGTCTTGGCACCCCATGGCAGACCCTGGGTTCATGAACGGGTTTGAGGCCAACCTGGCTTACCAGTGGCGGTGGAGTGACGGCAGCTGCCATGCCCCTCGGGTGGAGGACTCACCGCCGGAGGCGGATGCCTCGGGGGCACTGCAGGGGCGCAGCGTGGTCAGGGGGTTTTGGCGGGAATTCCAAATCGGACACCTGCCGGCGTTTGCCATGGACACCCGCTCGGAGCGCCAGCCCCGTACCGCCGAGACGTGGCAGGACACGCCGCTGGTGTCCGAGGCGCAGATGCAGGCGGTTGAAGCCTGGTTGCTGACCCACCGCGACCGACCCAAGGTGTTGTGCTCCGGATCGGTGTTGGGGTGGGTGGAGCAGCGTCAGGTGCGCGCCCCGGCGTTGTGCGCGTCGTCTGACGGTTGGGCCGGTTTTCCGCGCAGCTGGCGGCGCCTGGTGCGCTTCATGGTGCATCACCAGGTGCAGCACACCATTTTCCTGTCGGGGGATTACCACTTCAGTGGTGCCGCCTCACTCACCCTGATGGCCGATGACTTGCCGCCCGTGCGGGCGGCGTCGGTGGTGTGCTCGGGCTGGAACGCCAGCCTGCCGTTTGCCAACGCGGTGGCCACGGACTTTGTGCTCCACACCGCGGCGGAGCTGCCATTCAGCGATGCGGGTGCCCGCTTGGTTTCCCGGGCCCAGGGCATGGGCACCACCCTGCGGCAGTTCTCACGCCTGACGGTGTCGCCGCATGGCACGGGGCAATGGAACCTGGCCGTGGAGGTGCTGGACGACACGGGTGCCAGCGCCGCCCAGTGGGTGAACCCGCTCTGAGCAAACCTGGTCCGTCGCTTGGGGACGTCACCATGCACTGCGATGGTGCAAAACTTGCTAGGTACCTTGGAGCACCTTGAGCGGGCCAATCTGTCAATGGCCCCGGGGTGCGGCAAGGGGGCCTGGCGGTGGACAAGATTCTGTGGTGGTTGGGGCGGCTGAGTGTCGGGCGCAAGCTCATGCTCATTTATTTGCTGGACCTGACGGCGGTCATTTTTGTGTCGGGCATCCTCATTCACGAGAAGTTTCTCTCCATCGATTTCACCCGCAAGGAAATTGTGGGTGCGGCCTACACCGAGGTCGTTCGGCGCAACCTGATGGCGGCGTTCTTGCCCGTTGGACAAACGCCCACACCCGCTCCCACCCCGGACGACCAGCGGGCGCTGGATGCGGTCCGTGAGGCCCATGACGAGCTGCTGAGCGCGGCAGAGGCATCTGCGAAATTCACGCAGGTGTTGGACCACCTGGCCGGGGCCGGCCACGACGTGGCCCTGCGCGGACAACTGCTGCTCCATGGGCGCGAGTTGCTGACGACCGTGGGCAACCAGTCCAACCTGATCCTTGACCCCGATCTGGACAGCTACTACGTCATGTCACTGGTGGTGTTGCGGTTTCCGGAGGTGTTGCAGGTGATGCACGACGCACGCGTGTACCTGGGCCAGACCGCCGGGCGCGCCACCGCCAGCCACCGCACCGCCGAAATGCTCACGTTGTTGGGGCGGTTGGAGGCCGTCATTCAGGCCGTGGAGTCCGATTACAACCAGGCGTGGATAGCCGGTGGCGCGCCGTTGCGCCAGGCCTTGCAGGCTTCGCGTGCCGGGTTGCTCACACAAGCCAGGGGGTACATGCGGGTGCTGCGCGACATGGCCAGTGCGGAAGCGGCCACCAGCTGGCCCATGGCGACGGAGGGGGCACACCAGCAGGCCTATCTGGGCACGCTGGCGGCGTTGGACCTGGCGTGGCGGGAGGGCGGGCAGTCGCTGGACCGCTTGTTGCACCAACGGGTGGACAGTCTGTTTGCCCGCATGTGGCTGCACCTGGGCACCGCGCTGGCTTTGCTGGGGTGCATCCTCAGCCTGGTGTACCTGGTGGCCAGCCAGATTGCCAAACCCTTGCGCTTGCTGGCCGACGTGGCCGACGATGTGCGGCGCACCGCCGATTACACCCGCCGCGCGCAATGGGACAGCCGGGATGAAATTGGCCGCCTGGTCACCGCGTTCAACGACATGTTGGCCCAGCTTGACCGAGACCGGTTGGTGCAGCAGGAATTGGCGGCCACCGAGCGCGCCGCCCAGGCCCAGCGTGAGCTGGTGGAGGCCTTCCCCATACCCATGGTGGTGACATCGGTCCCCGATCACCGCGTGCTGCACGCCAACGAGCCCGCCAAGCCCTGGCTGGGCGACAACCCGTTGGATCCGTGGCGCCATGGCCTCACCCAGGAGGTCAGGGCGCGTTTTTTCCAGCGCTTGGCCGACCGGGGCATGGTGGACGAATTCGAGGTGCATTGGCAGGGCCTGGGGCAACCCTCGTGGGCGGTGCTGTCCGCCCGACGGCTGAACTTCCAGGGACAGGATGCGGTGATGACGGCGTTCACGCCCATCAACGTCATCAAGCTCATGGAACAGCGCCTGGAGTTGTGGGCCAAGGTGTTCGAGGCCTCCTCGGAGAGCATCATCATCATGAATGCGCAGCACCAGATCCTGAGTGTGAACAAGGCGTTTGGCCGTTCCACCGCGTATGAGCTGCACGAAGTGCAGGGGCAGGAGCTGGCTTTCCTGCTGGAAGGGGAGGGGCCCAACTGGAACATGGTCCGCGAAAAGGATGCGTGGCAGGGCGAGGTGCTCATTCGCAAACAGAGCGGTGACACCTACCCCGCCTGGCTCATGGTGTCGGGTGTGCGCGAAAAAGGGGCCAGTGGTCCGCTGGTGAACTTCATCGGCATTTCCATCGACATCACCGACCGAAAGGCCAAGGAGGAGCGCATTCGCTTTCTGGCCCAGCACGATGTGCTCACCGAGTTGCCCAACCGTGGTTTGTGTCAGCAGCGGCTGGCCGAGGCGATCGCCCAGGCCGGCGCCAGTGGTGAGCAGCTGGCGGTGCTGTTCATTGACCTGGACCGGTTCAAGACCATCAACGACACCCTGGGTCACCACATTGGCGACGGCTTGCTGCGCCAGGTGGCGCGTCGGCTGGTGCACGCTGTGCGCGATTACGACACGGTCAGCCGTTTGGGGGGAGATGAGTTTGTCGTCATCCTGCGGCACCTGAACAGCTTGCAGGAGCTGGACATCATCGTGAACGAACGGCTCATCCCCGCCATCCGCAAGCCCATACAGGTCGATGGCCACAGCCTGAGCGTGTCGTGCAGCGTGGGGGTGGCCATGTTCCCCACCGACGCTGACAGCCAGGACGAACTCATGCGCCGGGCCGACGCCGCCATGTACGAGGCCAAATCGGCTGGACGCGACACGGCCCGCTACTTCTCGCCCGAGACCGACCAGCGCGTGCTGGCCCGTCGTGCCATGGAGGCCCAGCTTCGCCTCGCGTTGGAGCGCCAGGAGTTCAGCCTGCACTACCAGCCGCGGCTGTGCGCACGCACGCGCCAGGTGGCCGGGGCCGAGGCCCTGATCCGCTGGCACAGCCCTGTGCTGGGTGCAGTGGCCCCGGGCGACTTCATCGGCTTGGCCGAGGAAACCGGTCTGATCAAGTCCATTGGCCTGTGGGTGCTGGGCGAGGCCTGTCGGCAGTGGGCAGCGTTCGTGGCCATGGGCATTCCGGGCCTGCGTTCGGACCTGCAGCTGTCCGTCAACCTCTCGGCGGCCCAGCTGGCCGACCCCCAGCTGGTGCCCCAGGTTGCCGAGGTACTGGCACACACGGGCATGGCCCCGGGCATGCTCGAACTGGAGCTGACCGAGTCCCACCTGATGGACAACCCCGCCTTTGCCCAGACCCAGGTGTCGGCCCTCAAGGAACTGGGGGTGCTGGTGGCCATCGACGACTTTGGCACCGGTTATTCCAGCCTGGCCTACCTGAAGCGGTTTGCCATCGACAAGCTCAAGGTGGACCAATCGTTCGTTCAGGGCATGATGGACGACACGGCCGACGCTGCCATCGTTCAGGCCGTCATTGCGCTGGGTCACACCCTGCACCTGACGGTGGTGGCCGAGGGGGTGGAGACCGAGCCCACCGCACGCACCCTGAGTGCCCTTGGCTGCGACGAGTTGCAGGGCTACTGCTTCAGTCGGCCACTGCCGTGGCACACCTTTTTGGCGTGGACTCAGTGCCACACCGATGGGCTGGTGGTGTCCACTTCGCCACGGAGCGCGTGACGTGTTTCACGAAGCGCTCCCGTATGATGGCGGCGCAACACCGCGATCCCTGCAGACCATCCACCCCATGATTGCCACCACTGCGACCGGCCAAGGCCATGCGTTTGTCCACACGGAACTGGACCAAGCCCGCAGCAGCGGCCCCTTGCGCCACATCATCATCCCGCCGTGTCCTGAGTTGCTGCTGCGCCTCAAGGCCGCCACGGCCAGCGCTGAGCCAGATGTGGCTGAAATTGACCGCATTGCCGCGGCCGACGTGGCCATGGCCGCGGCCCTCATTCGCCAGGCCAACAGCCCGGCTTACGCGCTGCAGCAGCGCGTGCACACGGTGGGGCAGGCCATGACGGTGCTGGGTCTGGGCCCCGCCACCCAACTGCTCACGGGTTTTTTGATTCGCGGGGCCATTCCCATCCACTCTCCGGTGCTGGCCCATTTTTGGGAGCACAGCACCCGCAAAGCCGTGGTGTGTGAGCACATTGGCAACCAGTTGTATTCCTTGCCACCGGGGTTGGCCCACAGCTTTGGGCTGTTTTGCCACGTCGGCATCCCAGTGATGATGCAAGGTGTGCGCGGCTATGCCTCCACTTTGACCGAGGCGCTGGCGCGCCAGGATCGCACCTTCACCCAAACCGAGAACGCCAACCACCGCACCGACCATGCCGTGGTGGGTGCCTTGGTGGCCAGAACCTGGCACCTACCACCCGAGGTGGCCGTGGCCGTTCGCCTGCACCACGACTTCACCTGTCTGGGCGATTCGGCCTTTGCCCCGGTGGTGCGCCAACTGGTGGCGATGGGTCTGATCGCCGACCACCTGCTGACCAAGCACGAAAACCTGGCCGAGTCACGCGAATGGGTGCGCCACGGCGTCACCTGCATGGACCATTTGGAGGTCACACCAGATGAGGTGGACCACTGGGTGGACGCCATTTACCCCCTGCTGAGCACCGATTCCGGGAATTGAGCGGGTTCACCGGGCCGCAGCTGTCCCCGGTGGTAGAGCAGCGGCGCGGTGTGGCGCAGTGGGTGGCAGTGCAGCACCTCGCCCACGAAGATGACGTGATCGCCTTCCGCGTGGCGGCTGCGGTTGAGGCATTCGAACGTGGCCACTGCCCCCGCCAGCAAGGGTGCGCCTGTGTGTCCCACGGTACAGGTCACGCCCGCAAACCGGTCAATGCCACGCTGGGCAAACTGGTTGGCCAGGTCCAGCTGATCGGCCGCCAGCACGTTGATGGCGTAGTGTGTGCAGGCTTGGAACACCGGCATGGTGTGGGCCTGGTTGGCCAGGCTCCACAGCACCAGGGGCGGTGCCAGGGACACCGAGTTGAACGAGCTGACCGTCAACCCCACCCGCACCCCGTCGGTGTTGCAGGCGGTGACCACCGTCACCCCGGTGGCGAAGGTCCCCAAGGCGTCGCGGAATTCGCGCTGGGTGAAAGCGGGCGGTGCAGGCAAGTCGGTGGAATGGGGCATGGGTTGGGCTGGTTGGCACCCAACACGGTCTGGCCGGGCAGACGCCATTGTCGGTGAAAGTGCCAGCGCGGTCGCCGCCCAGCACCTGGGCCATCCCTGCAAGGTGCCGAGCCTCTCCCGCGAAGGCGGCCCCTAAAATGCCCGCATGACTGTGTTGAGCTGGCGCACCCCTGCGGGCCTGACGGCCCTGGGTTGGGTCGCTTTGCTCGGTGCGGTGCCCGCCTGTGCCGCCGCCCCGAGCGCAGCGGCTTGCGCGGAATGGGTGCGCCGCTTGCCCAATGTCAAGGCCGATGTGTGTGCCCACGCCGACCTGCAGGCCACCGCGGGCCGCTCGGTACTGGGGCGGCCGCTGTTCATGCGGGACGTGGTGGCGCCCGACGCCAATGTCCGCGTGCTGGTGGTGGGGGCCATGCACGGCGACGAGCTGTCTTCCACTTCATTGGCGCTGCACTGGATACAGCGTGCGGTGGAGGTGCCCGCCAATGCCCATTGGCGCTTCATTCCCGCGCTCAACCCCGACGGGCTGATGATGCGCCCGGCCAAGCGCGTCAATGCCAATGGCGTGGACCTCAACCGCAATTTCCCCACACCCCACTGGGAGCGTGACGCCAAGCGCTACTGGGAAAAACGCACCCGCAAAGACCCCCGTCGCTGGCCAGGGCCCAAGCCCCTGTCAGAGCCGGAGTCGCGGTTCCTGCACGACGAAATGGCCCGTTTCCAACCGGACCTGATCGTGAGCATCCACGCCCCTTACGGCGTGCTGGACTTTGACGGCCCGGGCACACCACCGCCCAAGCTGGGGCGTCTGTACCTGGATCGGGTGGGCATCTTCCCCGGCAGCCTGGGCCACTACGGGGGCGTGCACAAGGGCATGCCGGTGGTGACCATTGAGCTGCCCAGCGCCTTGCGCACGCCGCTGGATGCGGAAATGCGCCAGATGTGGCTGGACCTGTTGCGCTGGATGGGGGAGCACCTCCCCGCGCCGGTGGCCAAACCTTCACCCCTGGTGGCGCCACCGACCGTTGCCCCGTCACCGGCGTTGCCCGATGCGCCCCGGTCTCGGTCCCATCCTTTGGGGTAATTTTTAAAAAATATGCCTGTAGCGCTTTCCAGTGAACGATAAATTGCTATGAAAAAATCAGGCCATTTTCATGCGGGGCAAGGCCGAATGGGTGACCGCCTGCCCATGAAACCGGAAGTTCATGGCGGGCCGTTCGCCGCTGACCAGTTCGGCCAGGGCTTTGCCTGAGCCAGCACCGTGCGTCCAGCCCAGCGTGCCGTGGCCCGCGTTCACCCACAGCTTGCCCACGCGGGTGGGGCCCATCACGGGGATGTTGGTGGGGGTGGCGGGGCGCAGGCCGCACCAGAACTGGGGGTCGCCACCTTCTTCGGGGGTGCGCGTGTCGGCCACACCCGGAAACACCTGTTCGATGCGGCGCACCAGCATGGCGGCGCGGGTGCGCGCCAGCGGGGTGTCCAGCGACAGGTCAAACCCGCCCAGCTCGATGGTGCCCGCCACCCGCAGCCGGTCGCCCAAGCGGGAGATGGCGCACTTCATCTGGTCGTCCAGCATGCTGACGCTGGGGGCCTGGTCGGGTTTGAGCAGGGGCAGCGTGGCGCTGTAGCCTTTGCCGGGGTAGATGGGCACACTCACCCCGACCTGTTTCAGCAGGGCGGTGGTGTACGAGCCGCAGGCCACCACAAAGGCGTCGCCTTCCAACTGCCTGACCGTGCCCTGGCGCTGGTCGCGCACCTGCACGCTGCTGACCTGACAGGCCTGGGTGTGGATGCGCTCGATGTCGTGCTCCATCAGCGTCTGCATGCCACGTGCGGTGCACAGGCGCATCAACGCCTGGGTGAAGGCCAGGCAGTCACCGGATTCGTCGCTTTCGGTGTAGGTGCCACCCACGATCTGGTCGGCAAAGCCGCGCAGCGCGGGTTCGATGCGCAGCAGCTCCTCGCGGCTGACCACGCGGCGGGCCACGCCGTGGCGGCGCATCACCTCGGCCGCGCTGCCGGCATCGTCAAACGACTTCTGGCTGGTGTAGTAGTGGGCAATGCCCTTGGTCAGTCGGTGGTACTGGATGCCGGTGCGCGCCACCACGTCTTTCAGTGCGGCATGGCTGTACTGGCCCAGTGCCACCAGTTGGGCCACGTTGCGTTCAAACGCCGCGTCGTTGCACTGCGCCAGAAACTGCAGGCCCCACTTCCACTGCGCAGGGTCCAGCTGGGGGCGAAATTTGAGGGGGCCTTGCGGGTCAAACATCCACTTCAGGGCCTTCCACGGGGCTTTGCGGTTGGCCCAGGGCTCGCAGTAGCTGACGGAGATTTGCGCGGCGTTGCCAAAGCTGGTTTCCATGGCCGCATCGGCCTGGCGGTCCACCAGCGTGACCTCGTGCCCGCGCTCCAGCAAATGCCAGGCGGTGCTGACCCCAATGATGCCTGCGCCCAAAACAGTGACTCGCATGGTGTGACCCCAGAAAATGAAACCTTGTCGGTGAAGGTGCGGAGTATCGAAAAAAGTCACCTGCAAGTGAAGAGGAATTAAAGTGAATCGTTTCTCATCATGTTGGCTAATAATTCACCGCCAGTTCACCGACACCACTCATTTGGAGAGCGCCCATGAGCAGTTTTGACCCCGACGCCCTGGAATGCCTGGCCGCCATCTGGGAGGAGGGAGGCTTTGAGCGGGCCGCGCAGCGCCTGAGCATCACCCAGTCGGCCGTCTCGCAACGCCTGCGGGCGCTGGAGGCCCAGGTGGGCACGGTGCTGATCGTGCGCAGTCGCCCGTTGAAGGTCACGTCGGCCGGGCAGCTCCTGCTCAAGCACACCAAAATGCTGCGTCTGCTGCGCGCCGACCTGGAAAAAGACCTGAAGGAGCTGGCCCCCAGCTCCACCGGCAGTGGCCGTGAGGAAGAGCGCATTTCGGTGGCCATCAACGCCGACAGCATCGCCACCTGGGCCATTCCCGCCATGGGCGACTTGGCCCGGCAGGGCCTGGCCATCGAAATCATCACCGACGACCAGGACTTCACCCACGAATGGCTGCGCGAGGGTCAGGTGCTGGGCTGCGTGACCTCGCTGGACCAGGCCTTGCGCGGCTGCCGCATGGAAGCCTTGGGCCTGATGGACTATGTGGCGGTGGCGCAGACCGCCTATGCCCAGACCCACATGCCCAAGGGGCTGGGGGCTCACCAGTTCTCACAAATCCCGTTCATTGCGTTCAACCGAAAGGACGATTTGCAGCGCGAGTTCGTGGCGCAGGCCTTCGGGCTGCGCCGGGTCACGCTCAAGCAGCTCTTTGTGCCCTCGTCAGAGGGGCAGGTGCGGGCGGTGCTGGCCGGTTGGGGTGTGAGCGTGCTGCCGCGACTGCTGGTTCAGCCTTTGCTGGACAATGGCGCGCTCACCAATGTGGTGCCGCAGCACCGCCTGCCGGTGGCGCTGTACTGGCATTGCTGGAACCTGCAGTCCGATGTGTTGGATGGCCTGAGCCAGGCGCTGCGGGTGTCGGCGGCCTCGGCACTGCGTCAGCCAGGTTGACACACACACGCCCACCGGGCGCACAGGAGACAAGATTGAAGAACATGCCCCTCTCCATGGGTCAGCGGCTCGCGTTGGCCGGTCGCACACTGGGCCTGGTGGCCGTGGTCATCAGCGGTTTGGCCAGGGCGCAGGCCCCGGCGGCGGACACGGCCCCCTTGGTCAACCCGTTGCGTGTGGGCCTGATCGGGCCATTCACCGGCCCGTCCGCCGACTTTGGCCTGCCCATGCACAACGGTGTGCGCATGGCGGTGGATGAAATCAATGCCGCCGGTGGCTACCTGGGGCGCCCGCTGGAACTGGTGGTCAAAGACGACACCGCGCGCCCTGACGTGGGCCGCAAGCTGGCCGAGGAGCTGGTGACCGACAAGGTCGTGGCCACCATCGGCTTTTGCAACACCGGTGTGGCCCAGCAGTCGCTGGAGGTGTTTCAGACCGCGCGCATACCGCTCATCATCCCCTGCGCCACGGGCACACCGCTGACCAGCAAGTACCCGGCGGCGCAGAGCTACATTTTCCGCACCTCGGCGCGCGACGCCATCCAGGCGCCCTTCATCGTCCAGGACCTGGCCAAGCGCGGCTGGACCAAGGTGGCCGTGTTTGCCGACACCACCGGTTATGGCGAAGCGGGGTTGAAAGACGTGGAGGCCGCGCTGGCGGCCCGCCAGCTCAAGCCCGTGCATGTGGCGCGCTTTGCCACGGGGGTGAAAGACCTGGGCGCCGAACTCAAGGCCGCCCGCGAGGCGGGGGCCAACGTCATCGTCGGCTACACCGTGGGGCCGGAGAACGCCGTCATTGCCAAAGGCCGCCGTGCCCTGAAGTGGGACGTGCCTTTTGTGGGGCCCTGGACCTTGTCGTTCCCCTTCTTCATCGACGGCGCCCGGGACGCGGCCGAGGGCGCGCTGATGGTGCAGACCTTCATTGCCGAGCCCAGCAACGAACGCCGCGCCGCCTTCCTGGCCAACTACGCCCGCAAGTACAGCGCCACCCGCATCACGGTGCCGGTGGCCGCGGCCCAGGGTTACGACACGGCCTACCTGCTCATGCACGCCCTGTTCGGCGTGCGGGGCGGCCAACCGTTGGACGGGCCCACCATCAAGGCCGCGCTGGAAAACATCCAACGGAACTACTACGGTGTGGTGGCCACTTATGAGAAGCCTTTCAGCCTGGACGACAAAGACGCCGTCACCGCCAACATGCTGTACCTGGGGCAGGTCAGGAACGGCGCCGTCACCTTCGCCTACCCGGAAGACGCCAAGCGCAACCTGTTTGTGCAGCGCAAGCAGTGACGCACACGCCACGCCCCCTGCCATTCGCCTGACCACGTTCCCCCGTCGCCCACTGTCCATCACCATGCAACGTCGCCGCTTTTTACAGTCCATGGGTTCACTGTCTGCGCCAGTCGGCCTGGGGTTGACCCCCGCCGTGGCGCAGGCGCTGGCGGCCATGCGCATGCCGCCCCAGGCGGCGGCGCAGTTGGCCACGCCCGTCTGGCAGGCGGATCCGTTTGCACTGGGTGTGGCCAGCGGTGAGCCCCGCCCGGACTCGGTGCTGCTGTGGACCCGCCTCTACCCGGGCCCCGCCTTGCCCGGCCAATCGGCCACGGCCAGGCAGCAACAAGTACATTTTCAAGAAAAATCTGGCCTCAGCGCTTTGCAGTCTTGCAAAGTCAGCTATGAAGTTTATTCAGATGAGGCGCTGAGCAAACGGGTGGCGACGGGCGAGTTCATGACCCACGCCCAGCGGGGTTGGAGCGTGCATGCCCGGGTGGTGGGCCTCAAGCCGGACCGCCACTACTGGTACCGCTTCCAGTGTGGCCAGGCCCAAAGCCCGGTGGGCCGCACCCGCACGGCCCCGCTGGCCCAGGTCGCCGTGCCCCGTTTGCGGCTGGCGCTGGCCGCCTGCCAGCACTACGAGCAGGGGCACTACGCAGCGCACGCCGACATGGCCCGCCAGGACCTGGACCTGGTGCTGTTCGTGGGCGACTACATCTACGAAAGCAGCAACCCCAACTACCGCATTCGCCCGCACACCGGCGGCGTGCCGCGCACCCTGCCCGAGTACCGGGAACGCCACGCCCTGTACAAGCTCGATGCCGAATTGCGCGCCAACCACGCAGCCCACCCCTGGGTGTGCACCTGGGACGACCACGAGGTGGACAACGACTACGCCGGCGACCAGGACCGCGCCTACACCGACCCCGGCGTGTTCCTGGCGCGCCGCGCGGCCGCCTACCAGGCCTATTTCGAGCACATGCCGGTGTGGCCCGTGGGGGTGGATGACCTGACGGCGGTCGGCGCCATACAGACCGCCAGCCCCCGCATCCATCAGCACTGGACCTGGGGCCAGCTGGCCGACCTGTGGACGCTGGACTGCCGCCAGTACCGCAGCCCGCAGCCCTGCCGCGACCCCATCAAAGGCGGCGGGCGGGTGGTGCTCAACTGCAGCGAGCGTGACGAGCCGGCCCGCACCATGCTGGGCCAGGCGCAGGAGGATTGGTTGGCCAAAGGCCTGGCCGATTCACGCCGCCAGTGGCGGTTGCTGGCGCAAAGCACCCAGATCAGCTCCACCGGCATCGACACGCCGGTGGGCCGCACCATCTACACCGACGGCTGGGACGGCTATGCCGCCGCCCGCCAGCGCTTGCTGCAGGCCGTGGTGAACGCCGGTGTGGACAACGTGGTGGCCCTGGGCGGCGACGTGCACCAGAACGTGGCGGCGCAGCTGCGCCTGGTGCCCAACGACCCGCAGTCGCCCGTGGTGGCCAGCGAGTTCGTGACCACTTCGGTGACCTCGCGGGGCATGAGTGAATTTGCCCTCAGCCGCATCCGCACCAGCAACCCGGACATTGCCCATGCCCGCAGCGATGAGCGCGGCTACACCTGGCTGGAGGTCACGCCGCAGCGGGTGCTGGCACGCTTTCAGACCACCCCGTTCCCGGCTCAGGCCGGGGCCGCGCTGTCCACGCAGGCCAGTTTTCAGGTGCTGTCGGGTCAGGCGGGGGTGGTGTCGGTCTGAGCGATCAGACCGAGCCCCGTTTGTCCAGCGGCAAACCCGACCACAGCTCGTTCAGGTCGGGAAAGTTCCATTTGTCGGGGTCTTCGCGCCCCACGATCTTGATGCGGCAGGTGGGCAGCGCCAGGTTCACCAATTCAGGCGGAATGCGCTGGCCCGAGCGCACCGAGAAAAACACCTTCACCATGGGTTTGAGCAGGGACTCTGACGACTGGTCCGTCACCACCGCCAGGCGCTGGTTGTCCAGCAGCACCAGCGAACCCGTCGGGTAGATGCCCAGGCTGCTGACGAAAGCCTGGAAGATTTTGGGGTCAAAGTGGCCGTTCACCCAGGAGGCCATCTGCTTCAACGACTGGGCCGGGTCCCACCCTTTTTTGTAGGGTCGGTTGGAGGTGATGGCGTCGTACACATCGCACACCGCCCCCATTTTGGCGACGCGGGAAATTTGCGCGTCGTTCAGCCCTTTGGGGTAGCCCGTGCCACTGGTTTTTTCGTGGTGGTGCAGGCACACATCCAGCGTGTCGGCATCGGTGGTGCCGCTTTCCAGCAGGATGCGGTGGCCTTCGGCCGGGTGGCGCTTGACCATGTCGAACTCGTCGTCGGTCAGTTTGCCGGGCTTGTTCAGCACCTCCAGCGGCACCGCCATTTTGCCGATGTCGTGCAGCAGCCCGGCCAGCCCGGCGGCACGCACCTCGTCGGGGTTCATGCCCATCTGCTTGGCCAGTGACACCATGAGGGCGCACACCGCCACCGAGTGCATGTAGGAATATTCGTCGGCCGTTTTGAGGCGGGCCAGGCTGATGAGCGCACTGCCGTTTCGGGTGACCGAATCCGCAATTTCTGTGACCACCTGACGGGCCACCGCGGTGTCCACCGCGCGACCCATGCGGGCCTCCTGGAACATGGAGGTGACGGCATTGGTGGCTTGGCGACAAATGGCTGCCGCACGGGCGAACTCTTTGCTGGAGGACACCTTTTCCTGCACGACGGGGGCATGCCTGTCGTACAGCACGGCGTCGGCCATGGCGGCGCTGACGTCGGCCTCAGCGTCAGCCGGCGGTGCGGCTGCCACGCTGACTCCCGCCGCCACATCCAAGCCCTTGTCGGTGTCGATCAGGACTTCGCGCACCTTGCTGCTGAGGATTTTCTGGAGATCCTGGGGATCACTCACCACAAACTGGCCACGCCAGAACGGGTGATCCATCCAGGAGCCACAGAACTCCTTGATGTGCATGCCCAGTTGAACGTCTTCAACCCGGATTTTTTTCAGCATCGCAAGCGCGCCAGCAGATTCAGCGAAGCATCAGCGCACCAGAAGCACCGGCACGGTGCAGTGGGCCAACACCTGCGTGGTGACCGAGCCCATCACCAGATTGCCCAAGGCACTGTGACCGTGCGACCCCATGACCACCATGTCGTAGCGTCCGTCGGTGGCTTCCTGGGCGATCAATTCACCGGCATGGCCCACCTTGTGCACCAACGTGGGCTGAATGCCGTGTTGCGCCAGAAACGCTGCCACGGGTTCAATGATCTTGGTGGCTTCGTCGTCGTAATAGCCCTGGGCAATGTCCGCGCCCACGGCCGCGCGCGCGCGAGGAGGCAGGCCGGGCACAGCGGTGAAGCACGTGAAGTCGTTGTGGGTGCCAAACAGCTCGGGGTGCGTGGTCAGGTAGGCCAGCATCTTTTTGCTGTAGGGGCTGCCGTCGACTGCGAGCAGTATTTTCATGGCTTGTCTCCGGTGGGTAAGGGATGCAAAGAGTGTAAGCGCGCCCCGTGGTCCCCGGTGGGCGCAGCGGCAGGCACAGCCTGAAGCTGCATCCGACAATGGTCAGCCAATTATCAGGGTAAACCCTTAGCATGTGCTGCCTTGATGACCCCCTGTCGGGAGAATGACACATGATGAACCGCCTGCTCCATGCTTGGGCCTGGCGCCCCAGTGCCTCGGCTGGTCACCCCAACCACACCATCCCAGCGCACACCACGGACACGCCGTGGCGTGGTCAGCGGGCCGCAGGACACACCAGCGCCATGACCCCTGGCCTGCAGCCCCGCTCGCGTGCGGTGGGTGCGGAGATGGTCAGGCGTCTGGCACTCATGCTCATGGCGGCGGGGCTGTCCACGCTGGTGTTGCTGACCCAGCGGTTGATGCGGATTTGGGTGGGCGACGACCTGTTTCTGGGATGGGCGACCCTGTGGTGCGTGTTGCTCTCGGCCTTGCTGCTGCTGTCCCGGCTGGTCACCGCGCTGGCGCAATGGGCCGTGGTGACGCTGGACACCTGGGTGTGGCGCCTGGCCCGACAGCGCGCTGCCCGCCGCCAGCGCACCCATTCGGCCTGAAGTGATCCACCTGCCGCTGGGGCCAAGGCACAAAAAAAGCCACCGGATGGGTGGCTGGTGGTGATGGACCCCAGCGGCTGCGGGTCGGCTGGCCGTGTCCATGCTGATCGCGCAACGATGCGTGCCCGATCACAGGGCTCGCCGACGGACACGCTGGCCCGTCGGCGCAGACCCTCCCTCAGGCGTTCAGGCGGTCTTGAAAGCGCGCCTTGGTCTCCTCGAGCTCCTTGGGCAGGTGGTAAGCCAGCTGGCTGAACAACTCGGTGTGCAAACCCAGTTCTTCTTGCCAGGCGGCTTGGTTGATGCTGGTCACGCTGTCGAACTGGGCGGCGCTGAAGTCCAGACCGGTCCAGTTGATGTCGGCGTAGGTGGGGCTGGTGCCAAACAGGGTCTCAGTGCCAGTCTTCTGGCCTTCCAGGCGGTCGATCATCCACTTCAGCACGCGCATGTTCTCGCCGTAACCGGGCCAGACGAACTTGCCGTCTTCACCCTTGCGGAACCAGTTGACGCAATAAATGGCGGGCAGCTTGGCGCCCTGGGCGCTGAGGCGGGCGCCCATGTTCAGCCAGTGCTGGAAGTAGTCGCTCATGTTGTAGCCAGTGAACGGCAGCATGGCGAAGGGGTCGCGGCGCACCACGCCCTGGGCACCAAAGGCCGCAGCGGTGGTTTCGGAGCCCATGGTGGCGGCCATGTACACGCCTTCCACCCAGTTGCGGGCTTCGGTCACCAGTGGCACGGTGGTGGAGCGGCGGCCACCGAAGATGAAGGCATCGATGGGCACACCGGCCGGGTCATCCCAGGCGCTGTCGAGCGCGGGGTTGTTGCTGGCGGGCACGGTGAAGCGGGCGTTGGGGTGGGCGGCCTTGGCGCCGGTTTCCTTGGCGATCTGGGGTGTCCAGTCCTTGCCTTGCCAATCGATCAGGTGCGCTGGCAGGTTGTGGTTGTCTTTTTCCATGCCTTCCCACCACACGTCGCCGTCGTCGGTCAGGGCCACGTTGGTGAAGATGACGTCTTTGTCCAGGCTGGCCATGCAGTTGGGGTTGGTCAGCGTGTTGGTGCCGGGGGCCACGCCGAAGTAGCCCGCTTCGGGGTTGATGGCGTACAGGCGGGTGTTGCCGTCGGCGTCCTGGCGGGGCTTGATCCAGGCGATGTCGTCGCCAATGGTGGTGACCTTCCAGCCGTTGAAGGCCTCGGGTGGCACCAGCATGGAGAAGTTGGTTTTGCCGCAGGCGCTGGGGAAGGCGCCCGCGATGTGGTACTTCTTGCCCTCGGGGCTGGTCACACCCAGGATGAGCATGTGCTCGGCCAGCCAGCCCTGGTCACGGCCCATGGTGGACGCGATGCGCAGCGCAAAGCACTTCTTGCCGAGCAGCGCGTTGCCGCCGTAGCCGGAGCCGTACGACCAGATTTCGCGGGTCTCGGGGTAGTGAACGATGTACTTGACCTTGGGGTTGCAAGGCCAGGCCACATCGGCCTGACCGGCGGCCAGCGGAGCGCCCACGGTGTGCACGCAGGGCACGAACTCGCCGTCGGTGCCCAGCACATCGAACACGGCCTTGCCCATGCGGGTCATGATCTTCATGTTCACGGCCACATAGGGGCTGTCGGACAGTTCGATGCCGATGTGCGCAATGGGCGAGCCCAGCGGGCCCATGCTGAAGGGCACCACGTACATGGTGCGGCCAGCCATGCAGCCGTCAAACAGCGGCTGCAGTGTGGCGCGCATCTCGGCGGGGGCCATCCAGTTGTTGGTGGGGCCGGCGTCTTCCTTCTTTTCGGAACAGATGTAGGTGCGGTCTTCCACGCGGGCCACGTCCGACGGGTCGGAGCAGGCCAGGTAAGAGTTGGCGCGTTTGGCGGGGTTGAGGCGCTTCAGGGTGCCGCTGGCCACCATTTGGTCGCACAGGCGGTCGTATTCGGCCTGGGAGCCATCGCACCAGTGCACGGCGGCGGGCTTGCACAGCGCCACCATTTCGGCCACCCAGGCCACGAGCCGGGCGTTTTTGACGTAGGAAGGGGTGTTCAGGGCGAGGCCCTGCATCACGGGTGCGTTCATGCGACAACTCCAAAGTAAAAAAGCGGGATGTCGAAAAACGTCGCCCCCGTGCGGGAAGGGTGCAGGGATTTGACTGGTCACGAGACGTTTTTCAACATCCGCTTCAGGTCTGTGCGAGGCACAGGCCCTGCGGGGATGGCGTCCCGGTCGGCGCCCGGAGGCTGCGAAGCTGTGAGCTGGTTGCAGGTGTTGTCAGCCAGCAGAGGGGTATGGCCTGCTGCCTGAAACCGCGTGTCGGCCAAGGACCGCCATTTTAAAAACCCGCAGGGGTCAGTTACCGGCAAGTTACATGCAATAACCGCATAACCTGATGCCGAAAAATGAACCCGACGTGTGAAGAAATTTCAAAACAATAGCTGAGTAATCAGCTGCACAAAGCGCTGGGTGGCAAAAATGCCAAAAAACCTTCGGTCTGGACACAAAAAAGCCGGGTGTCCCCGGCTTTTGGTGAAGGGGCCGCCGTGAATCAGGCCATGAACACCGCAATGAAGGCCAGCAGGAAAATCAGCACCGCGCCGGCCACGGGCAACACCACGGGCATGTGCGGCACGATGGACTCCACCACATCTTGGGTGTCGTGGGCAGGGGGGGTCTGGGGTGCGTGGGACATGGAATCTCCTGGTGGGCGGGTCTGGGTTTGATATTTGTCAATTTTAGGCCATGTGACCCGCGGTGGGTGCCATGGGTGCTCAGTCGGCGTCGAGCGCAGCCAGCACCTCCAGCACCTGCGGGCCATAGGCCTCGCGTTTTTTCTGGCCCACGCCCGGAATGCCTTGCAGGTCGGCCAGGGTCTGGGGGTGGCGTTGGGCCAGTGCCAGCAGCGTGCTGTCCGGAAAAATCACGAATGCGGGCAGGTTGTGGGCCTTGGCCACGCCCGAGCGCCAGGCCTTGAGGGCCGTGAGCGCCGCTTGTTGCGGGGGGCTCAGTTCGCTGTGGGCCTGCGCGGCGGCGGTGGCCCGGCCAGCGCGGTCGCGCGAGCGGCTGCGCTCGGCGGGTGCGGGGGCGCTGGACACGCGCAGGCGCACGGGCACATCGCCCTTGAGGATGGCGCGCGCCTGGTCGGTCAGGGACAGGGTGGTGTAACCGTCGGCCGACACGGCCACGGCCTCGCGCGCAATGAGCTGGCGCAGCAGGCTGCGCCACTGGGTGTCGCTGAAAGCTGCACCGATGCCAAAGGTGCTGAGCCGCTCATGTCCGTACTGGGTGACCTTGTCGGTGGTTTTGCCGCGCAGGATGTCGATCAGGTGCCCGGCGCCAAAGGCCATGCCGCTGGCCTGCTGCACGCGGTAAATGCAGCTCAGCAGCTTGCGTGCGGCCTCGGTGGCGTCCAGCGTGTCGGGGGGCTGCAGGCAGTTGTCGCAGTTGCCGCAGGGTTGCGATGCCTCGCCAAAGTAGTCCAGCAGGTGCACGCGGCGGCAGTCGGTGGCCTCGGCCAGGCCCAGCAGCGCGTCGAGCTTGCCGCGCAGCACGCGCTTGAACTCTTCGCCCGCGGGGCTCTCGTCGATCATGCGGCGCTGGTTCACCACGTCTTGCAGGCCGTAGGTCATCCAGGCGTTGGCGGGCTCACCGTCGCGCCCGGCGCGGCCGGTTTCCTGGTAGTAGCCCTCGATGTTTTTGGGCATGTCCAGGTGGGCCACAAAGCGCACATCGGGCTTGTCTATGCCCATGCCGAAAGCGATGGTGGCCACCATGACCACACCTTCTTCGCGCAAAAAACGATCCTGGTGGGTCTGGCGCAGGCGGGCGTCCAGCCCCGCGTGGTAGGGCAGTGCGTTGACGCCTTCGCGCGCCAGCAGCTCGGCCACTTCCTCCACGCGTTTGCGGCTCTGGCAATACACCACGCCCGCGTCCCCGGCATGCTCGCGCTGGATGAAACGCAGCAGCTGCTGGGTGGGGTCTTTCTTTTCGACGATGGTGTAGCGGATGTTGGGCCGGTCAAAGCTGCTGACGAACTGTCCCGCCCCCTCCAGTTGCAGGTGTGCCACCATGTCGGCGCGGGTCAGGTCGTCGGCGGTGGCCGTCAGCGCCAGGCGGGGGACACCGGCGTAGCGCTCGTGCAGCACGCTCAGGGCACGGTAGTCGGGGCGGAAGTCGTGGCCCCACTGGCTCACGCAGTGGGCTTCGTCAATGGCAAACAGGCTCAGCAGCTGCCGCTCGTGCAGCGAGTCCAGCAGCGCCAGAAAACGCGGTGTGGTCAGGCGCTCGGGGGCCACGTACAGCAGCACCAGCTCGCCGCGCAGCAGCTGCTTTTCGACGGCTGCGGCTTCTTCACCGCTGAGGCTGGAGTTGAGGAAGGCGGCTTCCACACCCGCCTCGTGCAGGGCGCCCACCTGGTCGTGCATGAGGGCAATGAGGGGCGACACCACCACCGCCACGCCCCGCCCCTGGCGGTGGCGCACGATGGCGGGCACCTGGTAGCACAGACTTTTGCCGCCGCCTGTGGGCATGAGCACCAGCGCGTCGCCGCCCTGCAGCACATGGGCCACGATGTCGGCCTGTGGCCCGCGGAATGCGGGGTAACCAAACACCCCGTGCAAGACCTCTTGGGCGGTGTTCGGGGCGGTGACCGTGGGCGGTGAAGCGGAGGCAGCCAACATCAGATGGCTGTCATGATGAATAGCGAACTGTTCATGACCGGCGAGCGTCAAGGGGTATTTTTATTAAAAAAATGTGGCAGCTGCTCACATCTGTTCCCAGGGCAGCCCGTCAAAACGCCAACCCGTGGAACTGGAGCGGTGGAACTGGTCGTTCAGCTCCCCCTCGAACCCGTGCAACACATTGACCACGTCGGCAAAACCGGCGGCTTCCAGCGCATGGCCTGCGTCCACCGTGCGTTTGCCGCTGCGGCAGATCAGCACCACGGTGCGGTCTTTGCTGCCCGCCTCGCGCTCCACGGCGGCGGCAAAGGCGGCCGGGTCGGGTGTGAGGTCGGGGTATTCGTACCAGGGGATGTTTTCCACGCCCGGCGGGCGTCCCACGTAGAGCGATTCAATCTCCATGCGCACGTCCACAAACAACGCGTCGGGGCGTTGCTGAATCAGGGCCCAGGCTTCACGGGGGGTCAGGTGTCTCATATGGGCCCCTATTGTCGGGCATGGGTGGGTGGTGGCACCTCGGCGCGGTGCGGCACCTCGCGCCGATGACACCGCGTTGGGGTAAGCTGTTTGCCAGAAGGCTTTCACCCCGTTTCAGTTCGCAATTGCACATCAGGAGGTTCACCATGAAACCCGTCTCAGCTTTGCTGGCCAAACGTGCGCTGCCCGTGTGCAGCGTCAAGCCCGATGACACCGTGTTCAGCGCCTTGCAGTTGTTGGCCCAGCACGAAGTGGGCGCGCTGGTGGTGATGGAGGCCGACAAGCTGGTCGGCGTGCTGTCCGAGCGCGACTACACGCGCAAGGTCGCTTTGCAAGGCAAAAGCTCCAAAGACACCCGCGTGGGCGACATCATGACCAGCAACGTGCTGGTGGTGACCCCTGAAACCGGCACCCGCATGTGCATGGCCATCATGCGCGAGAAAAAAATCCGCCACTTGCCCGTGGTGGACGGCGGTCGGGTGGTGGGCATGATCTCCATCCGCGACCTCATGGACGACCTGATCGAGCAGCACGAATTCACCATCGCGCAGCTGGAGTCGTACATCAACTCCTGAGGCGCTGGCCGATCCGCTGTCACCTGGGCGGCTGGCATTGGGGGAACGCCTCTACGCACGGGGCCACGCTGTCGCTAGGCTGGCGGGCTTGGTTTCAACCGCCCCAACGCCGCCATGCACCAGCCCACCGCCCCTGCCCCGTCACACCCGACCTACCCCCACCTGTTCACGCCGCTGAACCTGGGCCACACCACGCTCAAAAACCGCGTGCTCATGGGCTCCATGCACACCGGCCTGGAAGAAGGGCGTGACCTGAGCAAGCTGGCCGCCTACTTCCGCGAGCGGGCCGAGGGCGGTGTGGGTTTGATCGTGACCGGCGGCTTTGCCCCCAACGTGGCCGGCTGGGCCAAGCCGTTTGCGGGCACCTTGTCCACCAGTGGCGCGGCCAGGCGCCACCGGGTGGTGACGGATGCCGTGCACGGTGCCGGTGGTCAGATTGCGCTGCAAATCCTGCACACCGGGCGCTACGCCTACCACCCGCTGGCGGTGGCGCCATCGCGCATCCAGTCGCCCATTTCGCCGTTCACGCCCTGGGCGCTGTCGGCGCGTGGCGTGGAGCGGCAGATTCGCGCCTTTGTGAACTGCGCCGTCAAGGCCCGCGAGGCGGGTTACGACGGCGTGGAAATCATGGGCTCCGAGGGCTACTTCATCAACCAGTTTCTGGCCAAACACACCAACCAGCGCACCGACCGCTGGGGCGGCGACTACACCCAGCGCATGCAGCTGCCGCTGGAAATCGTGGCCCGCACCCGCGAGGCCGTGGGCCAGGACTTCACGCTCATTTACCGCCTGTCCATGATCGACCTGGTGCCCAACGGCTCTACCTGGGACGAGGTGGTCATGCTGGGCAAGGCCGTGGCGCAGGGCGGGGCCACCCTCATCAACACCGGCATTGGCTGGCACGAGGCCCGCGTGCCCACCATCGCCACCAGCGTGCCGCGCGCGGCGTTTGCCTGGGTCACGGCCAAAATGAAGGCCGAGTTCGCGGCGGCGGGCATCACCACGCCGCTGGTCACCAGCAACCGCATCAACACCCCCGAGGTGGCCGAGGGCATCCTGGCCAGCGGCCAGGCCGACATGGTGTCGCTGGCGCGCCCGCTGCTGGCCGATGCCGAGTTTGTGAACAAGGCCGCCCGGGGCCAGGCCGACCTCATCAACACCTGCATCGCCTGCAACCAGGCCTGCCTGGACCATGTGTTCCAGAACAAAACCTCGAGCTGCCTGGTCAACCCCCGCGCCTGCCGCGAAACCGAA
>PNML01000030.1 GCA_013823635.1 Polaromonas sp. | reverse complement strand
AAGGGCTGTGGGCCTACGCGGTGTTTGGCCAGCAGACCACACCGCAGAGCCTGGCCGAGGTGCTGGAGTTGCCCGCCCCCAACGCCACCCCCATCGCCAACCACTCTGGCACCAACGCGGGCACCAACACCCTGCGCCAACCCCACCCGGCGCTGCTGGTGTTGCACCAGTTCACCCCGCAGGCCGCGGCCATGCAGCCATTGCTGGCCCGCTGGCGGGTGCCCATGCTGGCCACGCAGCCGTTTCGTTCGGGCGACGAGGCGGCCTGGGACGGCGCGGCCCACGGGCTGTCCACCTCCGACGTGCCGTTTTACCTGGCGCAACCCGAAGCCGCCGGGGCCATCGACCCCGTGATCACCACGGCCCAAGGCCCCACACCGGGCGAGCCCCGACTGATCCAGCGCCAGGCCCTGGCCGTGGTGGCCAAGGCGCGGCGGCTGGTGGCGCTGCAAACCCGGCCCGTGGCCGAGCACCGGCTGGTGGCCATGGTGTACAACTACCCGCCGGGCGGCAAGCACTTCGGGGCCTCGTTCCTGAATGTGCCGCGCAGCCTGGAAGCGGTGTCGCAAGGCCTGGCCGATGCGGGCTACCGCACCCGGCGGGTGCCTGAAAGCGACTGGATAGCTGGGCTGCAGCCCCTGTTGGCGGCCTACTACCCCAGTGCCGATTTGCTGGGTTTGCTGCGCTCGGGCCAGGCGGCGGCCTGGCCGCTGGCGCGCTACCTGGCGCGCTGGCAAGCCCTGCCAGAGGCCGTGCGCACCCGCATGCTGGCCCACTGGGGCCCGCCAGAGCGCAGCCGCTACGTGGTGCAGTGGCAGGGCGAGCCGGTGTTTGTGGTGCCGCGCATGCAGGTGGGCCAGCTGTCGGTGCTGCCGCAGCCGCCCCGCGAGGAAACCCTGCACAACGGCCAACACCCGTTCATGCACAAAAGCAAGGTGCCGCTGTCGCACCACTACCTGGCGGTGTACCAGTGGGCGCAGGACTCGGCCGATGCGCTCATCCACTTTGGCACCCACGGCACGCAGGAGTGGGCCAACGGCAAGTCACGCGGGCTCGATGTGCACGACGACGCCCTGTTGCCCCTGGGCGACTTGCCCGTGGTCTACCCTTACATCGTGGACAACCTGGGCGAGGCCCTGACCGCCAAGCGAAGGGGCAGGGCGCTGCTCGTCAGCCACCGCACCCCCACCTTTGCCCCGGCGGGGTTCGAGGCCCGCATGGCGCAGATGCACGAGGTCATGCACGAATGGGAAACCGTGGACGAAGGCCCCACCCGCCGGGCGCTTGAAAAGCAGCTGGTGGCCCAGTTTGTGGAACACCAGTTGCACCGCGACCTGGGCTGGAGCGCCGAGCGCATTGCCGCCGACTTCGCTGGTTTTCTGGAACTGTTGCACCCCTACCTGGACCAGCTGGCGCAAAGCTCGCAACCCAAGGGGCTGGCGGTGTTTGGCCGTGTGCCCACGCCCGAGCAGCGCAGCCAGACCATTTTGCAGGCGCTGCGCAAGCCCTTGATCGACGCCCTGGGCGAAGACATTGACGAGGCCTTTCTGATCCGCCACGACAGCGTGGCCACCTCGCGCCCCGCCCGCTGGCTGGCCGTGGCCCTGCAAGACGCCCAGGCCGCCAGCACGCTGGACCTGCGCCCCGCGCTGGCCGAACCCGCCGCCGGCCCGGTGCGGGCCGACGACCATGTGCCCAACCGCGCCGCACGCCAGCCCATCGACACCCCGGCGCTGCTCCAACTGGCCCTGCGGGCGCAGGAATTGGAGCGGCTGCTGGCCACCGAGGGCGAAATGCCCGGCCTGCTGGCGGCCCTGCGGGGGCAGTTTGTGCCTGCCGCGTATGGGGGCGACCCCATCCGCAACCCCGAAAGCCTGCCCACAGGCCGCAACCTCACCGGCCTGGACCCCAGCCGCCTGCCCACGCGCCAGGCCTACGGAGTGGCCCAAACCCTGTTCAACGACTGGTTCAAAGACCACACGGCCCGCCACGGCGGCCAGCCGCCCGAGCGCATGGCCTTGTCGCTGTGGGCGGGTGAAACGCTGCGCCACCAGGGCATTCTGGAAGCCCAGGCCCTGGTGGCTTTGGGTGTGCGCCCGGTGTGGGACGACACGGGCCGCCCCATCCGGGTGGACACCCTCAGCCCCGCCGAACTGGGCCGCCCGAGGGTGGACGTGCTGCTGAGCGTGACCGGCTCCTACCGCGACCAGTTTCCCGCCCTCATGGCCCTGCTCGACCAGGCAGTGGCCCAGGTGGCCGCAGCCGAACCCGGCAACACCGTGGCACGGCTCACCCGTCAGGTGGCCACCGAGCTGCGCCAGCGCGGTGTGCCCGGCCCCCAGGCCGACACCCTGGCGCGTGTGCGGGCCTTTGGCAACGCCGTGGGCGACTACGGCACCGGCCTGGCCGAAGCGGTGCAAGCCGATGGCCTGCAGGCCGAAGACCAGCGGCTGGGCCAGTTGTTTTTGCAGCGCATGGGCCAGCCCTACCTGGCGGGCGAGCCGGTGGAAGGTTTGGGCCAGGGCGTGGCGGTGCAGGCGTTTTCCGCCCACCTGCGGCGCACCGATGCCGCCGTGTTGTCGCGCAGCTCGCACCTGTACGCCATGGTGAGCTCTGACGACCCCTTTCAATACCTGGGCGGCCTGTCGGCGGCGGCACGCGTGGCCGGGCGGCCACAGGGGTTGGCGCTGCATGTGAGCCAGCTGCAAGACGTGGGCGAGGCCCACACCGAAACCGCCCGGCTGGCCATTGCCCGCGAAATGCAATCGCGCTATTTGCACCCCGGGTGGTTGCAGGCCCAGAAGGCCGAGGGCTATGCGGGCACGCTGCAGGTGCTCAAGGCCGTGCAGTTTGCGTGGGGCTGGCAATCGGTGTCGCCTGATACCGTGCGCAGCGACCATTGGCAAAGCTTTCACGATGTGCTGGTGCGCGACAAACACAGCCTGGGCCTGCCCGAGTGGCTGCGCAGCCACCCGCAGGCCTATGCCCAGGCCCTGGAGCGCCTGGTGCAGGCCCACCGGCTGGGGCACTGGCAGGCCGATGCCGCCACGCGCCAGCAACTGGCCCGCCTGTACCAGGAGCTGACCCGCCAGGACCCCCTGCCCAACGAGTTGCCGGGTGTGCGCGACTGGGTGGCGCAGCAAGCGCCAGCGGCTCGGGCCGGTGATCCCTCAACCCCTGTGGCCCGTGCCGCCATGCCCGCTCCACGGTCGCAACCGCCCGCCACGGTGGCCGTGGCCACCCAAGCCCCCACACCACCGGTACGCCAAGGGGTGCTGTTGCAACGCCAGCCCGATGCCGACCCGCCCCCCGCGCAGAGCCCGCTCGCGCTGGCCTTGCAGCAGGCCCTGGTGGGCGTGCTCATGCTACTGGTGTTGGTGGGCGGCGCGGCGCACCAACTTCTGCGCGGGCAGCGGCCCGTGTTGCCCCTGCCTGCACCGGCTTGATGCCCTTTTGACGCGAGACTTCCCATGCACATCGAAACACCCCCCTCCGACAAACCCTACGACAAGCCCGAGGGCGAACGCCGGGGCATCGTCATCGTCAACACCGGCGACGGCAAAGGCAAAAGCACGGCGGCCTTTGGCCTGGCCTTGCGTGCCCATGGGCGCGGCAAGGCGGTGCAGATTTACCAGTTCATGAAGGTGCCCAGCGCCCGCTTTGGCGAGCACCGCATGTTTGAGCAGTTGGGCGTGCCCATCGTCGGCCTGGGCGACGGCTTCAGCTGGAAAAGCCAGGATTTGGCGCACTCCGCCCAGCTGGCCCGCAACGGCTGGGAAACCGCCAAGGCCACCATCCTGGCGGGGCAGCACTTTCTGGTGGTGCTGGACGAAATCACCTACCCGCTGATTTACGGCTGGCTGCCGCTGGACGATGTGCTGGCCACCCTGCGCAGCCGCCCCAGCCACGTCCATGTGTGCCTGACCGGACGGCGCTGCCCGCCCGAGCTCATCGAGCTGGCCGACACCGTGACGGAAATGACCCTGGTCAAGCACGCCTTCAAGGCGGGCGTTCCCGCCCAACGGGGGATTGAAGATTGACCCCCGCCCCCGCCCACACCCCCGCCAACCCCCACGCTTTTGCCGAGGCGGAGCAGCGCGGTGTGTACCGCGCCATTGCCGAGCGCCGCGACATGCGGCACTTCTGTGGTGGCGAGGTGGCGCCTGCGGTGCTGCAGCGCCTGTTGCTGGCCGCGCACCACGCGCCCAGTGTGGGCTTCATGCAGCCTTGGCGCTTCATCCGCATCACCGACACCGCCCTGCGCCAGCGGCTGCACACGGTGGTGGAGCGCGAGCGCCAATGCACCGCCGACGCACTGGGGGAGCGCCGCGACGAGTTCATGCGCCTGAAGGTGGAAGGCCTGCTCGACTGTGCCGAGCTGCTGACTGTGGTGTTGGCCGATGGCCGCGAGCGCCACGTGTTTGGCCGCCGCACCATGCCGCACATGGACCTGGCATCGGCCGCCTGTGCCATTCAGAACCTGTGGCTGGCCGCACGGGCCGAGGGGCTGGGCATGGGTTGGGTGTCGGTGTTTGACCCCGCCGAGCTGGGCAAAATGCTGGCCTTGCCCAGCGGGGCGGAGCCCATCGCCTTGCTGTGCCTGGGCCCGGTGACGGCGTTTTACGACCAGCCCATGTTGCAGCAACTGGACTGGGCCCACCGCGAGGCCTTGCCGAGTCTTGTTTTTGACGATGCGTGGGGCACCCCCTCTGCGCTGTTTTCTCCCACACAGGCGGCCACTACCCCCACGGCCACGCCTTCACCTTGAGCTTTCGCATGGACACCGACACCGTTGCACCTTCCCCCACGGCCCAGCCCCTGCATTTCCACCGCACCGCCCAGCCAGCCGCGTCCCAGGCGCAACCCCGCTGGCGCGTGCAGGCCGTGGCCGATCTGCTCGACCTGCCCTTCACCGAGCTGATGTTCCAGGCGCAAACCGTGCACCGCCAGCACTTCGACCCCACCGAAGTGGAGCTGGCCACGCTGCTGTCCATCAAGACCGGTGGCTGCCCCGAAGACTGCGGCTACTGCCCGCAGTCGGCCCACCACCCCACGGGCGTGGCCGCCACCAAAATGATGACGCCCGAGGCCGTGCGCGAAGCCGTGCTGGGGGCCAAGGCAGCAGGGGCCACGCGCTTTTGCATGGGGGCGGCCTGGCGCGCCCCCAAGGACCGAGACGTGGAAGCCGTGGCCGAGCTGGTGCGCACCATCAAGGCCGAGGGGCTGGAGGCCTGCGCCACCTTGGGGATGCTGGAGCAGCGCCACGCCGATGCGCTGCGCGACGCCGGGCTGGACTACTACAACCACAACCTGGACAGCGCGCCCGACTTTTACGGCGACATCATCACCACCCGCGACTACCAGGACCGCCTGGACACCCTGGCCCGCGTGCGCAGCGCCGGGGTCAAGGTGTGCAGCGGCGGCATCGTGGGCATGGGTGAAAGCCGTTTGCAGCGCGCCGGCCTGATTGCCGAGCTGGCCAACCTGTCGCCATACCCCGAGTCGGTGCCCATCAACCACCTGGTCAAGGTGGCGGGCACGCCCTTGGCCGACCAGCCCGACCTGGACCCGCTGGAGTTCGTGCGCACCATCGCGGTGGCCCGCATCACCATGCCCACGGCGCGCGTGCGCCTATCGGCAGGCCGGCGCCAGATGAGCGACGCGGTGCAGGCGCTGTGCTTTGCCGCCGGGGCCAATTCCATCTTTTACGGCGACAAGCTGCTGGTCACCGGCAACCCCGACGTGGCGGCTGATCAGGCGCTGTTGGCCCGCCTGGGCATGACGGCCCGGGGCGTGGCGGCGGCCTGAACAGGGGGGGCCGATGTCGGCGCTGACGCTGTCGCCCACCCTCTGGGGCCTGGCCATGCTGGTCGCTCTGGCTGTGGACCGCCTGTGGGGCGAGCCACCCGTGCGCTGGCACCCGGTGGTGTGGATGGGCTCGGCCCTGGATTGGGCGGGGCGGTGGATCGCGCCGGTTGCCAAAGTGGCCCACCGTGACGCCAAGGGGGGCAGGGCCGGGCTGTGGGCCGACAAAGCCCTGCCCTTTGGCCTGGGCGCGCTGGCCTGGTGTGCCCTGGCGGCGCTGGTGGTGGCGGTGGCCTGGGGCGTGCAGTCGGTGCTGCTGACCGGGGTGCAGACAGGCTTGACTGACGCGCAACAGGACGGCTGGGCAACAACGGCACGCACGGCGCTGACCGCCCTGGTGCTGGGTGCCTTGCTCAAGCCCCTGCTGGCGCTGCGCATGCTGTGCGACGAGGTGAGGGCGGTGGAGGCCGCGCTGGGCCAATCGCTGGCGGCAGGGCGCGAGCGCCTGGGCTGGCTGGTCAGCCGCGATGTGGCGCAACTGACCGAAGCCGAGGTACGCGAGAGCGCCATTGAAACCCTGGCCGAAAACTTCAACGACTCGGTGGTGGCCCCCCTGTTCTGGTTTGCGCTGGCGGGCCTGCCCGGCGCGGCGCTGTACCGGCTGGCCAACACCGCCGACGCCATGTGGGGCTACCGGGGCGAGCGCGGCGGGCGCGACTGGACCTGGGCGGGCAAGTGGGCTGCCCGCGCCGACGACGTGCTGAGCTGGCTGCCCGCCCGCCTGACCGCGCTGCTGTTGGTGGCCGTGGCGGTGGTGTGGCAGGGGCAGCGGAGGTTGAATGGGCTGACGGGACTGAGGGGGCAGGGCGTCGCCCGCTGGCGCCTGGTGCGCCAGCTGGGCCGTCTGCCTGCGCAAGCGCGGCGCACCCCGTCACCCAACAGCGGCTGGCCCATGGCGGCCATGGCGCTGGTGTTGGGCATTCGCTTGGGCAAGCCGGGGGCCTATGTGCTGAATGCCCATGGGCGGGTGCCACAATCTGCAGACACAGTATTGGCCCTAAATTTGATAAAAAAAATGGCTTCAGCGCTTTATTGTATTGGTTTATTGGCTATTGTTTTTGACAATATTTACTCCTGATTTTGATGATTTTCAGTCCTTTTTTCATAGCGAATGTGCCCCTGTTGAACGGCACAGGAAGGCGGTTGGGGTGAGCGCCATGGGCGGTGAAGCGGGCGTTTCCGCCAGCACCCACGGCGGCCCCGACCACCGGGGCACGCCGCTGCACGACTTTTCCACCAACGCCAACGCCTGTGGCCCCTGCGAGCAGGTGTTGGCGGCGGTGCAGCAAGCCCCGGCCGCCACCTACCCCGACCCGACCTACACCCAGCTGCGCCAGGCGCTGGCGGCGTTCCACGGTGTGGCACCCGAGCGGGTGCTGCCCATGGCCAGTGCCAGCGAGGCCATGGGCCGCCTGACTGCGGCCGCGGTGCGCCTGGGCCTGCAACGCGTGTGGTACCCGCCACAGCACTTTGCCGACGTGGCCCGCCTGACGCACGCCTGGGGCCTGCAGCCCGTGGCGCACCCCAGCGACGCCCAGCTGCTGTGGTGCTGCGAGCCTGGCACACCGCACGGCCAGAACCAGCCCGAGCTGGCCGCCTGCGTCGCCCATTCCAGCCCGGTCGGTGGCACCGACGCCGTGCTGGTGCTGGACTGCGCCTATGCGCCGCTGCGCCTGAGCGGCGACCCGTCGCTGTCCGGGCACAGCCTGCACGGCGTGTGGCAACTGTGGTCGCCCAACAAGGCCCTGGGCCTCACAGGTGTGCGCGCCGCTTACCTCATTGCCCCGCAGCAGGCGTTGGACCAGCCCCAGTCGCTCGCTGGACAGGTGCACCACACCTTGCAAGCGTTGGCGCCCTCATGGGCGGTGGGGGCCCACGGCGTGGCCATGCTGAACGCCTGGTGCCAACCGGCGGTGCAGCGCTGGCTGGCCACCAGCCGTCAGACGCTGTTGCGCTGGAAAACCCAGCAGCTGGCGCTGTGCGACCGCCTGGGCTGGGAATGGCTGCCCAGCGATGCCAACTTTCACCTGGCTTGCCCCGGCCCGGACGCGCCCGATACCGACGCCATGACCGCCTTGTTGGCCCACCTGCGCCAGCACAGTGGCATCAAGCTGCGCGACGCCGCCTCGTTTGGCCTGCCCGGCTGGGTGCGCCTGGGCGTGCTGGCGCCTGAGTCACAGCAGGTGCTGCGCCAGGCGGTGCTGGCGTGGCGCCAGCGCGAATCCACCCCATTGACCCACCCCGTGCCCTCCCATGACTGAACCTGTTGCGCCCCCCACTTCGCCCGTCACTCCCGCACTTGCCCGCTGCGTCATGGTGCTGGGCACCACCAGTGGCGCGGGCAAAAGCTGGCTGGCCACGGCGCTGTGCCGCTGGTACGCCGACCAGGGGTACAAGGTGGCGCCCTTCAAAGCGCAGAACATGAGCAACAACGCCCGCGTGGTGCCCACCCCAGGCGGACGCATGGGCGAAATCGGCAGCGCCCAGTACTTTCAGGCCCTGGCCGCCCGCGCCGCGCCCGATGTGCGCATGAACCCCCTGTTGCTCAAGCCCGAGGGCGACACCCGCAGCCAGGTGGTGCTGATGGGTGAGGTGGACCGCGAGCTGACCGAGGCGCCCTGGCGCGGCCGCAGCGACAAGGTGTGGCCCCACATTGCCGCCGCGCTCGACAGCCTGCGGGCCGAGAACGACGTGGTCGTCATCGAGGGCGCGGGCTCACCCGCCGAAATCAACCTGTACGACAGCGACATCGTCAACATGCGCGTGGCCCGCCACGCCAATGCGGCCTGTGTGCTCATCACCGACATTGACCGGGGTGGCGCATTCGCACACCTGTACGGCACCTGGGCGTTGCTGCCCGAGGCCGACCGGGCGTTGTTCAAAGGTTTTGTGCTCAACAAATTCCGGGGTGACGCCAGCCTGCTGGCCCCTGCGCCCCAGCAACTGGAGCAGCTGACGGGCATACCGACCATCGCCACCATCCCCATGCTGCGCCACCACGGCCTACCGGAGGAAGATGGCGTTTTTGATGATCGCAGCACAGCAGCAGGCGCGGTGAACCTGACAGTGGCGGTGGTGGCCTACCCGCGCATCAGCAACCTGGACGAGTTCCAGCCACTGAAAAACGTGCCCGGCGTCCGGCTGGTGTGGGCACGCACGCCCGCCGAGCTGGTGGGGGCGGATTGGGTCATCCTGCCCGGCAGCAAGTCCACCGTGGCCGACCTGGCCTGGTTGCGTGCCCAGGGGCTGGACGCAGCCGTGTGCCAGCACGCGGCGCGGGGTGGGGCGGTGCTGGGCATTTGTGGTGGCCTGCAAATGCTGGGCGAAGCCATTGTGGACACCGAAGGGGTGGAGTGGCATCCCACAGCGCCGGGCGACAGCGCGCAACGGCCCACCGCCCAGGCGCTGCGGGACGGCAACGCGCCTGGCCTGGGGCTGCTGCCGCTGGTCACATCATTTGGGCCAGACAAAACACTGGCCCACACCACCGCACGGTTTGGCGCCATGGACGGGCCGTGGGCGGCCTTGGCTGGTTTGGCGGTGTGTGGATATGAAATTCACCAGGGCCAAACGGCACAGCACCCCGCCATGGCCGCTGCGGGCGACGTGGCCGTGGCCGTGTTGCACAGCAGCCACGGTGGCGTGACGGGGTGGTGCAATCGGGGGTTGAGCGTCGCGCCTGCTGGCGGCGCCCTGGCGGGCCCGTCTGCGGGTGTGCTGGCCACGCCTTCGCACGGCGGACATGTGCTGGGCATTTACCTGCACGGGCTGTTTGAAGACCCGAATGTCATGCAGGCCTTGTTTGGCGGGCGGGCACGGGTGCTGGACCAGGTGTTTGAGGGGCTGGGCGACGTGGTGTCTGCTGCTTTTCCTGAGAAGGTGCTGCTGGATTGGGTGGAGCCCGATGACCCGATGGGTCGCAGGGCCAATCGGCGACAATGCGGATGAATTTGAATGCAAGCACTGCGTTGCATACTTCACGCCCACCGTCAGGCCCACTTCCACCACCGATGCACCAGGCAGACCCCACCGATACACACGCCGAGGTTCACTTGCTGAACGGACGGTTTTTGCCCGTCACTTTGGCGGGCTGTGTGGACAGGTTGTTTGCCGACATGGCCGCCGACCGCAGGGGCTGGTTGGCGACCGTCAACGTGTCCATCCTGATGATGATGCGCGACAGCCCCGACCTGCAGCGCTTTGTGGACCGCGCCCGTTGGACCGTGGCCGATGGGCAACCCCTGATCTGGGCCGCCCGCTGGTTTGGCACGCCGTTGCCCGAACGCGTCACCGGCGTGGACTTGGTGGAGCTGCTGTGTGAACGCGCCCAGGCCGAGGGCCAGGGTGTGTACTTTCTGGGGGCCACACAAGAGGTGGTGGACACCCTGGTGCAACGTTTGCAAGCCAAATTTCCCCGTCTGTCCATTGGCCACGGCAATGGTTACTTTTCGGTGGCCGAGTCCGCCGCCAGGGCGCAGGCCGTGGCCGACAGCGGCGCCAGCATTCTGCTGGTGGGCATGGGTGTGCCCCGCCAGGAGCAGTTCATTGAAAGCCAATGGGATCGCCTGAACGTGAAGGTGGCCATCGGCGTGGGTGGCAGCTTCGACGTGTTGGCGGGCCTGCGCCAGCGCGCACCCCTGTGGGTGCAACGGCTGGGCATGGAGTGGTTCTACCGACTGGTGCAGGAGCCTGGGCGGTTGTGGAAACGCTACCTGGTCACCAACTCCACCTTTGTGGCGCTGCTGCTGCGGGCTTTGCTGTTGCCCCACTACCGGAACAAATGAATGTCTCTGCTACCGTCGTCCGCCTCTCCCATTCGTCTGGCCGTGGTCATGGGCACCCGCCCGGAGGCCGTGAAGCTTGCGCCCCTGGTGCTGGCCGCCCAGTCCGATCCCCAGCGGTTCCAGGTGGACGTGGTCAGTACCGGGCAGCACAAGGAAATGCTGGACAGCATGTTGGCCTGGTTTGGCCTGCGGCCGTCGGTGTCGCTGGACATCATGCGCCCCAACCAGGACCTGGCGCACATCACCATGAGCAGCCTGTCGGGCATCAACGACTGGCTCAAAACCCACCGCCCCGACTGGGTGGTGGTGCAGGGTGACACCACCACCACATTTGCCGGCGCACTGGCCGCTTTCTACAACCGGATTCCGGTGGCCCATGTGGAAGCCGGGTTGCGCACCCACGACAAGTACAGCCCCTACCCCGAAGAAGCCAACCGGGTGATGACGGGTCACCTGGCCGACCTGCACTTTCCCCCCACGGCGGGTGCGCGTGACAACTTGCTGCGCGAGGGCATTGCCGACGAACGCATCACCGTCACGGGCAACACCGGCATCGATGCCCTGCTGTGGACGCGCAACAAGCTGGCCAACGAGGGCAAGTTGCCGACCGGGGATGGGCGGGAGGTGTTGGTCACGGCCCACCGCCGAGAGAACCAGGGCGAGCCGATGCGGGGCCTTTGCCACGCCATACTCACCTTGCTGGCCCGTTACCCCGATGTGCGTGTGAACTTCCCCGTGCACCTGAGCCCCCGCGTGCGCGAGGTGGTGTTTCCGGTGCTTTCCGGTCACCCCCGTGTGCAGTTGACCGATCCGCTGGACTACCCGGAATTTGTGCAGGCCATGGCCCGCTCGTGTTTCATCCTGACCGATTCGGGTGGCGTGCAGGAGGAAGCCCCTTCCCTGGGCAAACCCGTGCTCGTCCTGCGCGACAGCACGGAGCGCCCCGAGGCCATGCAGGCCGGAACGGCCAAGCTGGTGGGCACCGACCCCGAGCGCCTGTTGGCCGAAGCGGCGCGTTTGCTTGACGACCAGGCGGAATACACCCGCATGTCCAAGGCACAGAACCCCTATGGCGATGGGCAGGCGGCCCAGCGCATCCTGCAGGTGATTGCCCGCACCCCGGTCGCATCCCGTTGAGCCACCGGGCGGTGCGCTGACATGATTCTCCGCTCCCTGGCGTCGGTCGCCGATCAGGTCATGCTCAGTGGCCTGAATTTCGCCATTGGCGTGTTCCTGATTCGCCTGGCACCCAAAGAGGTGTACGGCGCCTACGTGCAGCTGTTTGCCATGGGCTTGCTGATCTGTGGCTTCATCGACGCGTTGGTGACCAATGCGGTGGCCAACCTCAGCTCCCGCAACACGGGGGTGGCCCTGGAGAAGTTGCTGGCCCAGGCGCAACGCCTGGCCCGCAGCACCGGGGTGGTGCTTGGGGCTGTGTTTGCCCTGGCTGGCGCCTACATACAGCCTGAAGGCATCAGTGCCCTGGATGCGGTGCTGGGGGCCTTTGGCTTTGGGGTGTACATCGTGTCGCTCACGTTTCGGGATTTCAAGCGTTCCACGCTGTACCTGCTGCGCAGACCGGTGGACGTGCTGCGCCTGGACGGTGGCTACTTCGTGGTGGCCGCGCTGGGTGGTGTGGCGCTGTATGTGCTCGACCACTTCAGTGTGTTCCTGATTTTCAGCGTGCTGACGCTGGCCAATGCGCTGGCCCTGCTGGCCACGGCCAATGTGTCGGTGGAGCGGGCAGACGCGGGTTTGGCCGCGGTGTGGCGCACACTCCGGGAACACTGGGGCATCACCCGCTGGGCGGTGCCGGGTGTGCTGGTGGGGTGGCTGGGCAACAGCATTTACCTCTACCTGACCGGCGCCATGCTGGGCCTGGCGGCCACGGCCGAGTTGAATGCCGCCCGCCTGCTGCTGATGCCCGTGGGTTTGATCACCGTGGCCTGGTTCCAGATGGCGCGTGCCGACATCGCGCGCTTGGTGGGTGACAACGACCGGCGGAAAATGCGCGTGTTCCTGGCGAAGTCGCTGGCCCTCATCTTCACCCCCATCCTGGGGTATTTCGGGGTGCTGGCGCTGGGCTACGACTGGGTGGTGTTGCTGCTGTCGGCAGACAAATACGGTGGCCTTCAGGGCTTGACGTTCGTGTGGGGCGTGTATTTCTCGGTTTACACGGTCAAGTTCATTGCGGTGGGCCTGTTGGTGGGGTTTGAGGCCTACCGGCCCATGCTGCTGGTCAGTGTGGTGTCCTTGTGTTTACAGTCGGGGTTGCTGCTGTGGCTGCCTGCGGTGTACGGCATGCCTGCCGTGGTGTGGTGCCTGGTGGCATCCGAGTCCCTGGAGACGGCCATTCTGTGGGGCTACCTGTTGCCCAAGTCCATGAAAAAAATGAATGTTGTCCGAGCCTGACATGCTGATCAGCATTTGCATCTGTACCCACAAGCGTCCCCAGCAACTGGATTTTTTGCTGGGCCGGATCGCGCAGCTGGATTTTCCTGGCGGGCCCGCCGAATGTGAGGTCGTGGTGGTGGACAACGACCCGGGTTTTTCATCACAACCCGTGCTCGCCAGCTGGGCCAGCCAGCTGCCCATCCGGTTGCGTTATGAAAACCTCCCCCGACCCAACATTTCCCTGGCCCGCAACCGGGTGGTGGCCATGGCCGGCGGTGAGTTCCTGCTGCTGATTGACGATGACCAGTACCCGGACGGTCCGAATTGGGTGCACCAATTGCTCCAGACCCACCGGGATACACAGGCCCAGGTGATCTTCGGCCCCATCCTGCCGGTGTTTGACGAGCGCTCACCCGACTGGATACGGCAGGGGCGGTTCTTTGACCAACCGAGCTACGAACCCGGCGAACCTGTGCCATTGGAAGCCGTCCGTGGCGGCAATGTGCTTCTCCACCGCTCGTGTTTCCAAGCGTTTTCACCGCCATTTGACGAGAGTTATGGCAAAACGGGTGCCGAAGACACCCTGTTTTTCCAGGAGCTGTACCGCCGCGGATTCAGGTCCGCCTGGTGCGCGGAGGCGGTTGTCCATGAAACGGTGCCGTTTGACCGGGCCAACACGCGTTGGTTGACCCGGCGCTCCTACCGCATTGGGCAAACCTGGATCCGAACCAGCTTGCACGGCTCGTCAGGGGTCCAGTGGGGCATGAACTGGTGCCTGCTGCTGCTGCGCAGCGGCGGGTTGCTGGTGCTGTCGTTGCTGCTGACGGCGCTCAGCTACCCGTTTTCGGTCATCCGTGGGTTTTACTGGTGGCGCAAGGTGGCGGCCCAGGTTGGCAAGCTGTCTTCCCTTTTCGGCCGCAGCTACCATGAATACCGCTGACACGCCAACACCGCGCCAACAGGGTGAGCCCCACGCCTGGCAGTGGGCTGGGTGGTGGTTGTTTCTGGTGGCGTTGGCGTTTGCGGCACTGCCCACAGGGCTGTCGTGGAACTACGATGTGGTGTCCGAGTCGTCCGATGGCTCTTGGGTGCTCCGCCTGCAATGGACCAGTGTGTTTGCCTTGGCCGCCTGGGTGATCTACAAAACCGCTGGCTGGGCCGTCGTCTACCCGGCCGCCAAAAACCCGTTTGTGTGGCTGTTGCTGGCCTACTGCGTGCTCACCGTTGGCTGGTCCCCCGAGCCAGGAGCGGTCATCAAACGCTCATTTCAGTTTTTTGGCGTGTTGCTCATTGGCCTGTCCGTGGCCCACCTGTGTCGGCACGATTTTGTGAAGCTGCTGCGCACCGGGCTGGATGGCTTGACGGTCATCCTGTTTTTGTCGATCCTGGCCGGCGTGTTTGTGCCCGACATCGGGCGGGAGTCGGTCGTCAGTCTGGCGGGGGCCTGGCGCGGCATCCTCGACCAGAAAAACACCCTGGGCATTGTGTCGGCCGTGAGTCTGTTTTTCTGGCTGGTGTTGCAAACCCTGGCACCCCGGCGGTGGTGGGTGGCGTCACTGAGCTGCCTGGTGATCCTCACCTGCCTGGTGATGTCCCGCAGTTCCACCAGCCTGTTCCTGGCATTGATGTCCATGGGGCTGTACCTCTCGCTGTACCGGGCCTACATCCGCACACCGCTGGCCATTGCCCGTCTGGTGGTGGTGGTGATGATGGTGCTCACGGTGGGGCTGACGGTGTTCTTTTTCCAGCATTCCCGACTGCCGCTGTGGGAGGAGCTGATCGAGCCGTTTTCGGCCCTGTTCGGCAAGTCTGCCGATCTGACCGGTCGAACCGAAATTTGGGAGTACATGTGGCTGGAGATCGAGAAACACTGGGCCTTTGGCCTCGGGTACGGTTCGTTCTGGCTGGGGCCGGGCAGCCCCTCGCAGGAGTTGGTGAGCCACTTTTACTGGACGCCCAACTCCGCCCACAACGGCTACCTGGAGGTGTTGAACGAGCTGGGGGTGGCGGGTTTTGGTTTGTTTGTGCTGATGCTGTTGAACCATTTGGTCAACGTCATCCGATTGGTGCGGGTGGATCGGCCCAAATTCGCGTTCCACCTGTCGTTGCTGGCGGTGTTTTTGCTGTCCAACGCCACCGAGAGCACGGCCTTGCGGATTCTGTTGTTTTTGCAGGTGGTGTTGTTCATGTCCATGGCCATGGTCAACCAAGACTTGTGGAGCCACGACCGTGCGCGCACACCGGGTGAATTGAACAATGGGTGATCTGGGCTTGCTGGCGCTGGCGTGGTGGTGGGGTGGTGCGCTGCTGTGCTTCACCGTCCCCACGGGTGTGTTCGTGGCCCAGGTGCTGCTGGCCCGTTTTGCGGCGCGTCAGGTCGGCACCCCTGTGGCCAACCCGGTGGGTGCCGACACCGCGGCGCCCACGTTTCCCAGGGTGGCCGTGCTGATACCCGCCCACAACGAGGCACAGGGCATTGGTGCCACGCTGGCTGGTTTGGCCAGTGCCCACGGTGATGCCTTTCGGGTGGTGGTGGTGGCCGACAACTGCACCGACGACACCGCCGCCGTGGCCAGGCTGGCGGGGGTGGAGGTGTTGGAGCGCATGCACCCGACACTGCGCGGAAAAGGCCATGCCCTGCAGTTTGGTCTGGAACACATCCGTCGGTGCCCACCCGAGGTGCTGGTGGTGGTGGATGCCGACTGCCGTGTCAGTGCCGCCGACATGCAGCAACTCGCCCAGGTCACCATGGACCGCCACACGCCGGTGCAGTGCAAGAACCTGATGGTGGCCCCTCCGGGTGCACCGGTGTCGGTGAAGGTGGCGGCTTTCGCTTGGTTGGTGAAGACCTGGGTGCGGCCCACGGGGTGGGGTCGCTTGGGGGCACCATGCCAGCTCATGGGCACGGGCATGGCCTTTCCATGGGCCATCATTGGCCAGCAGAACCTGGCCAGTGGGCACATTGTGGAGGACCTGCAACTGACCATGACCCTGGCGGCGCAAGGGCACATGGCCAGCTTCTACCCCGATGTGGGCGTGCTCAGCCAATTTCCGGTGAATGCCCAAACCGTGCAAACGCAGCGCAGCCGTTGGGAGCATGGCCACCTGGGCATGCTCCAGGATGAGCTGCCGGGCATGCTGGCACTGGCCTGGCGCCGGCGTGATGCCCGCGTGTTGGCGTTGGCGCTCGACATCGCCGTGCCCCCGCTGAGTTTGCTGGTGCTTGCGCAGCTGGTCGTGGGGGCGCTGGCCCTGCTGTCCAGCGCCTGGACGGGGTGGTGGTGGGTGGCCGTGTGGGCCATGGGCCTGCTGGCCCTGTGCGCCCTGGCGGTGCTGCTTGCCTGGTGGCAGTGGGGTCGCGGGGTGCTCAGTGGGGCTGAGCTGCTGGGTGTGCCCCGCTACGTGTGGTCCAAGCTGGGCATCTACAAACGCTTTGTCAGACAGCGGGAGCGTGTCTGGAAGCGAACCGACCGCGATTGATGCGCCGCGCCGGAGCTCAAAATTCCGGGGCCGGCGCGGCGCGCGTGCGAGCCACCGCGCCAGGGATGTTGTCGTAGGTGTAGTCCAGCCCCACCCGGACCACGTTCTGCGCAGATCGGCCCTGGCGTTCACGCGTGCGGGTTTCCCTGGCCACGTCCACAAAAGCGTTCACCCCCCTCACGATGTTGTGCTGAAGGCGGGCGGCCAGTCGGCGGGTTTTGGGGTTTTCCAGGGCAAAGGTGTTGCCCGGCGCCGATGGTTTGTCTTCCTGTGACTCTTGCTGCCACTGCAATGTCAGGGTGGACAACGGCGTGACGAACCAGTTGATGCCGATGCCAAAGCCACGGGTGGCCCCATACAGCAGGGCCGGGTTGTCGGTTTCCGTGGGTTGTTGCCACCACTGGACATCCACCCGTGACAGGGGCGAGGGCGCGTGGCTCAGGTTCAGGCGGCTCAGCACCATGTGGCTGTTGAGTTCGGGGGCTGCTGCGTAGTGGCGTTGCCGGTTGGTCCAGCGCCAGCTCAGTTGCGTCAGCGGGCTGTAGTTCCAGGTCATGTCCACAAAGGTGTCCTGGTCGGTGAACTCGGCGCGGTTGGACAACTCGGGCACAGCGCCTCTGCGTGGAAAGGTGGCTTGGGTGCGGGCCGACCCCAGCTGCACACTGCTGCCCGTGGGCGAGAGGTAGCGGGCCGCCAAGCTGGTGCGGGTGCGGCTTTCGTCCAGGTTGCCGTGGGCCAGCTGGTCCTGGTGGCGCAGCGTCTGGCGAACCACCTGTGCCGGGAAAGACAGCCAGGGGGTGGGTTTGAGTGTCACGACCATGCCATGCCAGTCACGGGTCACGAGGTCCAGCCGCTGGTAGTCTTGGTCGAGTGCGTAGGGCAGGGTGGTGTGGCCTTTGACCCATTCTCCTTCTACCAGCTTTCCGAAGCGCCACGGCAATCTGACTGTCACTTCCTTGCTCTGGTTGTTGATGTTGTTGTTTCCGTTGTACCGGTCCCAGCCCAGTTGTGTGGTCAACACCAGGCGCGTGTCGTCCGAATCCAGTGGCAGACCCGCTGCAAAGGCCATCAGGTAGCGTTGGGCCCTGGCGGACACCACTTCCGTGGGCACCGGTACCGTGGCGGTGCCCGGCTCTGCCACGCGGAACAGGTTGCTGTTGCTGCTCAGCGATGTTTCCAGGCGCAGGGCCAGGTCCACCGTGGCCCAGGCGAATGTGCCCGCGAACAAACCGGCACACAACAGGGCCGCACGCAGCGCCGTTGGCGGACGAAAGGGAGGGGTGGGCAAACGCCTGATCATGGTGTGCGGACAATTTCAAACCACAGGGCGGTTTGTTCTTTGGATTGGTTCAGTGCGATCTCAAATCCCTGGGGGGTTTTGAGCACCGCTGAATCGGGCAGGGCGGGCATGCGTTCGCCCCGGGGTCCCAGCGGGTGGACACGGATGCGGGGGTGCGAGGAAACCAGGCTCACCCGCAAGGGCTTGCGCTCCAGCCACAAAGGCCCGATGGCCGAGCGGGGAGAAGACGGCTCACCCTGGTGGGGGGGGGCGGGTTCCAGTGTCCACCAGTCTTTGTCGCCCCGGTAAGGCACGAGTTTTTGGGGTCGGGGTGGCAGCGAGGCGGGTTGGGAACCGACGACAAAAGCGGGTGTGGCCAGCAACATGGACGTGGCATTCCTCAGGGGTAACCCATCCAGCGAATGCGCCAACAACGTCACCGCCTGCTTGGGTGCACGCCGGTCCGCCTTGACCGACAGGTCGCCGGCCACTCGGGTGTCGTCCGCTGCGACCTCTCCGATGATGGCCGCCACCAGTGGCGAGGCGGCCGTGAGCAAACGCTCGTCTTCCACGTACCTGAGCGCGGGTGGCGCGATGGCCCCACTGCGGGAGGATGCGGTCGATTTGTCCTGGCCATGACCGTGGCGGCTTGCCAGGCCTTGGGGGATGCCCATGTTCAGGTCTGTGCGCCAGAACAGTTCCAGTGCGTCGGGTCGCTGGCGTTTGCTGGCCGCCACCAAGAGCGCCTCGGGCTCCAGGGGGGTGACCTGTGTCGCCGTCAGTGCGGGCACCGTGGCCAAGCGGAAAATCCGGGCCGACAAGCCCACCAGTGCGGCGCGCGCCCAATCGCCCTGCAAATTGAAGTTATGGGGGGTGTTGCGGTCGGGGTGCTCGTCCACATAGTCGAACAGGTACAGGCCGTCCCAATCCTGTTGCGCCCCCAGCAAGGCCATGACCGGGACGATGTCGTGGCCTTGGGTGTTGGGGTAGGGCTGGCTGAACTCGCTGACCACAAAGGGCCGACCGTGGTCCCGGTAGGCCGACAGGTTCAGCAAATTGACGAACTCCGGGCCAGCCACGGCGCTGTTGCGAATGCGCCAGTCGGTCCAGGACCACGAGCCCCCTGGAAAGTCGGGATGGTCGGTGTAGTGGTGCACGTCCACATAGTCCATCTGGGTGTGGGACAGGAGGTTGAGGGGCCCGCCGAAGTTGGCCTGGGTGCCGGTGACGGGCAGATCGGGCCGGGTGGCAGCGCGGACCACGTCGCGCAGTCTGTCCATGAATCGGCGGTCGGTATCCACCACAAATGTCAAAAAATCGCGCAGCAAGGGGTGGATGGCGTTCGGTTTGGACGACTTGCTGCTCCCCAGCCCCAATTGGTTGGCAAGTTTCTGCACGCTGTCCTCGGCCTTTTGTTTCAGCCGGGCGTAGGTTCCGCCGCCGGGTGTGCCGAGCAGCAGGCCGTCTGCCTTGGCCGGGCTGAGGATGCCGGGCAAGGTGTCGTCGCAGGTTCCCCAAGTTGCACACGCGGCCTTGGCATTGCCATATCTGGCCAGTGCCCAGGCATGCCACTGGCGCGTCAGCTCTTGTGCGTAGGGGCCTCGGATCTGGCGGTCCCAGTACCCACGGTCCCAGTGCAGCCAGGCGGCCGCCAGCGAGGATTCGTTGACCAGCTCCACCTGTGCCAGCACAGGGTCATTGCCCAGGTTCAAGTGGGCCAACAAACGGCGGGCGTGCAGGGTCTGCAACTCCACCAACCGGGGATGGAACAGGTGGACCGGGGAGCCGCGGTCCGGTGGGGTACCTTGGTTGTCCAGCGCGGGCACCTGGTCTTGCTCGGGGCGGAACTGGTAGCCCACCATGAGGTTCAGGTTGACGTAAATGCCCTCTTGCTTCAGTGCAGGAATGAACTGCTTGAGCCGGTTCAAAGCCCCCGTGTGCAGGCTGGGGTAGGGCCCCTGCGTCAGGCTGCTCTTGAACGATTGCGGGTCGTCGGTGGGCAGCGTGTCCATGTGGTGAAGGCGCACCGCATTGAAACCCAGGCTCCGAAGCGTGGCCGCCACTTCCTTGGCGCGTTCGGGCGCTGGAAAATTGGCCTCGTGGGACAGGTTGACGCCAAACAGGCGCACCCGCTCATCGTCGCGCGTGGCGGGTTTGTTGTCCGGTCCCACGCGCATGAAGTGCGGCCCCACCACGGTGAGTCTGTCCGCTGGGGTCAGGGGTTGGTTGAGCCCGCTCTGGTCAGCTGCTTGAACAAACCGTCCCCAGGTGCCTGACAGCACGACGTGGGATTGCGCTTGTGCGCCACTGCCCCAACAGCACAGCCATGCGCCAAGCAGGCATGCCAGGGGGTGCGGCATCGACGTCGTCACGCCGGGCTCTCAGCTGGTTTTGCCACCAAACCGGCCCAGCAGGCGCCGCAACCAACCCGCAGACTCGGAGAGCACGTCGGGCACATCGTTGTAGAACGAGCCCAGCACCGGCACACTGGCTGTTTCCATGTCGCGGTAGGCTTGGCGCAAATCACTCAGGCTGGTTTGGTCTTTGCGGCAGATCATGATGGCCAGCCCGGCCTGGGGTGCAATGATCTGGGCATCAGAGCCCACGCGGGTCGGCGGCGTGTCAAGGATGATGACCTTCACGTCTTCCTTCACCCGTTCAATCAAGTCACTGACGGCCGGTGCATTCAGGATTTCGATGGGGTTGGGTGGCTTGGGCCCGGCGGTGATGACATGCAGGTTGTTGTTGATGGTGTGGGCAAGGTCCAGGGTGGCCAGCGTTCGCCCCGCCAGCATGGTGGACACGCCGGTTTTGTTGGGCAGGTCAAAAAACTGGTGCTGGGCGGGTTTGCGCAGGTTGGCGTCGATCAACAGTGTTTTCAGGTTCAACTGCGAAAAGGCAATGGCCAAGCTGGCGGCCAAATGGCTTTTACCCTCTTTGGTGCCCGGGCTGACCAGGGCGAACACCATGCAATCACGCTCGCCCACGCGCAACAGGATTTCAGAACGAAAGCGCCGGATGGCCTCGGCCTCGGCGCTGTAGGGGCTGTGGGCGATGAGCAGGCGGCTGCTGATTTTTTTGTGACTTCCGCTGGGGTGACGGGCCACCGTCTCGTAGTTGAACTGTTGGGCCAGCACCTCGTGGATGTCGGCTTCTGTCAACAAGCCAAGTTTGATGGCCGCTTCACCAAAGCGGATGCGCCGCCGACGCTGGATCTGGATGATGCGGGTGACTTCTTCCTGCGTCAGCTTCTTGGCGTTGACAAAGGCCTGGCCCATGCGGCCCATCATCTCTTCGGGGCTGACCTCGCGCCCGCCGGCCTGGTCGCCAAAGGCCGACACCTCGTCGTCCGAAAAACGGCTGTGCAGGTTGGAGGTGTCGCCCACCTCGCCGTGCTCGACGATGGGTGAGTAGGGCTCGCCCGCCTTGCTGCTGGGTATGGGGGAGTTCATGTCAGTCCTCCCAGAACGGGCACAGGCAGGCTGGTTTGCAGGTCTTCCACACAACGCACCCGACGGTGTGCAAACTCCAGCAACAGCGCACTGAGCAGGGCCAGCATCAACCCAGCGGGAATGCTGAACAGCACGTTGTTGAACAACAGCGGCTTGGAGTGTTTGTGGGGTTTTTCGGCCCACTGCAACACCGCCATGTTGGGGCTGTCGACGTTGCTGGCCATCAGGATTTCATCGTATTTCTGCACCGCCGAGGTGTATACCTGTTGCACGCTGGCGAGTTGCCGTTGGTAGGAGGCAATGACATCCCGGTGCTTTTTCATTTCCAGCAAGGCCTGCTGGCGTTGCTGGAGGTCTGCCCCCAGGCGGCCTGCCTGATCGGCAAAACGCTGGTCATCCATTTCCAGCGATTTGAGCACGCTGCGGGACTCGCGGGCCAACAGATCTTCCATGGCGGCCTTGTCGTTTTGCAGTGCCTTGAACCGGGGGTGGTTGCTGCCCAGCACGCCCGCCGCATCGGCGATGCGGCTGTTGAGTTCGATGAGCCTGAGCTTGATGTCCCGGATGCCTTCGTGCCGGGAAATTTCCGGCACATCGGCGGGGCGGGTGCCATTGGCAATCTGGACCTGGATGGCGCGCCGACGGGCTGCCGCCTCCGCCTGAGAGGCCTGCAGGCCGGCGAGTCGTGAGCTCAGCTCGTTGTACTGGCGGGAGCCCGTGTCCAGGCGCTCGTCGGTGTCCAGGATGCCCGCTTGTTGTTGGTAGTTCGTGATTTCGGTTTGTATGCGGTCAATTTCGGCCTGCAGGGCCTGCAGCTGGCCGCTGTACTGTTCCTGACGAGACTTGGCCGGGGCCGAGTGGATGCGGGTGTTGATGTCCATGTAGCCCTTGATGGCCGCATTCAACGCATCACGGGCCAGCAGCGGGTCGTTGGCCGAAAATTTCAACTCCAGCACGCGGCTGCTGCGCCGGGGGATGATTTCCAGTGACTTGAGTACCTGTGTGGACAGCTGGCTGCGAACCGTTGCTTCGCCCAGTTTGGCGATGCTCTCTTTGGTCTTGTCTGTGGACATCATGCCGGTGGTCGCGATGACATGGCGGGCCACATCTTCGCTGCGCAGGATGTCCATCTGGGTTTGCATGTAACTCTCGTCCTGCATGGGAGAGAACTGCCGCCCGGCAATGGGGTCGCTGGCGCGGTAGTCGATGAACAGCTCCGCCGTGGCGGTGTAGGTTTTGGGCAGCAGGACAGAGGCTGCCACGGCCAGGGCCACGGTGGCCAGCAGGATCAAAACCATCAGGGTTTTGCGGGCAGCCAGCATGGCGCCCAGCTGCACCAGCGAAATCCCCGGATCGGTGTGGGTCTGTGGCATGTGGCGGAGGGGTCGGTTGAGGGGGGTCAGAACAGGCGCTCTTCCACATACAGGACATCGTCTGCCTGTAACTCCGTGGCGGGTTGGGCCGGGATTTCGCGCAACACTTTCTGCGCGTCCAGCCGATGCAGCCGGAGGCGCCGAATGGAGCCGCGTTCACTGACCCCGCCACTGATGGACAGGGCTTTCATGACGTTGAGACCGGGTTCCATGGGGTAAGCGCCTGGGCGCCTGACCTCACCGTTCACATAGAACTGTTTTTGGGTGCCCACAAACACCACGTCGTCGTTGACCAGGGCCATGTCCAGGGGCGCTCGGTCGTTGGCGTTGGCCTGATCCAGCTGAATGCCAAATTCCATCCGCTGGGTGGTGTTGCCCTTGCCGGGCGCGGCGCGGCGCAACACCACCGCCTTGCGGTCGGCACGTTGTGTCATGCCCCCCGCACTGGCCAGCGCTTCCAGCACCGTCATGCGCCCCTGCAGGGGAAAGCGGCCTGGGCGCTGGACTTCGCCGAGCACGGAAATCATCTGGCTGCGAATTTGTCGAATTTGCACCGCCACACTGGGGTTTTGCAGGTAGCCACCATCGCGCAGGCGGGTGGCAATCAGGGCTTCGATCTGTGCCGATGTGAGATCGGCCACCTTCAGCAGGCCCACCAGCGGCAGCATGATGGTGCCAGCCTCACCCACGGTGACTTCCGCGGACATGTCGGGCTGCCCAAACACCGTGATCTGGATTTGGTCACCCAGTCCCAGTGTGGCTGTGGCATCCGCGGCTGCCTTGGTGTTGGCGTCTGTGCCGTTGAGTATGCGAAAAGCGCGCACCGCTTCTTCGTCTGGCAGAGCGGTCAAGGCCGGGGTGGCGCGCAGGGTTTGGGCATGGACTGCACCGGCCAGACTGCATCCGATCAACAGCAGGCTGACCGCCCGCCGGGCCTGGCGCAAGAAAGTGGACGGTGTGGGCAGGTGGGTGTGCATAGGGGGTTGGCGCAACGCGCCGGGTGAGCGCTTCATTTTAGGTGGCAATTTTGCGCCCGGTGTCACACCATCGCACCACCGCACAGGTGCTGCACAGGGGGGAGCGCGCTTTGCACACGTAGCGGCCATGCAGGATGAGCCAGTGGTGAGCATCCACCAAAAACTCCGCCGGGATGCGTTTGAGCAGTTTCATCTCCACTTCGAGGGGTGTTTTGCCCGGCGCCAGCCCGGTGCGGTTGCTGACCCTGAAGATGTGGGTGTCCACCGCCATGGTGGGCTCACCGAATGCCGCATTGAGCACCACATTGGCGGTCTTGCGGCCAACCCCTGGCAGGGCTTGCAGCGCCTCCCGTGTGCGGGGCACCTGTCCACCGTGTTCTTCCAGCAGGATGCGGCAGGTGGCCAAGAGGTGGCGGGCCTTGCTGCGGAACAGGCCAATCGTCTGTATGTGGGCTTCCAACCCGGCCTGTCCCAACGCCAGCACCTGGGCTGGCGTGTTGGCCACCGCGAACAGGCCGCGGGTGGCTTTGTTCACGCTCACGTCCGTGGCCTGTGCCGACAGCAGCACAGCGGCCAGCAGTTCGAACACGCTGGTGTACTCCAGCTCCGTCACCGGCGCCGGGTTGGCAGCCCGCAAGGTGCTGAAGAACGCGTGAACGGCGGCGGCTTTCATGGCCTGGATGCTGGGCTCACAGACCCGAAGTGTCCGCAAACAAGGCGGCGTCAGGGAGGTTGTCCTTCAGCCAGTCGTGGTTCAACTGCAGCTTGGTGAGGACATCGGCCGGCAACGCATCAATGGTTTCTTCGGCGGTTTTGCTTTCTTCGATGCCTATTTCAGCCAGCAGCGTGGCAATGTGCACGATGGCCCCCAGGCGGCTGAAGGGCTTGCTCTCCAGCGGCTCTGAGCTGGCGGCCAGTGCCTGCACCACGTCAGCGGGGAAATTCCATTTGCGGGCCAGTTCGGCGGACACATGGCCTTCGGTGAAACCCAGCTGCAACTTTTCGCGCTCCCAGCGGCCGCCGGGGTGGTGGGGCAACTGTTCAATCACGTCAATGAGCGCGGGGGTTTTCTGGCCGATGATGAGTTCCCCCAGGCGCGCCATGAAGCCGGTCAGCCAAGACTGCTGCGCATCGGTGCCCACGGCCTTGGCCAGCCACTGGGAGAAGCCGGCACAGGCCATGCTTTCTTTCCAATAGTCTTCGCGGTTGATGCCGGGCACCACGGGGCAGGCATCGCTCATGCAGGCGGCCAGACCCAGCGTGCGCACCTGGTTCAGGCCCACCAGCGTGATGGCATCGTCCAGCGATGACACCGTGCGGGGCAGGCCGAAACGTGCGCTGTTGGCCAGGCGAATCAGCTTGGCGGTGAGGGCAGGGTCTTTGGAAATGGCCAAGCGAACTTTTTCAAACGGGATGTCGTCGTCATTCAGCGTGCGAATGAGGCTCTGAGCCACCTCGGGCATGGTGGGGAGCTTGATACCTTCCATGAACTGTTCAATGGTTTGCATGCAGTTGCCTTGCGCGTGTGGAGTTGTGAAGACTGCTTTGTAACACCGCTGGAGGGCGGTTTCGGCAGCGGTGGGTGAGTTGTGGAAAATGAGCAACCTCGAATCCAACCGACAGACCCACCATGCAATTTGCCGATCGCCTCAACAACGTCGAAACCTCCGCCATCCGCGAGCTGTTCAAGCTGCTGGGCAAGCCCGGCATCATCAGCTTTGCCGGCGGATTCCCTGATGCGGCCTTGTTCGACGTGGACGGCATCCGCGAAGCCGCCAACAGTGCCCTGAGCGCCGACCCGGGGGCCGCATTGCAGTACGGTGCGACCGAGGGCTACAACCCCCTGCGCGAGCAACTGGCTGCCTTCATGCAGGCCAAGGGCGCCAGCGTGGCGGCGGACCAGCTCATCGTCACCACCGGCAGCCAGCAGGCGCTGGACCTGCTGGGCAAAACCATGATTTCCCCGGGCGACAAGGTCATTGTCGAAGGCCCGACCTTTCTGGCCACCATCCAGTGCTTTCGCCTCTACGGGGCGGAGCTGATTTCCGCCCCCATCGACGGCGACGGGGTGCAGACCGACGCGCTGGAGGCGCTGATGGCCGAGCACAAACCCAAGCTGGTGTACCTGATCCCCACGTTTGGCAACCCCAGCGGCGCCACCCTCAGCCTGGAACGCCGCCGCCGCGTGCTGGAGCTGGCCGTTAAATACCACACCCTGGTGGTGGAGGACGACCCCTATGGCGACCTGTACTTTGACCAGGCCCCGCCGCCCAGCCTGCTGGCCCTGAGCGAGGGCGTGCCCGGCAGCCGCGAGTTGCTGGCGCACTGCGGCAGTTTGAGCAAGGTGCTGTCGCCCGGCCTGCGCGTGGGCTGGATGGTGGCACCGCCTGAGCTGCTGGGCAAAGCCACCATGTGCAAACAGTTCAGCGATGCGCACACCAGCACCTTTGCCCAGGCCACCGCCGCGCAGTACCTGGCTGCTGCGGGCCGCATGCCCGCCACGCTGGCCAAGGTGCGGGCGGTGTATGCCGATAGGGCGCAAACCATGTGCACGGCCCTGCGCGCCGACCTGGGCGATGCCGTGAGCTTCGTGCCCCCCCAGGGCGGCCTGTTCGTCTGGGCGCGCCTGACCGGTGCGGGGGGCAAGGTGGCCAACGGCAACGATTTTGCCAAGCGGGCCATTGAGCAGGGCGTGGCCTTTGTGCCCGGCACCCCGTTTTTCGCCAGCCAGCCCGACCACGCCACCTTCCGCGTCAGCTTTGCCACGGTGGGCACCGACAAGATCACCGAAGGTGTGAAGCGCCTGGCCGCTGCACTCTGACCCGTTCAGTCGGCCTTTCCAATCCAAACAGGAGTTCGCCATGCGAGGACATTTCGCCGCCACCGTGCTGGTGCTGCTGGGCAGCTACTTTCTGCTCTCCAACCTGGGGCTCATCAACGTCAGCATCCGGGAAATCGTGCTGACCTGGTGGCCACTGGTGCTCATCGTGGTGGGGCTGGGCATGTTCTTCACCCCCCGCGACAGGCGCTGAAGCGCCGCCCCCATTTTTCAACCACGCACACCAAGAGGAGACCCACCCATGACCGGACAAACCAAGTTTTTGCTCGAAGAAAGCCAGATGCCCAAGGCCTGGTACAACATCCAGGCCGACCTGCCCAAGGCGCTGCCCGCCGTGTTGCACCCCGGCACCCTGCAACCCGTGGGGCCGGACGACCTGGCGCCGCTGTTCCCCATGGAGCTCATCCTGCAAGAGGTGAGCACCGAGCGCGAAATCGACATCCCCGAGCCCGTGCGCGACATCTACAAACTGTGGCGCCCGGCCCCCCTGTACCGCGCGCACCGGCTGGAAAAGGCGCTGGGCACCCCGGCCAAAATTTTCTACAAGTACGAGGGCGTCAGCCCCGCCGGCAGCCACAAGCCCAACACCGCCATTCCGCAGGCCTTTTACAACCAGCAGGCCGGTGTCAAGCGCCTGACCACCGAGACCGGCGCCGGGCAGTGGGGCACCTCGCTGTCGTTTGCGGGCAGCCTGTTCGACCTGGAGGTGCTGGTGTTCCAGGTGCGCGTGTCCTACGACCAAAAACCCTACCGCCGCGCGGTGATGGAAACCTACGGTGCGCGCTGCCTGCCGTCGCCGTCCGACCAGACCGCCTATGGCCGCAGCGTGCTGGCCCAACGGCCCGACCACCCCGGCAGCCTGGGCATTGCCATTTCCGAAGCGGTGGAGCTGGCCGTGCAGCGCGACGACACCAAATACGCGCTGGGCTCGGTGCTCAACCACGTGCTGCTGCACCAGACCATCATCGGCCTGGAGGCCATGGAGCAAATGCAGATGGCCGACGCCTGGCCCGACGTGGTGGTGGGGTGCACCGGCGGCGGCTCCAACTTTGCGGGCATTGCCTTTCCGTTCATGGGGCAGGGCTTGCGCGGGGGCACCTCGCCGCGCATCGTCGCGGTGGAGCCAGCGGCCTGCCCATCACTCACGCGGGGCAAATACGCCTACGACTTTGGCGACACCGGCCACATGACCCCGCTGACCAAAATGCACACGCTGGGCTCCACGTTCACGCCACCCGGCTTCCACGCCGGTGGCCTGCGCTACCACGGCATGGCCCCGCTGGTGTCGCACTGCAAAGAGCTGGGGCTGATGGAAGCCGTGGCGTACACCCAGGGCGAGTGCTTCGAGGCCGGTGTGCTGTTTGCCCGCCACGAAGGCATCGTGCCCGCGCCCGAGGCCAACCACGCCGTCAAAGGTGCCATTGACGAAGCCCTGCGCTGCAAGCGCGAGGGCAAGAGCGAGACCATCCTGTTCAACCTCTGTGGCCATGGCCACTTCGACATGGCGGCCTACCAGCGCTACTTTGCGGGCGACCTCAAGGACGAGGTCTACAACGAAGAAGAGTTGGCCATGGCCCTGGCCGGTTTGCCCAGCGTGCCCGCCGGGTTGTGACGCCTGGCCGCCAGCGCCTGGGGGGGCTTGCCAGTGTCCGAGGTGTCGAGTGGCCTGAAGGTCAGGCAAACAGCTCCAGCAGGCGGTCCAGCCCGCCCTGGTTGATGGCCACGTCGGCGTGAGCCCGCACGGCGGGCTTGGCGTGGTAGGCCACCGACAGGCCGACCACACCCATCATGTCCAGGTCGTTGGCGCCGTCGCCCATGGCAATGCACTGCTCGGGCGCAATGCCCATCAGGCAGGCCACCTCCAGCACGGTGCGGCGCTTTTCGGCGCCGTCGCAAATGTCGCCCCAGGGCTGGTCCACCAGGCGGCCAGTGAGCTGGCCGCAGCTGGGGCTGCGGTTGTCCACTTCCAGCACGTTGGCGCGGGTGAAGTCCAGGCCCAGCCGGGGGCGCAGCCGCTCGGTGAAAAACGTGAACCCACCCGACACCAGCAGCACCTTCATGCCAGCGGCCTTGCACGCGGCAATCAGCTCGAAAGCGCCGGGGTTGATCTGCAGGCGCTCGGTGTACACCTGCTCCAGGTGGTTGACGGTCACGCCCTTGAGCAGCGCCACGCGCTGGCGCAGGCTGGCCTTGTAGTCGGCAATTTCGCCGCGCATGGCCGCTTCGGTGATGGCGGCCACCTCGGCCTTGCGCCCGGCGGCATCGGCAATTTCATCCACACACTCGATGTTGATGAGGGTGGAGTCCATGTCGAACGCGATCAGCTTGTAGTCGGACAGGCGCAGGGGTGTGGTGATGCCATTGACCACCAGGCCGGGAGAAACTTCTGTGGAGGTGCTCATGTTTTTGCGAAGAAAATTAGAAACAAATAATGTCGTCACCGCTTTAATTACGGCGATTGGTGCTATTGAAATATCTATGAATATTCACGATTTTTATCGCATGCTCAGCGGCTGAGGTGGCCTTGGTCGTCAGTGTATCGGTCCAATCCTGCTGGCCAGACCTTGCCCCGCGCGGCGGGTGATCAGCCCACCAGGTGGCACTCGCGCCGCAGCAGGGCCAGCGCGTCCTGGCGGGCGTGCTGGTGGTCGCTGGTCAGGGTGGGCAGGGCCTCTTCCATGAAGTTGCGCCACAGGCTGGCGCAGTCCTCCCGCAGGTGCTCTGGCGCGTGGTCTTGCAGGTAGCGCTCGGCCAACTCGGGCTGGATGCCGGTTTTGCCAATTTTTCGCAGCAGTGCCGCCGCCCCTCGGGCGGTCAGCTGCGTTTTGGGTGTGGCGCCAGCCGCCACGCACAAGAACAGCGTGAGCAGGGACGCGTCGTCCTGGTGGCCCGCCGTGGCCTTGAGCCAGGCGCTGGAGGTGGTGCGGTCCAAGTGGTCAATTTCGCTGACCATGTCCTCGATCCAGAAATACCGGTCCAGGAACGCGGGTGTCTGGCAAAAAAGTTTGCGGACGGGCACGCCGGGGTCCAGCATTTTGGGCAGGTCGTTCACCACCGACTGGCGCATGGCCTCGACCACGGCCTGGAAGCGCTCGGGCAGCTTGTTGGGCAGGGCAATGGCCAGCGCCGCAGGGGTGGCGGTGGTTTTGCGGGTTGCGCGGGGTGTGCGCAGGGCCAGAATCATTTTTTCAAACGCCACCCAGTCGGGCATTCTGGTTTGCCGCAGGGCGGTGGCCAGCAGCGCGGTGCGGATCACGGCCTCGGCGTCTTTGCCCGCTTCTTGCAGGTCGCTGGCCGACAGGCCCAGGCCCTCGGCCAGCCAGGTGGCGGCCTCCAGCTCCAGCGCCACCCGGCTGCGCTGCGCCAGTTCGGCCTGGTAGTCGCTCAGCGGGCGCAGGGACCATTTGGCCAGCTGGGGAATGTGGTCGTTGGTGAAGCCACCGTACTCGTTCATGCCGAAATGGCTGTTTTGTGGCATGGCAATCAGGCTTTTCAGCATGTCGGAGCCCCCCTTGGAGCGCGACAGGAACGAATGGTCGCGCAGCGACTCGGCGGCCTTTTGCAAGTCACCCCCGCTGGTGTGCTCCAGGTACAGGCTGATCAGGTTCACCATGCGGTCTTTGGCCTTTTCCAGCTCGGGGCGCAAAAACTCGCTGCCAAAGTAGCGCGCAATCTGCACCATGCCCTTGGGTGCGTCGGCGTTCATGGCCTCGATTTTTTCCGGTGGAATGATGCCGTGCTGCACCCCATAGACCAGGGCTTTTTCAAAAAACGGGCGGGCATCGAACAGCGAAACAGTGGACATGGCTCAGGCAGGGGGGCGGTGGTGGTGGGGCGCGGCGCAACAGTGCAGGGCTCGGGTGCTGGGCGGCAGCGCCGTTCAGGGCGTCAGATGGCCGATTCTTCGTCCGACACACGCGCTGCTGGCGTGGCTTTGCCCTGGTCGGTGTCGCGGGTGTCCACCTTGCCGTCGTCTTCTTCCGGCTCATCGTCGTCACCCGCCGTCCGGTTGAAGGCCACGGCCCTGGCGCGCAGCAGCAACAGCATTTCCACAAACAGGTCTGGGCATTCGTAGCGGAGGATCCAGGCCAGTTCCATCCAGTCCTGGTCGGCCACTTCGTCGCGGTCCACGCGGGGTTTGCCGTGGGCCGAGGCCAGCAACTCGGCGCGGGACAGCATCTGGCCATCGTCCTCGGCGGTGTCGAACGTGCCCGTGCGGGCAAAGGCCTCCACGCGGCCCCAGCGCTCGGCGAAATAGTCGGCCAGCGCTTCCACGCCACCGTCCAGGTAGCCCACCGCGTTCATGAACTCGACGGGGTCGGCGTCCTCGCGGAAGATGATGGCGTTCACCATGCCGCGCAGGTGGGTGTGGGTCAGGTCTTTGTACTGCTTTTCAATCACCATGGCCCGCGCAAACTGCTCCGGCGTGACCAGCAGGTTCACGATGGACTCCTTGGAGCTGTCGTACTCCCGGATGACCGCCAGGATGTCTTTGGGTGGCAGCTGCTCCAGCACCACCATGAGGGCCTGGTCACCCTCGGTGTCGGCCAGCTCCACCAGCGCAGATTCGGCGCCCACGATGTCGCCAGCGGCGATGAGGCTTTGGGTTTTGGCGATCAGGGCGAGGTGGTTCATGCGGGTTCTCGGGTATCGGTCAATTCGGTCATTGCTGTCGGTTCGCGGCGCGTTCCGCTGGGCCAGTGGCTTCAGTGGGTTTTGCGGTCAAAGCCCTGGGCTTCCATCCAGTCCTCGCCAGCGTCTTCGCCGCCGCGCATGTCGCCATCGTCTTCGTCGCCACGCGGGTCGTCGCTTTGGTCCTGGTCGCTGTCGCCCTCGCTGTCTTCATCCGCTTCAGCGTCATGGGCGGCAGCCTGGTGTTGGCCGGGCTTGTGGTACAGGTATTCCAGGCCAGCGGCCACCGCCAGCAGCCAGGCGCCCTTGGGCGCTTTCAGTATGTCGGTGGCCAGCGCCGTGGCCCAGGGCTGCAGCGTGACCACCTCGGCCAGCTGGTCCCAATCGGGCAGGTGGTCAGAACCTTGGCTCACCAGGCGCTCCATGGCTGCGGGTGACTTGAACTGGAAACCCTGGTGGAACACCACCGCCACCATCTCGGGGCTGATGTCAATCATCTGGCACAAAAAGGCCAGCGCCTTGCGCTTGTCGGCCAGCCGGTGGCGGAGCACGTCTTTGCCGTCGGAGTCAAACGTCAGGTCGTCCAGCTCGGCCTGGTAGGCCGATTCAAGGGCGTGAAAAAAGGGGGAAATGCGCATGTCAGGAGACCGGTGGAAATAAAGGGGAGGGCGCCGGGCGCCTCACAGCACGGCCCGGATGTAGCTTTGCCAAATGTCGCGGGCGGTGTCCAGCGGGTCGTCCAGCAGGTTGCGCCGCCGGTTGTCGTCGTAGGCCTGGCGCCTGGTGTCGTCAGACAACACTTCGTAAGCCGCCTGCACGGCGCGGAAGCGCTCACTGGCGTCGGCAGCGGTGTTGCGGTCGGGGTGGTACTGGGCGGCCTTTTGCCGGAAGGCTTTTTTGATGTCGGCCAGCGACGCATCGCTGCTCAGCCCCAGGGCTGCGTAGTGGTCACTCATGGGTCATTCGGGGTGTGGTTGGCGCGGTGGATTATGGCCGGGTGAGGTGTCACCGGAATATTGGCCTATGTCTTGGCATATGCTGGCTGTTTGGTTGACTTCCAGCAAGCGCCTGAGGCGCTGAAAGATGGGTGTTGCCAGGCTGTTATCGACCCGAACACCACGCCAATGTACGCTGAAAACAGCAGGTCAAGCACTTGGATGTCGTGTAGCGTTGCGCTACACTGCGCGCGTGATCAAATCGTTCATTCACAAAGGCCTTGAAGCTTTTTTCCTGACCGCATCCAAGGCTGGCATCAACCCGGCGCATGCGCCAAAGCTCAGGCGGCAGCTGGCCCAACTGGATGCGTCCATGGCGGCGCGAGACATGAACATTCCGGGCTGGAGGCTGCACGCTCTGACCGGTGACTTGGCTGGGCATTGGGCGATATCGGTCAACGGCAACTGGCGGCTGACGTTTCGCTTTGAAGATGGCGATGCCGTGTTGGTTGACTACCGCGACTATCACTGACGAAAGGAGCACCCATGACCCGAATGATGAACCCACCCCACCCCGGCGAAACGCTACGCGACGATGTGTTGCCCGCACTGGGCTTGACCGTGACCGACGCCGCACAGGCACTGGGTGTGACGCGCACTGCGCTGTCGCGTGTGCTGAACGGCAAAGCGGGCATTTCGCCCGAAATGGCGCTGCGTCTGGAAGCGTGGCTGGGCGTGGAACACGGTGGCCGTGCCGAGGTGTGGCTTCGCATGCAAGTGACGTACGACTTGGCCCAAGTCGCCAAAACATCCAAAGCTGTGCTGAAAAAAATCATAGCAGTGGATGACGCCAGATTTGCGCTAGAAGCCTGAATGACCGTAAATTCCTCCGTTCAATGAGGTAATCGCTCATCGCACTGCAGCACTCAGCCGGGAGCCAGCACCACATGCGTCTCGCCACGGCGACCCAGGTAGGTGACGTGCCGACAGGCAGCCCACACGGGGTACAGAATGCAGCCTGCGCGTTGCGACGGTTGCTTGAATTCAAGTCGTCATAGACCGCCTGCGGTGTTGATGAGGTGTCACCAGGATTTTGGCCTATGGCTCAGCATATGCTGGCTGTTTGGTTGACATCCTGCAAACGCCTGAGGCGCTGAAAGATGGGTGTTGACGGGCTCCCC
>PNML01000029.1 GCA_013823635.1 Polaromonas sp. | reverse complement strand
GGTCGCGGATTTCGCCCACCATCAAAATGTCAGGGTCCTGGCGCATGAGGGCGCGCAGGCCCTGGGCAAAGTCAAAGTCCAGGTGGGTTTGCACCTGCGTCTGGTTGAAGGCCGGCTCGATCATCTCGATGGGGTCTTCAATGGTGTTGACGTTCACCTCCTCGGTGGCCAGGCGCTTCAGGGTGGCGTAGAGCGTGGTGGTTTTGCCCGAGCCGGTGGGCCCGGTCACCAGAATGATGCCGTGCGGGCGCTTGACCAGCGCATCCCAGCGGCGGGCATCGTGCGCTGAAAAACCCAGCGCGTCGAGGCTCTTGACCGTGGTGTCGGGGTCAAAAATGCGCATCACCATTTTTTCGCCAAACGCGGTGGGCAGCGTGGACAGGCGCATTTCCACCTCGTCGCCGCCGGGGTTCTTGGTTTTGATGCGGCCGTCCTGCGGACGGCGTTTTTCCACCACGTCCATGCGCCCCAGCAGCTTGATGCGTGCCGTCATGGCATTGAGCACACCCACGGGCAGCTGGTACACCGGGTGCAACACGCCGTCGATGCGAAAGCGGATCACGCCTTTTTCGCGCCGGGGCTCCAGGTGGATGTCGCTGGCGCGCTGGTCAAAGGCGTACTGCCACAGCCAGTCCACCACCTGCACCACACCCTGGTCGTTGGCATCGAGCTGGCGGTTGCTGCGGCCCAGCTCCACCAGCTGCTCAAAGCTGGCCTGGTTGCCCGTGCCCGCCTTGACGGCCGCGCGCACCGACTTGGCCAGCGCATAGAACTCTCCCGTGTAACGCTTGATGTCCAGCGGGTTGGCCACCACCAGCCGCACGGTGCGCCGGGTCTGGCGCTCCACCTCGGGCACCCAGTCGGTCAGGCCGGGCTCGGCGGTGGCCACCACCACCTCGGTGGGGCTCATCTGCACCGGCAGCACCTGGTGGCGCTCGGCGTAGGGGGCAGACATGGCCTCGGCCACACGGCCCACGTCCACCTTGAGCGGGTCGATGCGCAAGAACTCCAGCCCCAAATGCCCGGCCAGCCATTCGGCCAGGGCGTCCAGCGTGAGCGAGCTGCCATCGCTGGCGCGGCTCATGCCCACCACACTCAGGCGCTGCAGGGGCGGCTGGGCACTTTGTGCCGCCGAGCAGCGGGCCACGGTGCGCTCGGCTTCGCCAGCGGTGATGACGCCGTCCTCGGCCAACCAGGCAACCAGGGTGCGCCAGTCCAGCGGGCCTTGAAACGGTGGGCGGGCAGGGGACTGGGTGTGGTCTTTGGCCATGGTCTTCATTCTTCCAGTGGTTTGAACACCTTGAGCCATTTTTTGGCGGGCAAGCCCCAACGGGCCTCGATGTCGGCGGCGCGCGCCTCCAGGGTGGCGCGATCGGGTCGGCTGGGTGTGCGCTGGGCCAGCACCACGGTGTTCAGTTCTTTGGTGGGCTTGAACAGCCAGACCGCGTCGCGGCCAAAGGCGGCGGCAATTTCTTCCACGCTGTCGGGGTATTGGTTTCGGCTGCCAAACAGGTTGACGGTCATGCAGCCGCCCTCGGTCAGGGTGTTGCGGCAGTCTTGGTAGAAGTCGAAGCTGTCCAGCACAGGGGCGGCGGCCTCGTGGTCGTACAAGTCCACCTGCAGCGCGTCCACATCACCCGCCCACACGGGGTTGCGCACCTCCACACCCGCGTCGGCCAGCACGACCAGCAGCTTGCTGTCGTCGGGCGGCAGCTTGAACCAAAAGCGGCAGGCCGACACCACCTGTGGGTTGATTTCGACGGCGGTGGTTTTCATGCGCAGCTTTTTGCGGCTGAACTTGGTCAGCGCCGCCGCACCCAGGCCCAGCTGCATGGCGTGCTTTTTGGGGGCCTTGGCGGGGTCGTCGAACAGCAGCCAGGCCATCATGCGCTGCACGTACTCCAGCTCGATGTCGTAGGGCTTGTCCAGCAGCATGGAGCCCTGCACCCACTCAGAGCCCAGGTGCAGGCAACGCACGTCTCCGTAATCGGAAAAATTCACATCGGGCAGCGCCGGGGTGGCGGCCTTGGCCCGGGGCCGGGCGGCGCGGCCTGCGGTTGGCGCAACGGCGGAAGACTTGGGTGGTGTGGATGACAAAAATGGCCCCAGGTGATTGACCGGGGCCGGGCTGGCAACGGTGCCAGCCACGCTGCTGCGCTGGACGCAAGCCCACCCGGTCTGGGCAGGGCACCGCAGCGGCCCACGGGTGGAAGTGGGGAATTATGGGCCAGCCAGCACCGGCAGAATGGCCCGACCCCAGGCTTCGCGTTTGCGGGCCAACGACCACGCGGCGTTGGCCGGGCTGGTGGACGGCAGCTTGACCACCGCCACACCCGGCGCCAGCGCGTGGGCCAGGGTGCGGTGGTGGCGGTAACTTTCACCGCCGTTGTGGGCCACCAGTGCCAGTTGCGGGCACAGGGCATTCAGGGCTGAAAAGTCGTTCACCACCGCATGGCGAATGTCGGCATCCAGGCTGCCCTGGCGCTGGCAACTGCCGTACACGTCCCACAGCCCCACGCCGTGGGCCAGCAGCCACTGGCACCGCTGGGCGTAGGTGGGCGGAAAAGGTGGTTCAACACCTTTTTTTGGCTCAATATTTGTATAGCAAACAGTTGAATTCAATAAAGCGCTTCGAGCCAAAATAGTTTGAAATATGGGCCAAAAATGGTTGCGGGGGTGTCCGTAGTACTGCTGGGCCGCCAGCGAGGCCGCGCCCGGAAAGCTGCCCAGCACCAGCACACGGGTGCGGGCATCAACCATCGGCGGCAGGCCCACCAGGCGCGGGGCACTGCCGGGCGGCGCCGGTGGGGCATTGGCGCGACGTGTCATGCCCATGTGGCCGCGCACACGCCACCCAGGCGTGGCAAGGCGGCCAGTGCGTTGGCGCTGGTGCGCCGGGCCCAGGCCTGCGGAGCCTCGCCGCGCAAGGCGGCCAGCTCGGCACCGATGCGTGGCAACTCCAGCGGGGTGTTCAGCCCTTGTGGCTGACCGGCGGCGCGCTGCGCGGCGGTGGTGTACCGCCACTGCGGGGGCATGTCGGGCGCGTCGGTTTCCATGACCAGTGCTTCGGGTGGCAAGGTCGCGGCCAGGTGGCGCAGCTGGCGAGCGGCGTCGAAGGTCATGGCCCCGCCAAACCCCAGCTTGAACCCCAAGGCCACGAAAGCGGCCGCCTGGGCATCGCTGCCGTTGAAGGCATGGGCAATGCCCGCCTGCCCCGGCGGTGGGTGCCCGCCCGGGGACGATGCCCACACCTCGCGCAGGTGTTTGAGCAACAAGTCGGCACTTTTGCGCACATGCAGCAACACGGGCAGGCCGTGGCGGCGAGCCAGTTTGAGCTGCGCACGGTAGAAAAACTGCTGGCGCTCCCGCAAGGCGGGTGTGCACAGCGCGGGCACAAAAAAATCCAGCCCAATCTCACCCACCGCCACCAGGCGGGGGTCGGTTGCGTGCTGGGCCAAGGCCGCCTCCAGCGTGGCCAGATCCGCTTCGCTGGCCTGCGGCACGTCCAGGGGGTGAATGCCCAGCGCGTAGGCATCGCCCAGGTCATGGGCCAGGTGGCGCACCGCGTCGAAGTTACCCACCTGCACCGCCGGGATGACGCAGCACGCCACCCCGGCCTGACGGGCGGCGGCGCGCATGGCCACCACGCCCCCCAGGTGGGCCTGCAACTCCGGGGCATCCAGGTGGCAATGGGTGTCCATCCACATGGTGCGCCCGTTCGGCCCGTGGCAGGTCAGCCCAGCGCCTGGGCCAGGTCGGCCTGCAGGTCGGCCAGGTCTTCCAGGCCCACCGAGAGCCGGATCAGCCCATCGGCAATGCCCATTTGCGCGCGCACCTGTGGCCCGGCCTCCCAAAAAATGGTGTGCGCCACGGGGATCACCAGCGTGCGGGTGTCGGCCAGCCCCGTGCCCTTGACCGGAATCTGCAGCCGGTTGATGAAGGGCAGGCAGTCGTCGGCATTGGCCAGCTCAAACGACAGCAGCCACGAGCCCGCCTTGAACAGGCGGGTGGCGCGTTCGTGCTGGGGGTGGCTGGGCAAGAAGGGGTAATGCACCTGGGCCACCGCCGGGTGCTGGGCCAGGAACTGCGCCAGCGCCAGCGCCGTCTCGCTGCACTGGCGCTGGCGCAAGGCCAGCGTTTCCGCCCCGGTGCCGATGGCATGTGCGTGCTCAGACGAGAGGGAGGCCCCCATGTCGCGCAGGCCTTTTTTGCGCACCTGGGTCAGCCCCCACTGGCGGGGGTTGCCCTGGCGGTAGGCCGGGAAAATGTGGGGGTAGTCGGTCCAGTCGAACAGGCCGGTGTCGGTCACCGCGCCGCCCAATGCCGTGCCGTGCCCCCCAATGGTTTTGGTGAGCGAGTTGATGACCAGGCTGGCCCCCACCACCCTGGGCTGGAACAGCGCGGGCGAGGTGACGGTGTTGTCCACCACGTAGACCAGCCCACGCTCGCGGCACAGCTGGCCAATGCCCTCCAGATCGGCCACCTGGGTACCTGGGTTGGCCAGGGTTTCCACAAAGACCATGCGCGTGCGGGGCCCAATGGCCGCCGCGACGGCTGCGGCCTGCGTGGCATCGACCAGCGTCACGTCCACACCCAGCCCGCGCAGCGTGCCCAGCACGCTGTTGGTGTTGCCAAACACGTATTGGCTGACCACCAGGTGGTCGCCCGCCTGGAGCAGCGTCAGGAACACCGCGCTGATGGCGGCCATGCCGGTGGCAAAGACGATGGTGCCCTGCCCGCCCTCCATGGCGTTGACGCGCGCCTCCAGCGCCGCCGTGGTGGGCGTGCCCTGGCGGGCGTAGTTGTAGCCCTTGACGGTGCCCTGGAACACGCCCACCAGCTCTTCCACGGTGTCAAAACCGTATTGCACCGAGGTGTGAATGGGCTTGCGTATGCCCCCATGCTCCACGCCAAACTGGCGGTCCGCGTGCACGATCCGGGTGTTGATGCCTGTGTCTGCCATGTGCAAATCCTGGATGGGTTCGAAAGTGTCAACAAGTTTCTTCGGCCAGCACGCCACGCACCAACCGGGCCTGGCGGCTGCAGCGCCGGGCCAGCGCCTCGTCGTGCGTCACCACCACAAAGGCCGTGCCCTGGTCGCGCGCCAGCTGCAGCATGAGTTCAAACACGCCGTCGGCGGTGCTGCGGTCGAGGTTGCCGGTGGGCTCGTCGGCCAGCACGCAGGCGGGCTGCGTGACCAGGGCGCGGGCCATGGCCACGCGCTGGCGCTCGCCGCCCGAGAGCTCGGCCGGGCGGTGGTGCAGGCGCTCGGCCAGGCCCACCCGGGCGAGCATGGCGGCGGCCGTGGCGGCGGCTTCGGCGCGGTCGGTGCGGCGAATCCACAGCGGCATGGCCACGTTGTCCTGCGCGCTGAACTCGGGCAGCAGGTGGTGAAACTGGTACACAAAGCCCAAATGGTGGTTGCGCAGCACGCCTTGCTGCGCCGCGCTCAAGCCCGCCAGCGGTTGGCCCATGAGTTGCACGCTGCCGCTGGTGGGCGCATCCAGCCCGCCCAGCAGGTGCAGCAAGGTGCTTTTGCCCGAGCCCGACGCGCCGACGATGGCCAGGGTGTCGCCCGCGCGCACCGCCAGGTCCACGCCTTGCAGCACGGTCACATCCAGCCGGCCTTCGACAAAGCGTTTGGTGAGGGCCGTGGCTTGCAGCACAATTTTTTGCTCACTCATAGCGCAGCGCCTCGGCGGGGTTCACGCGGCTGGCGCGCCAGCTCGGGTAGAGCGTGGCCACAAAGGCCAACACCAAAGAAATGACCGCAATGGGCACGATGTCGGCCTGCTGCGGGTCGCTGGGCATGCGGCTGATGAGGTACACATCACGCGGCAAAAAGCTGGCGCCCAGCGCCTGCTCCAGTGCGGGCACGATGACATCGATGTTGAACGCCACCAGCAGCCCCAGCGCCAGGCCGCTGAAGGTACCAATGACCCCCACCATGGCCCCTTGCACCACAAAAATGCCCATGATGCTGCGCGGGCTGGCCCCCAGCGTGCGCAGGATGGCGATGTCGGCCCGCTTGTCGGTCACGGTCATCACCAGGGTGGACACCAGGTTGAACGCGGCCACCGCCACGATGAGCGTGAGGATGATGAACATCATGCGTTTTTCCAGCTGCACGGCGGCAAACCAGGTGCGGTTCTGGCGCGTCCAGTCGCGCACAAACAGGTCGCCGCTGAGCGTGCCCACCAGCTGCTGCGCCACCTCGCGCGCCTGGTGCAGGTCCTTGAGCTTGAGGCGGATGCCGGTGGGGCCTTCCAGGCGGAAGATGCGCGCCGCGTCGTCCTGGTGCAGCAGCGCCAGGCCCGCGTCGTACTCGTAGTGGCCTGAATTGAAGGTGCCCACCACCGTCATCTGCTTCAGGCGGGGCACCACCCCGGCCGGCGTCACCTGGCCGCTGGGCGCGATGAGGGTGACCGAGTCGCCCTCGATGACGCCCAGGTTGCGCGCCAGGTCCAGCCCCAGCACGATGCCGAACTGCCCCGGCACCAGCCGGTTCAGCACGGGGGACTCGGCAAACAGGTCGGTCACCTCGCCCTCCAGCGCCGGGTCCACCCCGCGCACCAGCGCACCCTTCATGTCCTCACCCCGCGCCAGCAGGCCCTGGGCGGCAATGAACGGGGCAGCCCCCACCACCTGCGGGTGGGCCTTCGCCTCCTTCAGGGTCAGCGCCACGTCGGGCAAGGCCGCACCGCCGGGGGCAAACACCTCGATGTGCGCCAGCACGCCCAGCATGCGGTCGCGCACCTCTTTCTGGAAACCGTTCATCACGCTCAGCACAATGATGAGCGCGGCCACCCCCAAGGCAATGCCCAGCATGGACACGCCCGAGATGAACGAAATGAAGCCGTTGCGCCGGGTGGCACGGCCCGCGCGGGTGTAGCGCCAGCCCAGGCTCAATTCATAGGGAAGGTTCATGGGGTCTTGGAGGTTGGCAAGGTCGGGCATTTTGGCATCCCCGACAATCCGTCCATGTTCCCCACCCCGCAAAAACTGGGCAGCGACACCGCGTCTGCCCTGGGCCGGTGCGCCGCCCCCGCCCAGGCAGGCCAGCCGCCCTCCCCCACGCCGCACCTGCTCATTCCGTTCGCCACCAGCACCGACGAAGGCTGCCAGGCCTTGCGGCCCACCCTGGCGCTGCCCCACCTGCAGCGGCTGCTGGCACTGGCCAGCCACCGGCAGCACACCGTTTGCGCTTCCCCCGGCACCGATGCCGAGCTGAGCCTGACCCCCCCGCACGAGTGGGCCCTGGCCCAGGCGCTGGGCCTGGTCGATGCGGCCACGGCCAGCGGTGGCGTGGCAGACGGCCAACTGCCCTGGGCCGCCTGGGCCGCCCACGCTCAGCTGGCCAGCCCCGACACCGCCGCCGCCTGGTTCACCCCCTGCCACCAGGAGGTGGGCGCGGGCCAGGTGACGCTGCACACACCCGACCGGCTGGCCCTGAGCGACGCCCACTCCCAAGCCCTGATGGCGGCGCTGCAGCCCCTGGCCGCCGAAGATGGCATTGCCCTGAGCTGGGTGGCCGCCGACCGCTGGCTGGCACAGGGGCCGGTGTTTGCCGATCTGCCCAGCGCCTCGCTGGACCGGGTGGTGGGCCGCCACATCGGCCCCTGGCTGGGCACCGGCCCACGAGCAGCCGGCCTGCGGCGGCTGCAGAGCGAGGCGCAAATGCTGTTCTACACCCACCCCGCCCACGACGAACGCGTGGCGCAGCACCTGCCGCCCATCAACGCGTTCTGGGTCAGCGGCAGCGGCGTGTGCCCCACGCACGCCCGCCACCAGGCCCCTGAGCTGGTGCTGGCCGACGCCCTGCGCACGCCCGCCCTGCAAGGCGACTGGGCCAGCTGGCAGCAGGCCTGGCAGACACTGGATGCCGAGGTGCTGCCCGCCTGGCTGGCCCACGCGCAGCGGGGCCTGCCCCTGCGGCTGACCCTGTGTGGTGACCGCGCCAGCCTGACCCTCAACTGGGCGCCCCGCCGCCCGTGGCAGGTGGTTGGACAACGTTTTTTAAGCTTTTTTGCCACCCAGCGCTTATCTGTATTCGATTTGAAGCTATGAAAATCATTGAACGAACCGTGCCACCCCGTGCGCAATGGGCGCTGGAGCAGGCGGGGGTCCACCCCCTGCTGGCCCGCCTGTTCGCCGCGCGCGGCATGGCCAGCGCCGACGAACTCGACGACAGCCTGGCCCGCCTGCTGCCACCCGCCACCCTGGCCCACGCCGATGCCGCCGCCCGCCTGCTGGCCGACGCCCTCAGCCAGGGCGTGCCGTTGTGCATCGTGGCCGACTACGACTGCGACGGTGCCACCGCCTGCGCCGTGGGCCTGCGCGGCCTGCGCATGCTGGAAGCCGCCACCGCCGCCCACGGGCAACGCGCCCCCCAGCCCGGGCTCATCCGCTACCTGGTGCCCGACCGCGTGGCCGATGGTTACGGCCTGACCCCCAGCATTGCCCAGCGCGTGGCCGCCACCGGGGCCCAGCTGCTGGTGACCGTGGACAACGGCATTGCCAGCGTGGAGGGCGTGCACATGGCCCGCGAACTGGGCCTGCAGGTGCTGGTCACCGACCACCACCTGCCCGCCGTGGTCGATGGACGCACCGTACTCCCCACCGACTGCACCATCGTCAACCCCAACCAGCCGGGCTGCGGCTTTGAGAGCAAATCCATCGCCGGGGTGGGCGTGATGTTCTACGTGCTGCTGGCCCTGCGCGCCGAGCTGCGCCAACGCGGCGTGTTCGACGCAAAAAGCCAACCCAAGGTGGACACGCTGCTGCCCCTGGTGGCCCTGGGCACCGTGGCCGACGTGGTCAAGCTCGACGCCAACAACCGCCGCCTGGTGGCCCAAGGCCTGAAGCGCGTGCGCGCCGGTGCCCTGCCCCCCGGCCTGGCCGCGCTGTTTGCCGTGGCCAGCCGCCGCCCGGAAACCGCCACGGCCTTTGACTTCGGCTTTGCCGTGGGCCCACGCCTGAACGCGGCGGGCCGCCTGTCGGACATGACGCTGGGCATCGAATGCCTGACCACCGACGACCCCGCCCGCGCCCAGGAGCTGGCCCGCACACTGGACGGCATCAACCGTGAGCGCAAGGCCCTCGAAGGTGACATGCGCGAGCAGGCGCTGCAACTGGCCGACGAGATGCTGGACGACTCCGAAGAACCGCCACCCGCGCTGTGCCTGTTCGACCCCGACTTCCACGAAGGCGTGGTGGGCATCGTCGCCTCGCGCCTGAAAGACAAGCTGCACCGCCCCACCTTCGTGTTTGCCATGAGCCAGGCCGAGGGCAAGGAAAACGAGCTCAAGGGCTCGGGCCGCAGCATTCCCGGCTTTCATTTGCGCGACGCGCTGGACCTGGTGGCCAAGCGCTGCCCCGGCGTGCTGCTGCGCTTTGGCGGCCACGCCATGGCGGCAGGTTGCACCATCGACGCGGACCGTCTGGACGAGTTCGAGGCCGCCCTGCAGCAAGTGGCCCACGAACAGCTGGACACCGCCACCCTGACCCGCCGCCTGGAGTCCGACGGCCCGCTGGACAAGGCCTTCAGACGGCACGACGTGGTCGACACCCTGCACCAAGAGGTGTGGGGCCAGGGCTTTGCCCCCCCGGTGTTTGCCGAAATGGTGGAGGTGGTCAGCCAGCGGCTGGTGGGCGAGAAGCACCTGCAGCTCAAGCTCAAACACCAGGGCGACGCGGTGGACGGCATCTGGTTCAGCCACACCGAACCTTTGCCCGCGCGCGTGAAGCTGGCCTTCCGGCTGGACGCCGACGAGTGGCAGGGCCAGCGCCGGGTGCGCTTTCTGGTGGAGGGGGCGGAGGTTTAGGCGCCGGCAGGCACAGCACCCAATGGCCCACCCTGCGCGCCCAGAGGCACCTGAGCACCCACGCCCTCATCCACCCATGTGCATGGCCGGACCAAGCTGCATGCCACCTGAGTGTGCAGGGACAAATCACCCACCCCGGTGGCGATGTGCCGCGTCGGGGGGTAAAAGGACCTGTCCAGACACACCACCTAAAATTGACCGATGAGCACCACCCTGAATGCCGACCTTCATTGTCACTCCGTGGTTTCGGACGGCACGCTCACGCCCGAGGCGCTGGCCAGCCGGGCCAAGGCCAACGGCGTCGATCTGTGGTCCTTGACGGACCACGATGAAATCGGTGGGCAGCACCGTGCGCTGGCGGCGGCCCGCGAGGTGGGGTTGTCCTACCTCACCGGCACCGAAATATCGGTCACGTTTGCCCACACCACCGTGCACATCGTGGGCCTGGGGTTCGATCCGGACCATCCCGCACTCGTGCAAGGATTGAAGGCGACGCGCGGAGGACGGGACCAACGCGCCAAAGACATGGCCGAACAGTTGGTGGCGGTGGGCATCCCGGGCGCCTTCGAGGGCGCGCTGGTGTACGCCGGCAACCCCGAGTTGATTTCCCGCACGCACTTTGCACGCTTCCTGGTGGAAACCGGCGTCTGCCAGGACACGTCAGAGGTGTTCCGCAGGTACCTGACCGAGGGCAAGCCAGGGTTTGTGCCGCACCGCTGGGCCAAGCTGGGGGACGCCATCCGCTGGATCACCCAGGCGGGGGGCATGGCGGTGGTGGCCCATCCCGCCCGCTACGACTTCACCCCCACAGAGGAATACGCGCTGTTCTCCGAATTCAAGGCGCATGGCGGGCAAGGCGTGGAGGTGGTGACAGGCAGCCACACGCCCGCCGAATTCATCCGCTACACCGACTTGGCACTGGAATTTGACCTGGCGGCCTCGCGCGGCAGTGACTTCCACAGCCCGAGCGAAAGCCACTGCGACCTGGGTGAACTCCCACCGTTGAACGCCCAACTCACCCCGGTGTGGGAACGGCTGGCCGACCGCATCCACGCGCCCTGATGGTCAACACCTGCGCCCGTGGGCGGCCCTTTGCCCAGCGCGGCAACGGGTGCACGGCGGTCACCGCCGACCCGTTACCCACTGACACCTGACCCCATGCAATCTGCGAAAACGCTTCAGGGCATTGCCTTGGTCATTGCCGCTGTGGCCTGTTTTGCGGTGCTGGACACCACCGCCAAGTGGGTGAGTGCCACGGTCCCGGTGATGGTGGCCGTGTGGTTCCGCTACCTGTTCCAGGCCCTGGTGGTCACCGTGGTCATGCTGCCAGCCCGTGGCCGCCGCCTGTTCCACACCCAACACCCCCGCTTTCAGCTGCTGCGGGGCACACTGCTGCTGACGGTGAGCATGTTGAGCTTCTGGAGCGTGAGCCTGATGCCGGTGGGGGAGTTCACGGCCATCGTCATGCTGGCCCCGTTGGCGGTGACGCTGTTGGCCGCCCTGTTTCTGGGTGAAAAGGTCAGCGCTTTGCGTTGGCTGCTCGTGGGGGGCGGTTTCGCGGGGGCGCTGCTCATTGTCCGGCCAGGTGGCGAGCTGTCCGGTTGGGTCACCCTGCTGCCCTTGCTGATGGTGGGTGTCTACGCCGCGTTTCAGATCCTGACCAGCCGCCTGGCGCGCACGGAGGATCCCATGACCATGCACTTCTACACCGGCTGGGTCGGGGCATTGGCCATGAGCTGCACCCTGCCTTGGGTGTGGACGCCACTGACCCATCCCGCCACGGTGTTGCAGCTGTGCCTGGTGGGGTTGATGGGCACCGTCGGGCACTTTTTGCTCATACTGGCCTACGGCCGTGCCCCGGCCAGCACCCTGAGCCCCTACCTGTACACACAAATCGGCTTTGCCATGCTCGCGGGTTGGCTGGTGTTTGACCACATCCCCGGTGCACTGGAGTGGACTGGCATTGGCCTCATCGGCGTGTGTGGTGCGCTGGCGGGCTGGTTGTCGGCCCATGAGCTGCGCAAAGCCCAGGGCTGAGCACTGTTTTTTCGCCACCAACATTGAAGTGGCACACTGTGGCATCACCTGATGCGGGTGTTTTGCCATGTGCCACCCGGTCACGCGGTGACCCCATCGTTTTCACCCCATCCTCCGCCACTTGGAGGCCGTCTGCCATGAGAAAAATCTGGACTTTGTTTTCGCAAGTGGTCACTGTGCTGTTGGCCATGTATTTTGTGGTCGCCACGCTCAAACCGCAGTGGCTGGACCGGCGGCCACGGCTGGCGTCGGTGGTCCCGATTCTGGAAGCGCCAGCGGATGTGGGCTCTGCGGCGACCGGCATTTCCTTCCGACACGCGGCACAGGTGGCGTCGGCGGCGGTGGTGAGCATCAGCACCAGCACCGCGCCCCAGCGCAGCCCACAAAACATGGACCCCTGGTTCCGCTTCTTTTTTGGTGACCAGGGCCAGACCCAGCCGCAATCCGGCCTGGGTTCTGGTGTGGTGGTCAGCCCGGAGGGCTACATATTGACCAACAACCACGTGATCGAAGGGGCAGACGACATCGAGGTCATGCTCAACGATGGCCGCGTCATCAAGGCCACGGTGATTGGCACCGACCCGGAAACCGACCTGGCCGTGCTGAAGGTGAACCTCAGCGGTCTCACCGCCATCACCCTGGGCAACTCCGACGCGCTGGAGGTGGGCGACCCCGTGCTGGCGGTGGGCAACCCGTTTGGCGTGGGCAAAACAGTCACCAGCGGCATCGTGAGCGCATTGGGCCGGTCACAGCTGGGGATCAACACCTTTGAGAATTTCATCCAGACCGACGCAGCCATCAACCCCGGCAACTCGGGCGGCGCACTGGTGGACGTGAACGGACACCTGGTTGGCATCAACACCGCCATCTATTCCCGCTCCGGCGGTTCCATGGGCATTGGTTTTGCCATTCCCACGTCAACAGCCCGCTCGGTGATGGAGTCCATCGTGCAGGACGGCCAGGTCACGCGGGGCTGGATTGGCGTTGAACCCCGTGAACTCAGCGCAGAACTGGCCGAGACCTTTGGCGTGACCCAAGGAACGGGGGTGGTCATCACCGGGGTGCTGCAGAACGGACCGGCCGCCCAGGCGGGACTTCGCCCCGGGGACTTGATTGTGGCCGTCAACGACCGCACGGTGAATTCTGTGCCCGAACTGCTGAGCCAGGTTGCCAGCCTGAAACCCGGGCAAAAGGCCACGCTGAGCATTGTTCGTCGGCAGGTGCCGTCCACGCTCACCGTTGTGCCAGGGCGCCGCAGCGCGGTGCGGCAGCGGCAGTGACCAAGGGGCGCCGCTCAGGCGGTGCCCTCACCTGTACTCAGTCCCCGGCGGTTTCTTCCGGAGGTCGACTGTTGCGCATGTAGCGCGCACCCACAATGCCCAGCTCGTAGAGGATGCACATGGGCACCGCCAGCGCCAGTTGGGAAATGACGTCCGGGGGTGTGACCACCGCCGCAATCACGAACGACAGCACCACAAAATAGCCCCGGAAGTCCTTGAGCTTTTCCACCGTCACCAGGTTGAAGCGTGCCAGCAGCATGACCACGATGGGCACCTGAAAAGCCAGACCAAAGGCCAGGTAAAGCGACAGGATGGCCTCAACATAAGAGGCAATGTCGGGCGTGGCGGCCACACTTTCGGGGGTGAAGTTCTGGATGAAGCCAAACATTTTGTCCAACACGAAGAACTGGACAAATGCAATGCCGCCGTAGGCCAGGATGCTGCCAAACACGATGAGTGGCAACGCGAAGTGCTTCTCGTGGCTGTACAAGCCCGGCGCCACAAATGCCCAGGCCTGGTACATCAGCCAGGGCAAGGCCAGCAGCACGCCCGCCATCATCAGCACCTTGAGTGGTATGAAAAACGGCGAGAACACCCCCACGGCAATCAACTTGGCATCGGGCGGCATGTGGGCGCGTATGGGCACGGCAATCAGGTCAATCAGACCCGACGGCCCTGGCCAAATGGCCAGCGCCCCCATGCAGATGGCCACGCCAATGATGCTGTAGATCAACCGGTCGCGCAGCTCAATGAGGTGCTGGACAAAAGGCTGCTCGGTGCCCGCCATTTCGTCGGGGGCTCCTGTGTTCGGATCAGACATGGATCAACTCGCGCTGGAACGGGATTTGGGCCGAAAGCGGGCCACGCGTGCCGCACCGGACTGCACCCGTGTGCGCACCCCGCTGCGCGATTTGTACCACTGGGGCATGGCCGCCTGCTTGACGCGCCACTTTTTGCCGGGGTGCCTGTAGTCGGGCACCAAGGGCTGGCCCAGCGCCGACAAAGCGTCGTTGTTGCCCAAGGACGGCGCCGAGCTGTACTCAGACGTGGCATCGGCCCAGGATTTCTCGAAATCCGCCGCCGTGGTCTGCATGGAGGACTCGACATCTTTGGCCGCGCCTTCCATGGATTCCTTCATTTTCTTGAGTTCTTCCAACTCGATGGAGCGGCTGACCTCGGCCTTCACGTCGGACACGTAGCGTTGTGCTTTGCCCAACAACGCGCCCACGGTGCGGGCCACCTTGGGCAGTTTTTCGGGCCCGATCACCACCAGCGCCACCACGCCGATGAGCGCCAGCTTGGAAATACCCAGATCAATCATGCGTCAGGTCACCCTCGGCAGCAGACAACGTCACACCGTGTGCGCATCAGCTTTTGGTTTTGGCTTCAACGTCGATGGTGGTTTTTTCCGCCGCGGACTGGGCCACCTGTGGCTTGGGCGCCGAAGCAGCCGGTGCTTCTTCAGCCGCTGCGCCGCCTTCTTTCATGCCGTCTTTGAAGCCTTTGACGGCACCACCGAGGTCGGAGCCGATGTTCTTGAGTTTTTTGGTGCCAAAGACCAACACCACGACCAACAGCACGATCAACCAGTGCCAAATCGAAAGACTGCCCATGGAAAGCTCCTTGTAAATGTGCAATACACCCAGGGGTGAACTGCATGGGATTCTAAGCCCTGGGCTTGGTTCAAGGCCCGGCAGGAAAAGTTGATCCGACCGGCAAGCCCCGGGCGAAGGCGCATCAGCCTTTCAGCCAGGGGCGCGGCCCGCCCATGACGTGGATGTGCAGGTGGTGAATTTCCTGCCCGCCCTCTGCACCGGTGTTGGTGACCACCCGAAAACCACCTTCCGGGTAGGGCTTGCAGCCCTGCTCCAGCGCCAGACGGGGCGCCAGCACCAGCATGCGACCCAACAGGGCTTCGTGTTCAGCGTTGACCTGGGCCAGGGAGGGGATGTGCAGTTTGGGCACCATCAGGAAATGCACCGGCGCCCAGGGGTGGATGTCGTGGAAGGCGAAGATGTGGTCATCTTCATACACCTTGCGGCTGGGAATTTGCCCCGCCACAATTTTGCAAAACAGGCAGTTATCTGGTGTGGACATGTGTCAGTGCTCCATGACCTGGCCCGCGTTCATGCGCACCATGCCTTTGATGATCCGGTACAAAAACCAGAAGGAAATGAGCCACCAGGCCACCATGCCCGGCAGCAGAAACAGCAGCCACAACGGCACGGTCACCAAGTAAAGCACACCGGCGATCAGCAGGGTGCGCAAACGCCAGTCAAAGTGGCTTTCGTGCCAGGTGCCCGCCGCATCGGGGCGTTTGATGAGATCGATCACCAGCGCCACCAACAGCAGCGTGACGCCCATTTGTGCGCCGGGCACCACGCCGGCCACGGCCACGATCAGGTGCAGCACGTAGCTGATGACACCCACGGTGTTGAGTGCCTTGAGCTTGTCGAGTTCGTCGTTCATGACCTCACCTTTGCAGGGCCGATCAGGCCCGTTGGTTCAAACCTCACCCGCCCTGGCCTTGGCCTTGCGCAAAGCCTTCTCTTCCAGGCCGCCCAGGCCCTCACGGCGCACCAGTTCGGCCACCACGTCGGCGGGGCTCAGCCCGTAGTGGGCCAGGGCGACCATGCTGTGGAACCACAGATCGGCCACCTCGCCCACCAGCGACTGCGCGCTGCCACCATGGCCCACGTCTTTGGCTGCCATGACCACCTCGGTGGCTTCTTCGCCGATTTTCTTCAGGAAGGCGTCAGGCCCCTTGTGCAGCAAGCGGGCAACGTAGCTTTTGTCGGGGTCACCGCCGTTGGCGGGTTTGCGGCTTTCGATCACCTGGGCCAGGCGATCCAATGCGTCCACCCCAGTCAGGGGCGTGGGGGTATTCGAAGCGGGGTGGGGCATGTCTGACGGGCCGACCAGCGGCACTTGTTTCATTTGTAGATGTGTTCGGGGTCTTTGAGCACGGGGTCGGTGGCCACCCACTGACCGTCACGCCACGCTTGGTAGAAACAGCTGTGGCGTCCGGTGTGACACGCGATGCCGGGCTCGTGGCCCAGTTGGGTGACCTTGAGCAGCACCACATCGTTGTCGCAATCTAGGCGGATGTCGTGCACGGTCTGCACATGGCCCGACTCTTCACCTTTGAACCACAGCTTGCCGCGCGAACGGCTGAAGTACACCGCGCGCCCCAGGGCCGCGGTCTGCGACAGGGCCTCGCGGTTCATCCAGGCAAACATCAGCACGTCGCCGCTGCCGGCTTCTTGCGCAATCACGGGCACCAGGCCCTGTGCGTCCCATTTCACTTGATCCAACCAGTTCATGCGGAGAATCTACCATGTACCCGGTCAATGTCTGGCCGCCCCCCGGGGACACGGCAGGTATCATGGGATTCGGACCCGCGAGGGCGAGGGGGCTGGGCCAGCGGCGCCAGATCAGGTGCAGCAGCCACCGACCCCTTTCCCCAACAACAAGGAACAACCATGAAACTGCGAACACTGGTGTTGGTCATCGGCATTTTGTTGCTGGCCGTGTTCACCGCACTCAACGCGGATGAGATCCTGCGCCCCACCACCCTGAACCTGGGTTTCTCACAGGCGCAAGCCCCGCTGGGCCTGGTCATGCTGGGGGTGGTGGTGGTGGTGTTGGCGTTTTTCCTGGTGGCGCTGGTCTTCCTGCAGACCAGCCATTTGCTGGAACTGCGCCGCGCCACCAAAGAAGCCAGTGAGCAGCGCCATTTGGCCGACAAGGCCGAGCAGTCGCGCTTTACCGACTTGCGCCAGTACCTGCAAACCCAATACCAGGAAACGCTGGAGCGCGAGCAAACCCGCACCGCCCAAGACCAGGCCCACCTGAAAGCCATGGAAGACAAGCTGCTGACCACCCTGGAACAGACCGCCAACGGCCTGGCGGCCAGCATTGCCGAAGTGGAAGACCGGCTAGAGCGGCAAATTCAAAAACTAGAGCAAAAAAAGTCCGCTACATAAGCGGTAAGCCTGCTTTTTTATTCAAATCACAGGCGAACGGGAATGCCCCGTTCTGCCATGCGCGCCTTGGCCTGGGCCACGGTGTACTCGCCATAGTGGAAGATGCTGGCGGCCAGCACGGCGTCGGCGCCGCCTTGCTGTACCCCATCGGCCAGGTGGTCCAGGTTGCCCACGCCGCCAGAGGCAATCACGGGCACGTCCACCGCATCGGACACGGCGCGGGTCAGCGCCAGGTCGAAACCCGACTTGGTGCCATCCCGGTCCATGCTGGTCAGCAGGATTTCACCCGCCCCCCGCCTGGCCATGTCCACGGCCCACTGCAGGGCGTCTAGGCCGGTGTTCTTGCGCCCCCCGTGGCTGAACACGTCCCAGCCCGGTCCCATGGGTTGGCCCAGGGCACTCAGCCTGGCCTCGTCCTGTGGGGTGCGGCGCTTGGCATCGATGGCCACCACAATGCACTGCGACCCGTATTTGAGCGACACGTCGTCAATGATCTGGGGGTTGGCGATGGCCGCGGAGTTGAAGCTGGTTTTGTCCGCACCGGCGTTGAGCAAGCGGCGCACGTCTTCCACGGTGCGCACGCCCCCGCCCACGGTCAGCGGGATGAACACCTGGCTGGCCACCGCCTCGATGATGTGGAGGATGAGGTCGCGTCCGTCGCTGGTGGCGGTGATGTCCAGGAAGGTGAGCTCGTCGGCCCCCTGGTCGTTGTAGCGGGCGGCGATTTCCACGGGGTCGCCTGCGTCGCGCAGCTCCACAAAGTTCACGCCTTTGACGACGCGACCGCCGGTCACGTCAAGGCAAGGGATGATGCGTTTGGCCAACATGGGGACACTCCAACAAACTGAAAAATTCGGGACACGGCGCGAAAGCCTTTTCAGGCGTGACCACCAACCTCAGACCACGGTGAGTTGCTGCCACCCCTGCCAGACCTGCCCTGGCGCCACGGTGATGGGGGTGTACACCTGCGCGGCCTCCACACACAGCATCTGGCGGTAACCGTCGGCAGGCATGTCGGCCAGCTTGGCGCACTGGGATGCACCCGGGTTCCACACCACGGTGTGTTCAAAACCCTGGCTTTGCGCCACACGCAAGGTGCGCCCAGCCTCCTCCAGCGTCAGCGCCTGCGGGGCGGCCTGGTACACACGGTCAAATTCACCGTCAACACCCAGCACCTCGGCGGCTTGGCCGTGGGTGTCGGACACGGCATCCCACTCGGGCTGACCGCCCAGGCCACGGAGTTGCACCGCCGCGATGTCGTCCACCGCCAGGTAGGTGTGCAAAGCACCCGTGAAAGCGAAGTCCTGCTGGCCGGTGTTGTGCACCGCCAAACCCACCCGCAGCTGCCCCGCTGACAAGGTCACCGTCAGCCGGGCCAAAAAGGGGTGGGGCCACAGGGCCAGGGTATCGGCATCGCTGGTCAGGGTCAGCTCGCAGGCGACCTGTCCGTCGGTGGCCGGGCGCTCCAGCGGGTCCGCCTGCGCCACAGACCACCTGCGGTGGCGGGCAAAACCGTGTTTGGGCAAACTGCCCCGCTGGTTGAATTGCGGGAAGCAGACGGGCACACCACCGCGGATGGCGGCGCGGCCGTCCAACACGCTGCGCGGGCTGAGAAAGAGGCGCTCCCTTCCACCCGCCACCCAGGACAACACCTGGGCGCCGTGCAGGCTGACCAGGGCGGAGTCACCCTGGCCCAGGCGGAGCTGCAGGCAGGGCAGACCCTGGTGAACCACCGCCACACACGCTGACATTGCGGATCAACCGTTGAGGTCGTCGGCCAGTTGCTGGGCGGCTTCGAAGTCCAGGTCGCCGCTGTAGATGGAACGGCCACAGATGACGCCTTCCACGCCCTCGTCTTCCACCTCGCACAGGGCACGGATGTCTTCCAGGTTGGACAGGCCACCAGAGGCGATCACCGGGATGCTGAGAGCCTGCGCCAGCTTGACGGTGGCGTCGATGTTGATGCCGCTGAGCATGCCGTCGCGGCCGATGTCGGTGTAGATGATGGATTCCACGCCGTAGTCTTCAAATTTCTTGCCCAAGTCTACCACCTCGTGGCCGGTGAGTTTGCTCCAGCCGTCGGTGGCCACCTTGCCGTCTTTGGCATCCAGGCCCACGATGATGTGGCCACCAAACGCGGTGCACGCGTCTTGCAAGAAGCCGGGATTTTTCACGGCGGCGGTACCGATGATGACGTAGCGCAAGCCGGCGTCCAGGTAGCGCTCGATGGTGTCCAGGTCCCGGATGCCGCCGCCCAACTGCACATCCACCTCGGAGCCCACCTCTTTCAGGATGCGGCGGATGGCGGCCTCGTTTTTCGGCTTGCCCGCGAAGGCCCCGTTGAGGTCCACCAGGTGGATGCGCCGTGCACCCTTGTCCACCCAGCTTCTGGCCACCAAGGCGGGATCCTCCCCAAAAACGGTGGTCTGATTCATGTCGCCCTGTACGAGGCGAACACACTGGCCGTCTTTCATGTCAATGGCGGGAATGAGCAACATGGCAGGAAGTGAAGTTGGGAGTGGGTTGAAAAGGTTGCAGGGACGGAAATCGTGGGCGACGGCCTCAAGGCTGCCAGTGCAGGAAGTTGCGGTACAGCCGCAGGCCTTGGTCGGCACTTTTTTCGGGGTGAAACTGGGTGGCAAACAGGTTGTCACGGGCAATGGCCGCCGCGAACCGGCCACCGTAGTCTGCCTCACCCACGCTGTGCGTCAACTCGGTGGGTTGGGCGTAGTAGCTGTGCACAAAATAGAAGTAGGCGCCATCGGCCACACCATCCCACATGGGGTGGGACACGGCAGCACCCTGCCCGCGCGCCAGTGCGTGGTGAACCTGGTTCCACCCCATCTGGGGCACTTTGAAGCGGCTGCCATCGGGTTGTGTGCGACCCTGCAACTGGAAACGGCGCACATCCCCGGCAATCAGGCCCAGGCCGGGGGTGTTGCCCTCTTCGCTGCGGTCCAGCAGCATCTGCATGCCCACACACACGCCAAACAGGGGCTTGTGAGCAGCGGCGTGCAACACCGCATCCAACAGGCCGGACTCGCTGAGTTCGCGCATGCAGTCGCCCATGTGGCCCTGGCCCGGCAAGACCACGCGCTCGGCATCCCGCACATCCTGGGGGTTGGACGTGACGCGCACCTCCACATCGGCCAACCGGGCCACGTGCATCACGGCCTGGGACACGGAGCGCAAATTGCCGCTGCCGTAGTCCACCACGGCCACCATCTTTCGGGTCATGAGAGTCGACGCATCACTGGTAAGGGAATCGGGCAGGTGCCTGGAGGACGGCACCTGGCATCAGAGCGAACCTTTGGTGGAGGGAATGGTGTTGCCCATGCGGGGGTCCACCTCCAGGGCCATGCGCACGGCCCGGGCGAAGGCCTTGAACACGGTTTCTGCCTGGTGGTGGGCGTTGGTGCCCTTGAGGTTGTCGATGTGCAGCGTCACGCCGGCGTGGTTCACAAAGCCCTGAAAAAACTCGAAGGCCAGCTGAGTGTCAAACGCGCCCACCATGCCCGCCGTGAACGGCACGTGCATGTGCAAGCCGGGGCGGCCAGAAAAGTCCACCACCACACGGGACAGCGCCTCGTCCAATGGCACATAGGCGTGGCCATAACGGCGCAGGCCCTTTTTGTCCCCCACGGCCCTGGCCACCGCCTGGCCCAGGGTGATGCCCACGTCTTCCACGGTGTGGTGGCCATCGATGTGCAGGTCACCTTGCACCTGGATGTCGAGGTCGATCAGCCCGTGGCGGGCGATCTGGTCCAGCATGTGGTCAAAGAAGCCAATGCCGGTGGCCAAGGTGGCCTGTCCGGTGCCGTCAAGGTTCAGGGCGACACGGATCTGGGTTTCAGCGGTGTGGCGCACCACATCGGCACAGCGGGCCTGCGTGGGGCAAGAAGGGGTCACGTCGGGGGACTGGGGGGAGTTCATAAGCTGGTTTGGAGTGCCTGAACCATGCGCTGGTTTTCGGCCGGTGTGCCCACCGTCAGTCGGAGACAGTTGTGCAACAACGGGTGCATTTTAGAAACATTCTTCACCAATACACCTGACCGCTTCATGCCGTCGAAGCACTGTTGTGCATTGGGCACACGCACCAGCAGCATGTTGGCCTCGCTGGGATAGGCGTGCACCCCCGGCAGTCGGGCCAATTCGGCCAGCAACCACCCACGCTGCGCGCGGATGGCCAGCGCCTGTTCAGCGAAGACAGGGGCATGCTCCAGCGCGAACAGGGCGCACTCGGCATTGAGCACGCTGACGTTGTAGGGGGGGCGCACCTTGTCCACCTCGGCCAGCAGGGCCTGCGGCCCCATCATGTAGCCCAAGCGCACACCCGCCAGGCCAAACTTGGACAGCGTGCGCATGAGCAGCACATGGCCATGGCGCTCGGGGTGGGCGCGCATGGGATCCAGCCAGGTGCGGGCCGCAAACGGCTGATAGGCCTCGTCCATCACCACCAGGCCACCCAACTGGCCTTGCAGCGCCACGATGCGCTCGATGGTGCGGTCGTCCCACAGGTTGCCGGTGGGGTTGTTGGGGTAGGCCAGGTAAACGATGGCGGGCTGGTGCCGGGTGATGGCATCCAGCATGGCGGGCTCGTCCAATTCGAAGTCGGCGGTCAGGGGCACGCCGTGAAAGTCCAGCCCCTGCAGTTGTGCGCTCATGGCGTACATCACAAAACCCGGCACCGGCGCCAGGATGGACGCGGGCCGCCCCGTGGGTGTGGCCTCTGCGGGCACGTCGCACGCCATGGCCAGCAGGCTGATGAGTTCGTCCGACCCGTTGCCCAGCATCAGGCCCCAGCCCTGGGGCAAATCCACGTGGGTGGCCAGCGCATGGCGCAGGTCATCCACCCTGGCGCCGGGGTAGCGGTTGATGGCCACCTGCCCCAGGCGCTGGCCCAGCGCGGCCTGCAGCTCGGGCGGCAGTCCGTAGGGGTTTTCCATGGCGTCGAGCTTGACCAGGCCGGTGGCGTCCTGCACCGCATAGGCGTGCATGGACTGCACGTCCTGGCGAATGCGTTGCAGGGATGAGGGGGCGTTGGCAGGGAGGTTGGCTGGCGTGGTCATGGTGAGGCGGAATCAGGGCGGGGCGCTCAGGGCGCGCCACGCATGGGGGGCACGGGGTCGAGGCGAAGTTCGGCTGCACGGGCATGGGCCTGCAGGCCTTCCCCGTAGGCCAGCTCCGCCGCCACCGGCCCCAGGACCTGAGCGCCCGCGGCGCTCACTTCAATCAGGCTGCTGCGCTTTTGGAAGTCGTACACCCCCAGCGGTGAGCTGAAGCGCGCCGTGCCGCTGGTGGGCAGCACGTGGTTGGGGCCTGCGCAGTAGTCGCCCAGGCTCTCGCTGGTGTAGGCGCCCAGAAAAATGGCCCCGGCGTGGCGCAGCAGGGGCTCCCAGCGGTGGGGGTCGGTGCTGCTGACCTCCAGGTGCTCGGGCGCGACGCGGTTGCTCAGCTCGCACGCTTCTTCCATGCTGCGGGTGAGGATGAGCGCGCCCCGGTCATTCAGGCTCTTGGCGATGATGGCCGCCCTGGGCATGGTGGGCAGCAGCCGGTCGATGGCCTGCTGCACGGCGGCGATGTAGGCGGCATCGGGGCACAGCAGGATGCTTTGCGCCAGCTCGTCGTGCTCGGCCTGGCTGAACAGGTCCATGGCCACCCACTCGGGGGGCGTGCTGCCGTCGGCCAGCACCAGGATTTCGCTGGGGCCGGCAATCATGTCGATGCCCACGGTGCCGAACACGTGCTTTTTCGCGCTGGCCACATAGGCGTTGCCGGGGCCGGTGATTTTGTCCACCTTGGGGACCGTCGCGGTGCCATACGCCAAGGCGGCCACGGCCTGTGCACCACCGACGGTGAAGGCCCGGCTGACACCGGCCACGTAAGCCGCCGCCAGCACCAGGGCGTTTTTTTCGCCTTTGGGGGTAGGCACCACCATGACGATGTCGGGCACCCCCGCCACATGGGCAGGGATGGCGTTCATCAGCACGCTGCTGGGGTAGGCAGCCTTGCCACCGGGCACGTAAATGCCCACGCGGTCCAGGGGTGTGACCTTCTGCCCCAGCAGACTGCCGTCTTCGTCGCGGTAGCTCCAGCTCTCGCCACAGGCCTTCTTTTGCGCCTCGTGGTAGCTGCGCACACGCCGAGCGGCGTTCTCCAGCGCCAGGCGCTGTGCGGCCGGAATGCCGTCAAACGCGGCCTTCAGTTCGGCCTGCGTCAGCTCCAGATCGGCCACGGTGGCGGCCGTCAACCCGTCAAAGCGGGCCGTGTACTCCAGCACTGCGGCATCGCCGCGCTGGCGCACATCGGCCAGGATGTCGGCCACCCGGCTTTCGATGCCGGCATCGGTGTCGGCCGACCAGTGCAAGCGCCGCTTGAATTTTGAATCAAAATCGGCCTCATCGCTTGATAGATATAGAGGTTTAACTTCCATTTTATTCAACCCGCTGCCCGTGCAAAGGCGTCGATGATGGGGCGCAGTGCCTGCTGCTTGACCTTGAGCACGGCCTGGTTCACCACCAGGCGCGAGCTGATGTCCATGATGTGCTCCACCTCCACCAAATGGTTGGCCTTGAGTGTGTTGCCTGTGGACACCAGGTCCACGATGGCGTCGGCCAAGCCCGTGAGCGGCGCCAGCTCCATGCTGCCGTAGAGCTTGATCAGGTCCACGTGCACGCCTTTGGCCGCAAAAAACTCGCGGGCAATGGCGGTGTACTTGGTGGCCACCGCCAGGCGCGCCCCCTGGCGCACGGCATTGGCGTAATCAAAATCGGCCCGGACCGCCACGCTCATGCGGCATTTGGCAATTTTCAGGTCCAGCGGCTGGTACAGGCCCTGGCTGCCCCACTCGGCCTGGTGCTCGATGAGGGTGTCCTTGCCGCACACGCCCATGTCGGCGCCGCCGTACTCCACGTAGGTGGGCACGTCGGACGCGCGCACCAGCACCACCTGCACATCGGGCCGGTTGGTGGGCAGGATGAGCTTGCGCGATTTGTCGGGGTCTTCCAGGACCTCGATGCCCGCAGCCGACAGCAGCGGCAGGGTTTCTTCAAAAATGCGTCCTTTGGACAGGGCCAGCGTGATCAAGGTGGGGCTCCAGCGGGTATCGGGGGGGTGTCAGGTGGCGGACCAGCGGGTCAGCTGACGCGGTGAATGTGGGCACCCAGCGCGCTGAGCTTGGACTCCATGCGGTCGTAGCCCCGGTCGAGGTGGTAGATGCGGTCCACCAGGGTGTCGCCCTCGGCCACCAGACCGGCAATGACCAGGCTGGCCGAGGCGCGCAAATCGGTGGCCATGACGGTGGCACCACTCAGGGACGGCACACCTTCGATGGTGGCCACCTTGCCCTCGACGTGGATGCGGGCGCCCAGGCGCTGCATCTCCTGCACGTGCATGAAGCGGTTCTCGAAAATGGTTTCGGTGACGTTGGAGGTGCCCTGCGCCACCACGTTCAGCGCCATGAACTGCGCCTGCATGTCGGTGGGGAAGCCGGGGTACTCGTGCGTGCGGAAGGTTTGCGCCTTGAGCTGGGCCGCACCGGGCGACACCACCCGCACCCCCCCGGCCTCACGCGTCACGGAGACACCCGCGTCGCGCAGTTTGTCGATGACGGCCTCCAGGTGGTCGGCGCGGGCGTGTCGCAGCAGTGCCTCGCCGCCGGTGGCGGCCACGGCACACAGGAAGGTGCCCGCCTCGATGCGGTCGGCCACCACCCGGTGCTGGCAGCCATGCAGCCTTGGCACACCCTGGATGCGGATTTTGCTGCTGCCGTGGCCTTCGATGTGGGCCCCCATGGCAATCAGCATGTTCGCCAGATCGGTGATTTCGGGCTCCTGCGCGGCGTTCTCCAGCACCGTTTCCCCGTCGGCCAACGCGGCGGCCATGAGGAAGTTTTCTGTGCCGGTGACGGTGACCATGTCGGTGGAAATGCGAGCACCCTTGAGCCGGGCCTGCCCGGGTGGCAACGAGGCTTCGATGTAGCCGTGCTCCACCCGAATCACCGCGCCCATGGCCACCAGGCCCTTGATGTGCTGGTCCACCGGGCGCGAGCCAATGGCGCAGCCGCCGGGCAAGGACACGCGGGCACGGCCAAAGCGCGCCAGCAGCGGCCCCAGCGCCAGGATGGCGGCGCGCATGGTTTTCACCAGTTCGTAGGGTGCTTCCGGGTTCAGGTCGTCCGGGGCTTGCAGGTGAACGGCGTCGTCGGGCATGCGCTCGGCCCGAGCCCCCATGTGGGTCACCAGCTTTTTCATGGTGAGCACGTCGTGCAGGTGGGGCACGTTGTGCAGCACCACCGGCTCGGCGGTCAGCAGGGCGGCACACAGCTCGGGCAGCGCCGCGTTCTTGGCACCGGAAATGTTGACCTCGCCGTTCAGGCGACGGCCACCGGTGATCAGCAGTTTGTCCATGGTGGCGGTGCTCAGCGTGCCTGTTGGGCGGCCCACTCGGCGGGCGTGAGGGTTTTCATGGACAGCGCGTGCACCTCGTCGGTGCGGATGCGCTCGCCCAGGGTGGCGTACACCTGCTGGTGGCGTGCAATCAGGCGTTTGCCCTCGAAAGCCGGGGACACGATCACGGCCGACCAGTGGCGGCCATCGCCGCTGACTTCCAGGTGTTCACAGGCCAGTCCGCTGGCGATGATGGTTTGAAGTTCCTGAGGGGTCATGGTGGGTGGGTGAAAAAAAGGAAAACGGGGTCAGGGCAACGGGGCGGTCGGCCCGCTCGTCGGGGGCAATGCCCCCGGCCACGGTGAACAGGCGCGTCAATGTCGGATTTTGTAGCCGGTGCGCAGCAGCTGTATGGCCACGGTGCTGACCAGCACAAAGGCCACCGCCACCACCCCCAAGCTGAGCCAGGGCGAGACATCGCTGACACCAAAGAAGCCGTACCGGAACCCGTCGATCATGTAGAAAAACGGGTTCAGGTGGCTGACGGTCTGCCAAAACGGCGGCAGTGAATGGATGGAGTAAAACACACCCGACAAAAAGGTCATGGGCATGATGATGAAGTTCTGGAAGCCCGCCAACTGGTCAAACTTCTCGGCCCACAGGCCAGCGACCAGACCGAGCGCGCCCAGCATGGCCGCGCCCAGCAGCGCAAACACCACCACCCACAGGGGCGACACCATACCCGGCTGGCCAAACCACAGCGTGACCAGCAACACACCCAACCCCACCACCAGCCCCCGCGTGACCGACGACGCCACATAGGCCACAAACCAGGCCCAGTGCGACATGGGCGTGAGCAGCACGAACACGAGGTTGCCCATGATCTTGCTCTGGATGAGCGAAGACGAGCTGTTGGCGAAGGCGTTTTGCAACACGCTCATCATCACCAGGCCTGGCACCAGGAAGGCGGTGTAGCTGACCGTGCCGTAGACCTTGACGTGGTCTTCCAGCACGTGGCCAAAAATCATCATGTAGAGCACGGCGGTCAGCACGGGCGCCGCCACGGTCTGGAAGCTGACCTTCCAGAAACGCAGCACCTCTTTGTAGTACAGGGTCTGCCAGCCGGTCATGTGGAACGCCCCTCAGAGATTGGGGCGCTGGCCTCTGCCATCACGTCCAGAAACACGTCTTCCAGGTCGGCTTTGCGGATTTCAATGTCGTCCACCGCCGCGCCCGCCTGGCGCACAGCGGCCAGGATCTGCTCCACCTCCAGCGCGTTGTGGGCCGGCAACTGCACGACTCGGCCTGTCACCCTGGCGTTGGCCATCAGTTCGGGCGGCAGGTGGCCGTCGGTTTTGAAGCGCAACACGTTGGATGAGGCGCGGCTGAGCAGGGTGGAGGTTTTTTCCAGTGCCACCACCTGGCCGCGCTTGATCATGGCGATGCGGCCACACAGGGCCTCGGCCTCTTCCAGGTAATGCGTGGTGAGCAACACGGTGCTGCCCTCGCGGTTGAGGCGTGAGACAAACTGCCACAAGGTCTGGCGCAGCTCCACATCCACGCCGGCGGTGGGCTCGTCCAGCACGATGACCTTGGGCTTGTGCACCAGCGCCTGGGCCACCATGACGCGGCGTTTCATGCCGCCCGACAGCTGGCGCATGTTGGCATTGGCCTTGTCGGCCAGCCCCAGGCTGTGCAGCAGGTCGTCGATCCAGTCGCCATTGTTCTTGATGCCAAAGTAGCCCGACTGGATGCGCAAGGCCTCGCGCAGGCTGAAGAAGGGATCGAAAACCAGCTCTTGCGGCACCACACCCAGGGCGCGGCGGGCCTGTCCGTAGTCGGCCACCACATCGTGGCCCAGCACGCTGGCGTGGCCACTGGTGGCGCGGGACAGGCCCGCCAGGATGCTGATGAGGGTGGTTTTGCCCGCGCCGTTGGGGCCGAGCAGGCCGAAAATTTCGCCCTGCTCCACATCGAAGCTGACGCCCCCCAACGCCCGGAACGGGCCTTTGGGTGTGTCGTAGGTCTTGACCACGTCGCGAAAAGCGATGGCCGGGCCCGTGGTGGACCGGGAAGAAGGTGCTGATGCGGACATGAGCCCGCCATTTTAAGTGGCGAGCAGTTCGTCCACACCGTACAGGGTTGCCAACTCACCCAGACGCGGGGGAATGGCCTCCAGCTTCAGCGCCTGACCGCGCCCGAGCAGGTGACGGCGCAGCTCCAGCATCAGCGCCAGCGCCGTGGAGTCGAACTGCCGCAGGTCACTGCCATCCACCACCACCGGGCCTGTGCCCATGGGCAACTGCAACAACCACTCCGCCAGGCAGGCATCGGCCTGTGCGTGGGTCAGTTCGGCGGGCAGGCGCAGCATGGCGTGTGTGGGCGTCATCAGCCAGCGCGCTGGGCGGTCGCGTTGCTCTGGTTGCGGCGCACCAGCGCGGAAATCAGGCCATCAATGCCCCTGGCACTGATTTCCTGGGCAAACTGGGTGCGGTAGGTTTCCACCAGCCAGATGCCCATCACGTTCAGGTCGTAAATTTTCCAGCCAACGGCGGTTTTTTCAACCCGGTAGTCCAACTGGATGGGCTCGCCACGGCCTCGCAGGTCACTGCGCACCACCACATCCGTGGCGTCTGGCGCGGCCCGCAGCGGTCGGAACGTCAGCGTCTGGTCTTTGACCTGGGCCAGCGCGCCGGAGTAGGTGCGCACCAGCAGGGTTTTGAACTCGTCCTGCAGCTGTTGCTGTTGCTGCGGCGTGGCCTGGCGCCAGTAGCGGCCCACGGCCGAAGCGGTCATGCGCGCAAAGTTGACGTTGGGCATGATGAGCCCATCCACCAGCGCGGACACCTTCTGGGCATCGCCTGCCTGAATGGCCGGGTCGGCGCGGACAGCGTCCATGGCCGTGGTGGTGACGCGCTGGATGAAGGCGTCGGCGGTCTCGGGGGCAGCGGCCACCGCCCACAGCGGCTGCAGGGCCAGGGCAGGAGCGGTCAGGGCGAGGGCCAGCAGCTGGCGGTGGAGGTGTCGTCGGTTCATGGGGGGTGTCCTTTCCATCGGGTGGGGGGTCATTCGTCCTCGCGGTGGCGCTGCTCGTCGATCACATTCTGGCGGCGTTGGAGAAACACCTCGCGGGCAAAGCTGTATTTGTCCAGCGCGGCCTCGTCCAGGACCGCGCCGGCACGCAGCAAGCCCGCGCGCGTTTCCACGGCCCTGAGCACGTACAGGCCGTTGCGGTTGCTCACGTTGTCCAGGTTCATGATGAGATCGCCGCGCGACTCCACCCCCATGCCCACGGTGTCGCGCAAGGTGGAGGGACCCAGCAGCGGCAACACCATGTAGGGGCCGGGGGGAACTCCCCAGAAACCCAGGGTCTGTCCGAAATCCGCACGGTTGCGGTACAGGCCCACGTCGGAGGCGATGTCGATCAGGCCACCCAGGCCGAACACCGTGTTGATGTTGACGCGCATGAAGTTGGTGGCCGTGTCCTCGCCCCGCAATTGCAAGGCGGTGTTCAGCGTGGACCAGATGTCGCTCAGGTTGCCAAAAAAGTTGCTGATGGCGGTGCGCAGCGGGTCAGGTGCCACCTGCGAATAGGTGGTGGCCACCGGCTTGAGGATGGCCTGGTCAACGGCCTCGTTGAACTGGTTCACCTGGCGGTTGAACGATTCAAACGGGTCGCGGGGATCACGGGCCGGGCTGGTGGCGCAACCGGCCATGACCACACACAGCAACAAGGCGGGCAGTACCCGCCACCCGGCGCGTGTCCGCCAGCCGCCCTTGGGGCCAGGGTGGGGAAAAAGGGTGGTCATGAACGGGCTCCGGAGACGGTGAATGTGTAACAGGTATTGACGCAGTTGGCGCTGGCCGACACGGCTCAGCGGGTGGCGGCGGGTGCGGCATCCGCCCCGTCGGCCGCAGGCGCGGGTTCCGCCGCCTTGCTGAACAGGAACTGGCTGATGAGGTTTTCCAGCACCACCGCCGACTGCGTGGTGGTGATCACGTCCCCGCCCTTGAGGTTGGCCATGTCGCCACCGGGTTCGATGCCAATGTACTGCTCGCCCAGCAACCCGCTGGTGAGTATTTTCAGCGAACTGTCTTTGGGGAATTTGAAACGCGACTCCATGTCCAGCGCCACGCTGGCCTGGAAGGTCACGCCGTCAAAGGTGATGCTGTCCACCCGCCCCACCACCACACCGGCGCTTTTCACGGCGGCGCGGGGCTTGAGGCCACCGATGTTGTCAAAGCGGGCGACCACGCGGTAGTGGTCCTGGAAGTTCAGGTGCAGCAGGTTGGCCGACTTCAGCGCCAGGAACAGCAAGGCCGCGGCCCCCAGCACCACAAACAGACCCACCCACACATCGTTTTTAGACTTTTTCATGATCCATCGCTTTATTTAAAACAACAGTCTGCTATCAAATACTGAACATCATGGCGGTGAGCAGGAAGTCCAGGCCCAGCACCAGCAACGAGGCCATGACCACCGTGCGGGTGGTCGCGCGGGACACCCCCTCGGGCGTGGGGTGCGCCATGTAGCCCTGGTACAACGCCACAAAGGTCACGGTCACGCCAAACACGGCGCTCTTGACCACACCATTGCCCACGTCCCGCCACACATCGACGCCACCTTGCATCTGGCTCCAGAATGAACCTTCGTCCACCCCAATCATGACCACGCCCACCAGCCAGCCGCCCATGATGCCGACGGCGCTGAACACCGCCGCCAGCAGGGGCATGGCAATCAGCCCGCCCCAGAAACGGGGGGCCAGCACCCGGCGCACGGGGTCCACAGCCATCATTTCCATGGCCGCCAGCTGTTCACCGGCCTTCATGAGGCCAATCTCAGCCGTCAGCGCCGTGCCGGCGCGCCCGGCAAACAGCAGCGCGGTGACCACCGGCCCCAGTTCGCGCACCAGGCTCAAGGCCACCAGCAGGCCCAGGGCCTCGGACGAACCGTAGCGCTGCAAGGTGTAGTAGCCCTGCAAGCCCAGCACAAAACCCACAAACAGCCCCGACACACCGATGATGGCCAGCGACAGGTTGCCCAGGAAAAAGATCTGGTCGCGCACCAGCCCGAAGCGCACCAGGGCCGGACCGCTCAGCTGCACCAGGCGCACAAACAGCAGGGCCGCTTCGCCCAGGTGGCCCAGCTGGCGACGCACGGCAAAACCCAAGTCGGCCAAGCCCATCATGACGCCCCCCCGCCGTGCCCGGTCGGCCCAAAATCGTCCGCGAGGCTGGGGCCTGGGTAATGGAAGTGCACCGGCCCCTCGGCCTGGGCCAGCACAAACTGCTGCACCAGCGGATCGGTGGAGTGGCGCACCTCGTCGGGCGTGCCCTGCGCCGCGATGCGCCCATTGGCCAGGATGATGACCTGGTCCGCGATGCGGAAGGTTTCTTCCAGGTCGTGCGACACGATGACACTGGTCATGCCCAGCGCGTCGTTCAGGCGGCGAATGAGCTGGGCCGCCGTGCCCAGGGAAATGGGGTCCAGACCCGCAAAGGGCTCGTCGTACATGATGAGCTCCGGGTCCAGGGCGATGGCGCGGGCCAGCGCCACACGCCGGGCCATGCCGCCGGAGATTTCGCTGGGCATCAGGTCGCGCGCGCCGCGCAGGCCCACGGCGTTGAGCTTCATGAGCACGATGTCGCGGATCAGCGCCTCCCCCAGGCGGCTGTGCTCGCGCAGCGGAAACGCCACGTTGTCGAACACGCTCAGGTCGGTAAACAGCGCCCCGAACTGAAACAGCATGCCCATGCGCCGACGCGCCGCATGCAGTGCATCGCGCCCCATGCGCCCCACGTCATCCCCGTCGAACAGCACCCGCCCGGCGTTGGCCACCTGCTGGCCGCCGATCAGGCGCAGCACCGTGGTTTTGCCACCACCGGAAGCGCCCATCAACGCCGTGACCTTGCCACGGGGAATGGCGAAGGACATGCCGTCCAGAATGACCCGATCCGCCACCGCACCGGGGTAGGCAAAGGTCACATCGTCAAACTGGATGAGGGTGGAGGAGTGGGGCAAGGTCATGGAGGGGGTTGGCGCACCAAACAAAACGCCGACCAGATCAGGCTATCGGGTCGGCGATTCGGTCAGCTGGCAATGATAAAGGGTTTACCCCGACCACGCAGGCCTGCGGTTTTTGACCAGGTAACGAAGTGAAACGCCGCACCCGACCAGACCTTGCTGCGCCAGTGGGCCGCCAGGCCCACGGGCGCTGGCGCATCAGCGCGGCAGGTCGGTAAAGCCCATCAGGAACTCGTCCACCGCACGGGCGGCCTGACGGCCTTCGCGGATGGCCCACACCACCAGGCTCTGGCCCCGGCGGATGTCACCGGCGGCAAACACCTTGGGCACGTTGGTGGCATAACCGCCGTCGAACTCGGTGTGCGCCTTGGCATTGCCGCGCGCGTCCTTGTCCACGCCAAAGGCTTCCAGCACCGTCGCCACGGGGTTGGTGAAGCCCATGGCCAGCAGCACCAGGTCGGCCTTGTATTCCTTTTCGGTGCCGGGGATTTCGACCAGCTTGCCGTCTTTGAACTCGACGTGCACCGTCGTCAGGCCCTTGACCTTGCCCGCGTCCTTGCCGGTGCCGGGAATGAAGGCCTTGGTGGAAATGGCGAACTCGCGCACGCAGCCTTCGTCGTGGCTGGAGCTGGTGCGCAGCTTCATGGGCCAGTAGGGCCAGACCAGGGGCTTGTTTTCTTTCTCAGGCGGCTGAGGCATGACCTCGAACTGCGTCACGCTGGCCGCGCCATGGCGGTTGCTGGTGCCCACGCAGTCGGAGCCCGTGTCACCGCCACCAATGACGATGACGTGCTTGCCATCGGCGCGCAGCTGGCCTTTGAGCTTGTCGCCCGCATTGACCTTGTTCTGCTGGGGCAAAAACTCCATGGCGAAGTGGATGCCGTCCAGCTCACGACCGGGCACGGGCAGGTCGCGGCTCTGTTCGGAGCCACCGGTGAGCAGCACGGCGTCGAACTCTTTTTTCAGCTGCTCGGGGCTGATGCTGTCCTTGGCCCAGTTGGTGACCTTGCTGGCGGGGCCGTCCTTGGGCAACTCGCCCACCATCACGCCGGTGCGGAACACCACGCCTTCGGCCTCCATCTGCTTGACGCGGCGGTCAATGTGGGTCTTTTCCATTTTGAAGTCGGGGATGCCGTAGCGCAGCAGGCCACCGACGCGGTCGTTCTTCTCGAACACCGTCACCGCGTGACCGGCACGGGCCAGTTGCTGGGCGGCGGCCAGACCTGCTGGTCCGGCACCCACCACCGCCACCGACTTGCCGGTGTGGTGGGCGGCCGGCTGGGGTTGCACCCAACCTTCTGCCCACCCCTTGTCGATGATGGCGTGCTCAATGGACTTGATGCCCACCGCATCGCCGTTGAAGTTCACCACACATGCGGCCTCGCAGGGTGCGGGGCAGATGCGGCCGGTGAACTCGGGGAAGTTGTTGGTGCTGTGCAGCACCGTGAGGGCGTTCTGCCAGTCGCCCTGATAGACCAGGTCGTTGAAGTCCGGAATGACGTTGTTGACCGGGCAGCCGTTGTTGCAAAACGGCGTGCCGCAGTCCATGCAACGGGCACCCTGCACCTTGGCCTGCGCGTCGGTCAAGCCGATCACGAACTCTTTGTAGTGCTTCACGCGCTCGGCAACGGGCTTGTAGCCCTCCTCGATGCGCTCGTATTCCATGAAGCCAGTGACTTTTCCCATGATTCAAATCCTTTGACTGTGCGTCTTCAAATGAAAGCGAACCGCCGCATCAGCGCGCAGGAACGGCATCTGATTTGGTAGCAGACTTGGCTTTATCCAATTGCGCTGCAGCCTCTTTTTTTGCAGAAATCTCGCCCAAAGCACGCTTGTACTCGTTGGGGAACACCTTGATGAACTTGGCGCGGCTGGTGGCCCAGTCGTCCAGCAGTTCGCGGGCGCGGCGGCTGCCCGTCCAGCGCAGGTGGTCTTCCAGCAGCTTTTTGAGCTGGGCTTCGTCGGTCTGGTCGCGGTGCCACACGGCACGGGGCACGCTGGCCTCCTGCTCGGCGCTGGTCAGCACCTTGTCCAGGCTGACCATGGCCGTGTTGCAGCGCTGGGCGAACTTGCCGTCCTCGTCGTACACGTAGGCCACGCCACCGCTCATGCCGGCCGCGAAGTTGCGCCCGGTTTTGCCCAGCACGGCCACGGTGCCACCGGTCATGTACTCACAACCGTGGTCACCCGTGCCCTCGACCACCGCCGTGGCACCCGAGAGGCGCACCGCGAAGCGCTCACCGCCCACACCGGCGAAAAACGCCTCACCCGTGGTGGCACCGTACATGACGGTGTTGCCCACGATGATGTTCTGGTGGGCCACCCCGCGGAAGTCCAGGCTGGGGCGCACCACCACGCGGCCACCCGACAGGCCCTTGCCGGTGTAGTC
>PNML01000028.1 GCA_013823635.1 Polaromonas sp. | reverse complement strand
GCCCGGCGGCATCGCCACCACCATTGCGTTCAGCCAGTCCAAGCTGTGGCCCACGCTGGACACCGACCGCGCCGAAGGCTGCATCCGCGACAAGGCCCACGCCTACTCGCAAGACGGTGGCCTGGCCGTGCTGTACGGCAACATCGCGCTCGATGGCTGCATCGTCAAAACCGCCGGGGTGGACGACAGCATCCTCAAGTTCAGCGGCCGCGCCCGCATTTTTGAAAGCCAGGACGACGCCGTGGCCGGCATCCTGGCCGACCAGATCGTCGCTGGCGATGTGGTCGTCATCCGCTACGAAGGCCCACGCGGCGGCCCCGGCATGCAGGAAATGCTCTACCCCACGTCCTACCTCAAGTCCAAGGGCCTGGGCAAAGCCTGCGCGCTGCTGACCGATGGCCGCTTTTCGGGCGGTACGTCTGGCCTGTCCATTGGCCATGCGTCGCCCGAAGCGGCCGAAGGCGGGGCCATTGGGCTGGTGGAAGAAGGCGACACCATCGACATCGACATCCCCAACCGCAGCATCAGCCTGCGCATCAGCGACGAGGCGCTGGCCGCGCGCCGCGCCGCCATGGACGCCAAGGGCAAGGCCGCGTGGAAGCCCGTGAACCGCGACCGCGTGGTGTCCCCCGCCCTGCGCGCCTACGCCGCCATGAGCACCAGCGCCGCCAAAGGTGCGGTGCGCGATGTGAGCCAGATCGAAAAGCGCTGAGCCATTTCCCCAATCAAAAGGCCCGTCTGCTTAATGCAGACGGGCCTTTTTTTGGGAGCAGTGTTCTCAAACGTAGAAAACGATCAAGCCACTTTTAGCCTTGAAATAACTCAGAGGCAATACGATCACCCCCACCTTCATCGGTAGGGGTGCCATCCGTCACACCAGGAGTGCATTCACCCGCTTGACGTAAGCAGCAGGGTCTTCCGGCAAACCACCCTCGGCCAGCAGGGCCTGGTCAAACAGGATGTGGGCCAAGTCGTCGAAGTGGGCCGAGCCTTCCAGCTTTTTCACCAGCGCGTGCTCGGCGTTCACTTCCAGCGTGGGCTTGGTGTCGGGTGCTTTCTGCCCTGCAGCCTTCAGCATGCGGGCCAACTGGTTGGACACGTCGTGGTCTTCCACCACCAGGCAGGCGGGGGAATCGACCAGGCGGGTGGTCACGCGCACGTCTTTGGCCTTGTCGGCCAGCGCCGTCTTGAGCTTCTCCAGCACGGGCTTGAAAGTTTCGGCAGCGGCTTCGGCGGCCTTTTTCTCTTCTTCGTCTTGCAGCTTGCCCAGGTCCACCGCACCTTTGGCCACGCTTTGCAGCGGCGTGCCGTCGAACTCGTGCAGGAAGGACAGCGCCCACTCGTCCACGCGGTCGGTCATCAGCAGGACTTCAATGCCTTTTTTCTTGAACACTTCCAGCTGTGGGCTGTTCTTGGCGGCGGCCACGGTGTCGGCGGTGATGTAGTAGATGGCCTCCTGGCCTTCTTTCATGCGCGCCTTGTAGTCGGCAAAGCTCACGCTCACGCCCTCGGCGGTGCTGGAGGCAAAGCGCAGCAGCTTGGCAATTTTGTCTTTGTTGGCGAAGTCTTCGCCCAGGCCTTCTTTCAGCACGCTGCCGAACTCGGCGTAGAAGGCGGTGTACTTGCCCGCTTCTTTTTCGGCCTCGGCCTTTTCTTCGGCACTCAGCACATCGGTCACGCCGTCAGCGCCTTCAGCCGTGGGCAGCTTGTCCTTTTTGGCCATGTCTTCCAGCATGGCCAGCACGCGGCGGGTGTTGCCCTCGCGGATGGCTTTCACGTCGCGGCTCTCTTGCAGCAGCTCGCGGCTCACGTTCAGCGGCAGGTCGGCCGAGTCCACCACACCCTTGACCCAGCGCAGGTAGCTGGGCATGAGGGCCTCGGCATCGTCCATGATGAACACGCGCTTGACGTACAGCTTGATGCCGGCCTTTTTGTCGCGGTTCCACAGGTCGTGCGGGGCTTTGCTGGGGATGTAGAGCAGCTGGGTGTACTCGGTGCTGCCTTCCACGCGGTTGTGGCTGTGGGCCAGGGGGGCAGCCTGGTCGTAGCTGATGTTTTTGTAAAAGTCGTCGTACTGCTCTTGCGTGATGTCTTTTTTGGCGCGGGTCCACAGGGCGCTGGCGGAGTTGACGGCTTCCCACTCTTCCTTCTGCACGTACTCGCTCTTTTCCTGGTCCCACTCCTCTTTCTGCATGAGGATGGGCAGGCTGATGTGGTCGGAGTACTTGCCGATGATGGACTTGAGCTTCCAGCGGCTGAGGTACTCGGAGGCATCGTCGCGCAGGTGCAGGATGACGCTGGTGCCGCGGGCGGCGCGCTCAATGGTCTCCACCTCGAAGTCGCCGGTGCCACCGCTGATCCAGCGCACGCCCTCGGCAGCGGGCAGGCCCGCACGGCGGCTTTCGACGGTGATTTTGTCGGCCACGATGAAGCCGCTGTAAAAGCCCACGCCAAACTGGCCGATGAGCTGCGCGTCTTTTTTCTGGTCGCCGCTCATGCGGCTCATGAATTCCTTGGTGCCGCTCTTGGCGATGGTGCCGAGGTGGTCAATGGCCTCCTGCGCGCTCATGCCAATGCCGTTGTCGGTGATGGTGATGGTTTTGGCTTCTTTGTCGAAGGCCACGCGCAGTTCCAGGGTGGGCGCGTCTTCGTACAGGGCCGCGTTGTTCAGTGCTTCAAAGCGCAGTTTGTCGCACGCGTCAGACGCGTTGGACACCAGCTCACGCATGAAAATTTCTTTGTTGGAATACAGCGAGTGGGTGACCAGGTGCAGCAGTTGGGCCACTTCGGCCTGAAAGGACAGGGTTTGTTTGCTCATGATCGGTGTTGCCAAAAAGAGGAAGGGGAAAAATCAGACCCTCACATGGCGGCGGGCCTGGCGATTTCAAGACCCAATCGTCCCAGCCCGGGAAAATGGCGTGGGGGCCCGCAGAGGACGGCCACTGCGGTCAAAAGCCCCCGGAAAACCAGCGCTTCCGTTTGGCGACCAAAATCAGTCCATGACCAATGTGCTGCTTCGCAACCATGTGCAAGTCCTGGGCCAAACCGGGCCGGCGTTGGTGTACGCCCACGGCTTTGGTTGCAACCAGCACATGTGGGACCGCATCACCCCCGCTTTTGCCGCCACACACCGCCAGGTGCTGTTTGACTACGTGGGCAGCGGGCAATCTGACCCCACTGCGTTCAGCGCCAAACGTTACGGCCAACTCCACGGCTACGCCCAGGACCTGCTGGACGTGTGCGATGCCCTGGACCTGAAACGGGGTGTGACCCTGGTGGCCCATTCGGTCAGCTGCAGCATAGGCATGCTGGCCGCCATCCAGAGACCTGCGCTGTTCGGGTCGCTGGTCATGATCGGGCCGTCCCCCTGTTTTCTCAACGACCCCCCAGGTTACACGGGGGGCTTTGAACACCAGGACCTGCAAGACCTGCTGTCGTTGATGGACCAGAACTACATGGGCTGGGCCCATTACCTGGCGCCGGTGGTCGCGGGCGAGGATGCCAGAGGTGCCGTCACCGCCGAGCTGTCCGACAGCTTCTGTTCGACCGACCCCGTCCTGGCCCGGGTGTTTGCCGAAGCCACCTTTTTTGCCGACAACCGGGCCGACCTGCCGAAGGTGCCCACCCATTGCCTGATCCTGCAGCACCGCCACGACGCCCTGGCCCCCACTTCGGTGGGCGACCACCTGCACCAACACCTGCCCCAAAGCACGCTGAAGGTGCTGGACGTGCGCGGCCACTGCGCACACATGAGCCACCCCCAGCTGGTGATTGATGCCCTGCAAGCGCACTTGGCCAGGCCCATCGCCTGATGCCCACTGCGCGCCCCAACCGTTGACCATGGACATTCTCCCGATCCTGCCCTGCGCTGTGCTGGTGACCGACCTGCAGGGCCACATGGAGGATGCTTCGCTGGAAATGGTGACCACGCTGCTGGGGGCGGAGACCCACTGGCAGGGACAGCCCATGGAGTGTTTTCTGCCACCCGCCAGTCGGGTGTTTTTGCAAACTCACGTCTGGCCCACCCTGTTCCAAACAGGCGCCGTCCGGGAAATTCACATCAAATTGCGTGATCCGCAGGGCCAGACGTTGCCCGCCATGGTCAATGCCCGTGTCACGGCTTGCGAGGGTCAATCCTGCTGCATCTGGGTGTTTTTCATCGCCCCTGGCCGCAGCCAATTTGAGGCAGAGCTCATCGGTGCCCGAGCCGCGGCACAAGCCCTGGCCCTGAACCTGAGCCAGGCCAACCGTGAACTGCTGGATGCCCAGGCCCAGCTGCGGGCGCAGGCCCAGGCCGTGGAAGCCAGCAACCGGGCGCTCAACCTGTTGAGCCAGACCGACCCGTTGACCGGCCTGGGCAACCGCCGCATGCTGGAGCATCAATTTGCCCGGTGGTCACCGGCGCCACCAGACCGTGCAGCTGGCCACCAGGGATCCGCAACCGTGTCGCTGCTGCTGGTGGATGCCGACCATTTCAAGCTCATCAATGACCAGTGGGGACACGACGAAGGCGACCGCGTACTGGTCCAGCTGGCCCACGCCCTGCAGGACAGTGTGCGGCGCAGCGACCTGGTGATCCGGCATGGTGGTGAGGAATTTGTCATTTTTCTGCCAGACGCGGACGCCGTGGTCGCCGCACGGGTGGCCGACAACATCCACGCGGCGGTGGCCCGCATCTTTCCAGGCCAACGGCCACAGCCCCTCACGGTGAGCATTGGTGCGGTCACGGTGGTGCACGAACGGGACACCCTGGCGCTGGACAGTCTGGTGCACATGGCGGACACTGCCACCTACCAAGCCAAAGCAAGGGGGCGCAACCGCACGGTGGCCGCCCTGCCACCCACGCAGGACCCCTCGCCCACATGACACGCCCCCGCACCACCCCCCAACTGGCGCCCCTGCGCCTGGCCAAAACGCACCTCAAACCCACGGACCTGCGCGCGATTGCCCAGTTGGCCACGCAGGCCACCCTGGGGCTGGTGGACGTGACCGAAGGTGTGCACCACTCGGTGCTGCGCAGCCTGGGTGCCACGCGCCACCCAGGCGGGCGCACCGCTGGCCTGACGGGGCTGGTGTACCGGGGTGTCCGCGGCATCACGGGGTTGGTGGGTCAGGGCCTGGACGGCGCCCTGGCAACGGTGGTGCCCTGGCTGTCCAACCCCGACGCGCCCGACACCGACAGCGCCGAGCGCACCCAGGTGCTGGCCGCCCTGAACGGGGTACTGGGCGACCGGCTGCAGGCCCAGCACAGCAGCCTGGCACTGGACATGGGCTTTCGCATCAACGGCCAACCCTGGCAGCCCGGGCAACCCCCGCCGCCCGGCAACGCGCCCACGCCACACGTGCTGCTGACCATCCACGGCCTGTGCATGACCGATGGGCAGTGGTGCCGGCAAGGCCACGACCACGGGGCCTGGCTGGCCGACGCGCTGGGCTGCACCCGGCTGAACCTGCGCTACAACACGGGCCTGCACATTTCCGACAACGGCGCCCAGTTGGCCGACTGCCTGGAGCGGCTGGTGACCAGTTGGCCCGTGCCCCTGACCCGCCTGAGCCTGCTCACCCACAGCATGGGGGGATTGGTGGCGCGCAGCGCCCATGCGGCGGGCACGCGCGCGGGTCACACCTGGCCACAACGCCTGAAAGACCTGGTGTTTCTGGGCACCCCCCACCACGGTTCCCCGCTGGAACGGGCCGGGCATGGGGTGGACCTGCTGCTGGGCGCGTCACGCTTCACGGCGCCGTTTGTGCGCCTGGGTCAGGTGCGCAGCGCGGGCATCACCGACCTGCGGCACGGCCATGTGCTGCCCGACGACTGGCAAGCCCAGGCCCGCCAGCCCCGCGCACTGGGGCGCATGAGCGACACCCGTGTGCCCCTGCCCCTGCCCGATGGGGTGAACTGTTACGCCGTGGCCGCCACGCTGGCCGGGCAGCGCAGCCTGCTGGCCGACCGCCTGACCGGTGATGGGCTGGTGCCGCTGAACAGCGCCCTGGGCGCGCACGATGACCCGCGCCACCACCTGCGACTGCCGCGTGGGCACCAGCGGGTGGTCTACCGCACCGGCCACCTGGCGCTGCTCAGCAGTGCCACCGTGGCCCAACAGTTGCTGGCCTGGCTGTCGTCAGACACCGGGCCTGCCGCCGCCCCGCCTTGAGGGCGGAGGCTTTCGCGCGGCCAGGGCCTCAGAACCGTTCGTGGGCGCCCAGGTAGCGCCACTGACCCACGGGCAGGTTGCCCAGCGTGACGCGGCCCATGCGGATGCGCTTGAGTCCCACCACCTTCAACCCGACTTGCTCGCACATGCGGCGGATTTGCCGCTTCTTGCCCTGATTGAGCACAAAGCGCAGCTGCTCGGGGTTTTGCCAGTCCACCTGGGCGGGCTTGAGCGGCTCGCCGTCCAGGCTCAGGCCATGGCGCAGCAGGGCCAGGCGCTCGGCGGGAAAGGCCGCTTGCACGTCGGTGGCCACGTCGCCGTCGGGCGTGGCGTAGGTCACGCGCACCAGGTATTCCTTGTCCACCTCGGAGTCTTCGCCAATGAGCTGGCGGGCCACGCGGCCGTCTTGCGTGAGCACCAGCAGACCCACCGAGTCAATGTCCAGCCGCCCCGCCGGGGCCAGGCCCTGCAACTGGTGGTTGGCAAAGCGGATGCGCGAGCCGTCTTCGGGCCAGTGGCTGCGGGGGTTGATGAGGCTGATGGCGGGCTGGTGCCCGTCTTCGGCCTGGCCCGACACAAAGCCCATGGGCTTGTTCAGCAAAATGGTGACCAGGTGCTTTTGCTGCCCCTTGGCCGCTTCGGACACCTCGATGCGGTCGGTGGCCTGCACCACCATGCCCATCACGGCCACCTCACCGTTCACGGTGACCCAGCCTTTGTCTATCCAGGCGTCGCCCTCGCGGCGCGAGCAAATGCCCAGCTCGGCCATGCGCTTGTTCAGGCGGGTGCCTTCGGCAGCGGACGCCACGGCACTGGCCGACACCCGCACGGGGCCTGACCCAGGGGCATCGCTGCGCAACACCCGTCCCCCCAGGGGTGAGGCGGGTGGTTGGCCCGCGGGTGGCTGGGCGGCGGTCGGACGCGGGCTGCCAGCACCCACCTGCCAGGCGCGGGGAGGCCGTGCGTCCGGGGGTTGGCGCTGCATGCGGGGGGGCGACGGGCGCTCGCCCACTGACGGCGCACGCTTGTCGCGGGAAGGCGTGGAAGGCGTGGGTGGTGCGTCGGGCGGCGGGGTGGGGGTCGCCAGCCGCTCCAGCGCCAGGGCACGTTGCTCTCGCAGGCGTTTTTGGTCGGCGCCCAGGGTCAGGGGTTTGCGTTCAGTCATTTTTATATAGCTTGAAAGTATTTATCATCAAGCGATGGAGGCCGTTTTCATTAGAAATCAATGTGCCAGCTGTTGGTGCCAACGTTCGCAGCTGGCCACAAAGTCGGTCAGGGGAACGGGTTTGCTCATGTGGTAGCCCTGGGCCTCATCACACTGCAGGTGGGCCAGGCGGGTGAGTATGGCGGCATCCTCCACCCCCTCGGCCACCACACTCAGGCCCAGGTTGTGGGCCAGATCGATGGTGGAGCGGACAATTTTTTCATCGTTGGTATCACTGGCCATGCCCATGACAAACGACTTGTCGATTTTGAGCTCATTCACCGGCAGGCGCTTGAGGTAGGCCAGCGAGGAGTAGCCGGTGCCGAAGTCGTCGATGGACAGCTTGAAGCCCTGCGCCGCCAGCCGGTTGAGGGTGGCCTCGGCGCGCAGGGGGTCGTCCATGATGGCGCTTTCCGTGATCTCCAGGCAAAACCCGCTGGTGGGCACCTGGTGGCGCTGCAGCACCGCGGCCAGCCGCTCGGGGAACGCGTTGTCCAGCAGGTCGCGCGTGGACAGGTTGACGGCGATGCGCGTGGCCTGGCCCGGGCCTTGCAACCCTTGCCAGTGGCGAGCGGCCTCTTCAAACATCCACAGCGTGAGTTGGCGCACAAAACCGGTCTGCTCGGCAAACGGAATGAACTGCATGGGGGGCACCAAGCCGCGCGTGGGGTGTTGCCAGCGCACCAGCGCCTCGGCGGCGACAACGCGACCAGTGGCCACGGCGATTTTGGGCTGCAGGTAGAGGCGCAGCTCGCCGTGCTCCAGGGCGTGGCGCAGGTCGGTCAGCAACGACAGGTTTTGCGCGCTGGACGAGTCGAGTGCGGGCTCATACATCAGGGTGCCGGCGGCCTTGGCCTTGGCGGCGTGCATGGCAATTTCGGAGCGGCTCAGCAACAGGTCGGCGGCGTCGGCGTCGGTCGGCCAACTGGCCACCCCCATGCTGGCGCTCACGTCCACGGTCTGGCCGCTGAGGGTGAGGGCTTCCTCAAAAGCGTGGGCAATCCGCTGCGTGAGCTGCTGCGCCCCTTCGGCATCGGTGCGGTACAGCATGAGGGCAAACACGTCCCCCCCCAGCCGCGCCACGGTGTCGCGCCCACGCTGGACCTGGCCCTGCAGGCGATCCGCGACGGCGCACAACAGTTCATCGCCAAAGGCGTACCCCAGCACATCGTTCACGTGCTTGAACCGGTCCAGGTTCAGGGTGATGACGGACACGGGCACCGACTCGGCCGCTTCCGTGGTCATGGCCAGCATCAGCTTCTGGCGAAACTGTTCGCGGTTGGGCAGCCCGGTCAGGCGGTCCCAGTAGGCCAGGCGGCGCACCTCGGCCTGCTTTTGGGCCACGCTCTGGCGCATGTGATCAAACGCACGGGCCAGTGTGCCCACCTCGTCACCCCGGTGCAGTTCGGGCAAAGGGGTGTCAAAGTCGCCCGCCTCCAACTGGGCCGACGAGCGGGTGAGCGAAAACAGCGGCTGGGTGATGCGCCTGGCCGTCCAACGGTTGCCCAGCGCAAACAGCAACAGACCGGCCACGGTGATGACAAACAGCACCCACTGCAGCCGAACGAAGGGCGCCAGCACCTCGTCCACCGAGCGCAACAACACCACGCGGACCTGGCTCTGGCTGCCATCCAGCGCCAGGACTCGGGTCACCATGGATTGGCCCAGCACCGTCACCTCGCCCGAACGCCACTGCTGGGGCCGCAGCGCCGACAGCTCGGTCGCCGGCAGCGTGGACACCAGGACCGCCGCGCCCTCGTCGGCAACGCCCCCGCTGGGCATGGGGCTGGCATTGGGCTCACCCAGGATGGCTAGGTGCACGTTGATGAGGGAATACACGTCGTCGGCCAGCGCCTGGTCGATGGGGAAACCCATCAGCACCCAGCCGATGACCAGGGGCGCACGCAGGGGCACCAGCACAAACTGGTGGGGTGTGCGCCCCATCATGGCGATCTGGCTGCCTTCGCCGGAAGCGGTCATCTGGCTGGCCACCCGCTGCAGCACATCGGCATCCACCGGCGTGCCATCCCCTTCGCCCACCGTTTGCAATTGCAGCGCCGGGTTGAAATGGGCCACCACCTGGGCACCGATGCGGGCACCGTGGTTGTCCAGCGCGGAGCGTATGGTTTCCACGTCGCCCGACGACACAGCGGCGCGAAAGCCAAAGTCGGCGGCCAGCACGGAGGCACCCAGCTGCAGCTTGTCGGCGTTTTGCGCCAACACACGGCGCCAGACCCGCTCGCCCACCACCAATTCCTGGGCAATCTGGGTGCGGGCGTTGCTGGCGATGGTGGAGCGCACCACCGCGAACCCGGCCAGTTGAACCAGCAGCAGCAGCAACAGCGAGGTGCCCACAATGCGCGCGGCCAGACCCAGGTGCCGCCAGCGTCGGGCCAACCCGTCCATCATGGTTGCACCTGGGCTAGGCGCACGGTGGCCTGCGCACCTGCGGCGGGCACCGGCAGTGGCTGCGCCTGCGCGGGGGAACCCACGGGCAGGCGCGGGTGCCACACGCGCAGGGTGTACGTGCCAGGGGGCACACCGGGCAACACCACCCGGCCAGCGGCTGGGGTCTGGGCGAAGTGGGGGGTGTCGAGCACCATCACCCAACCCACCATCTGGTCGTGGATGTTGCAACCCAGCACGGCCACACCGGCTTGATCAAACACCACCGGGTTGGCGGGTGTGCCGATGTAGAGCTTGAGCTCGAATTTTTTGGCGGGCGAAAACGAATACACGTGGTGGCGCACCGTGTCACGGTTGGGAAAGTGCACGGCTGTGCCCCGGGTGACCACCAGCACGTCGGGCAAGAAAGCCTTGCCTTGCTGGGCCATTTCGGCCTGGGTCAGGGGCTTTACCGCCTGGCTGGCCTGCGGCGAATCGAGGAACACCACCGCACCGGACAGGGCCTGTCCGTCCGGGCCCAGAACGGTCACCGTCACGTCGGCAGCCCAGGACGTGGCAAAGACCGTGACCCCCAGCCACAAGGCGGCGACCTGCCGCCAGTGCCAAGGTGCTGGTGCTGATGTCATGGTTCGATGGCCATGCCCAGCAGCGGCTGCCCGCCGGCCACCGTGCCCACCAGGGTGGCCACACCGGTGTCCAGGTTCAACCGATACAGCCGTGTGCGCCCATCGGCCACGGTGCGCAGCGCCGCCAGCGCGGTGTTGTTGACATCGGAAATGTCCAGTGTGGCCGCCGCCAGTGGCCCCGTGCCCAAAGGCCCCACGGTGCGCAACACCCCCAGGTTGGGCGACACCACGGGAGTGACCCCTTCCCGCGAGCCCTGCACCACCAGGGTGCCCTGGCGGCCGTCGATGGCGAAGTTGGTCGTGAGCTTGTCGTTCTGATGGTTGTAGGTGTAGCCCGCCGCCAGCACCAGCGGAGGCTGGCCATGCTGGACGTCACCCTGGGCAAACGTCAGGTCCGGATCGGATTGGGTACCTGGCTGCTGCGGGTCAAAATCCACCACAGCGCCTGTGTCGGGGTGGTAGCGCAGGTTTTGACCCGCGTCGCTGACCACCCGCAGGCGGTCGGCGGCCGGGTTGAAGTCCAGCTCAAAACGGGTGCCGCGCAAGGCCACCGCGGGGGCAGCAGTGCCCACCGCCGCCAGCTGACCGGTGGTGGCATCCAGGGTGTAGAGCTGGCCCGACTGACCCAGGGCATACAGCACCCCACGGGCCACGCGAAAGTCCATGCCCACCAGCTGTTCGCCCGCTGGCAGCCCCCGCACCGGCACGCTGGCCAGCACACGCTGGGGCTGCCCCGCATTGATGCGCAGCAACACGTGGTCGGCGGTGAGGGCCAACACCGTTTCTCGGGCAGGGCTGCCCAGGGGCTCTGCCGGGCTGTGGGCACAGCCCACGGCGGCCATGGCCACTGTCACGGCCAGAACGGTGCGCGCCGACAAGCGGGCCTTCAGCTCACGATAAACGGGCAACAGGGAATGGGTCATGGGCAATGCATCCAGCGAACAACACACAAGGGGGCGGCGCACAGGCCAAACACGGTGCGCCCGTTCCGCCACCGCTGGGTGGCCGGGTGATGACACTTTACACAGGTGCCCACACACCGTGTGATGGACCGCCGAGATGTGCCATCCCCAGCAGTGTCATGCCCCTGGCCCCTTGGCACGCAGGGCGGCCTGGTCGAGCACGCGCAAGCCACCGTATTCAATGCGGATGATGCCGCGGGCCTGCAGCGAAGCCAGGGCCTCATTCACGCGCTGGCGCGACAAACCCACCAGGTAAGCCAGCTCCTGCTGCGTGATGCGCAGCACCTCTCCCACGCTGGGATACAGCACCGGATTGACCAGCGACGCAATGCTGCGGGCCACCCGCAGTTCCGGGTCGCTGAGGCGGTCGCTCTCACGGGCGGCAATGAACTGGCCCAACCGCTCATTGAGCTGCAGCATGACAAAGCGGTTGAACCCCAGTGAGTGCTCAATGAGCCAATGGAAGGTTTTGGACGGCAGGCCCGCCACGCGGCTTTTGCGCAAGGCCTGGATGTTGTAGCGGTAGACCTCGCGCTTGAGCACCGTGCCCTCGCCAAACCAGCCACCCGGGGCAACGCCCGCAAAGGTGATGATGGGGCCCAGGGAGTCGTCGTTGCTCATTTTGAGCAGGCCGTCCAGCAAACCGAACCAGAAGTTGGCCTCTTTGCCGATGCGGCAAATGGTGTCACCGGGCAGCGCCTCCGTCACCATGAGGGCGTCACAGGCGCGGTCCCGCTCGGACAAGGTCAGCGCGGACAACCAGGGCACCGCGAGCAACTCTTCCGGGGTGAGCGGGCGCGCACGCTGGCGCAAGGGATGAATGGTCGTCATGGCGACAGTGTGGTGTGAAAAAGCCCAAAACCTAGGGAAAGTCCCAGCAGGGTTGTCCCTCCAATTGTCGTCGCATTGACAACATGACGTCAAATGCAGACCTACCATGCGCTTCAGTTGAATCAAGCAGGTCTTTGCCTTTGTCGGCAACAGGCCCTGACTAACAAGCGCATCAGGAGACGTCATGCGGACCACGTTCCCACAATTGCTTCTGGACCACGCAGCCAAGCGGCCCTCTGCGGCCGCCATGCGTGAGAAGGAATACGGCATCTGGCAAACCACCACTTGGGCAGACATGCTGGAGTTGGTGACCCACATGGCCTGCGGCCTGCACCAGGCGGGCCTGAAGCGCCACGAACACATGGTGGTGGTGGGTGCCAACCGGCCCCGTTTGTACGCCACCATGCTGGCCGCCCAGGCGCTGGGCGCCATCCCGGTGCCGCTGTACCAGGATGCGGTGGCCAACGAGTGCGTGTTCCCCATCAACAACGCCGAGGTGCGCTTCGCGGTGGTGGAGGACCAGGAGCAGGTGGACAAAATGCTCGAGATCCGCGAGCAGTGCCCACAACTCCAGCACGTGTATTTCGACGATCTGCGTGGCCTGCGCAACTACGACGAGGAAGGCCTGGCGGCACTGGACGAACTGCTGGCGTCCGGCCAAGCGTTTGCCAAGGTACACCCCCAGTTTTTCGAGTCGGAAGTCAAAAAGGCCCAGCCCGACGACGTGGCGGCCATGTTCTTCACATCCGGCACCACCGGCAACCCCAAAGGTGTGGTGCACACCCACCACACCCTGCTCAACCGCGCCGATGTGGGCGCCCGCTTTGACAAGCTGGGTCCCGACGACGAGGTGCTGGCCTACCTGCCCCCCGCCTGGATCGGCCAGAACATTTTCAGCTACGCCCAATGGCTGGCCGCTGGCTACGTGGTGAACTGCCCCGAGTCGGCCGCCACCGTGACCATCGACCTGAAAGAGGTGGGCCCCACCTACTACTTCGCCCCACCCCGGGTGTTCGAGGGCCTGCTGACCAGCGTGATGATCCGCATGGAGGACGCGGGCGCCTTGAAGCGCAAGATGTTCCACTACTTCATGGGCGTGGCCAGCAAGGTGGGTCCCCAGAAAATGGACGGCAAGTCGGTGGGCCTGGTGGACAACCTGCTGTACGCGCTGGGCAACGTCATGGTGTATGGCCCGCTGCGCAACACGCTGGGCTTCTCGCGGGTGCGCGTGGCCTACACGGCAGGCGAAGCGATTGGCCCCGACCTGTTCAGTTTTTACCGCAGCATTGGCATCAACCTGAAGCAGTTGTACGGCTCCACCGAAACGGCGGTGTTTGTGTGCCTGCAACCCGACCATGAGGCCCGAGCCGACACCGTGGGCGTGCCCTGCGAGGGCGTGGAAATCAAGCTGGCCGACAACGGCGAGCTGCTGGTCAAGTCCCCCGGACTGCTCAAGGAGTACTACAAGAACCCCAAGGCCACGGCCGAGGTGCTCACCGACGACGGCTGGTACCACACCAGCGATGCCGGCTTCATCGACGCGCACGGTCACCTCAAGATCATCGACCGCGTCAAAGACGTGGGTCGCATCAAGGGCGGCGCCAACGACGGCGCCATGTTTGCCCCCAAATACGTGGAGAACAAGCTCAAGTTCTTCTCGCACATCAAGGAGGTGGTGGCGTTTGGCGACCAGCGCGACCGCGTGTGCGTGATGATCAACATCGACTTCGACGCCGTGGGCAACTGGGCCGAGCGCCGCAACCTGCCCTACGCGGGTTACACCGACCTGGCCCAAAAGCCCGAGGTGTACGAACTCATCAAGGAGTGCATTGAAAAGGTCAACGCCGATCTGGCCCAGGACACGCTGCTGGCGGGCAGCCAGATCAGCCGCTTCCTGGTGCTGCACAAGGAGCTGGACGCCGACGACGGCGAGCTCACCCGCACCAACAAGGTCCGCCGTGGCTTCATCGGCGACAAATACAGCGTGCTCGTCGATGCCCTGTACGGCAACAAGGCCGAGCAGTTCATTGAAACCGTGGTGAAGTTTGAAGACGGCCGCACCGGCAGCGTGAGCGCCACGCTCAAGCTGGCCGACACGCAGACCTTCACCCCCGTCAAGGCCGCGGCCTGAGCCTCACCCCGATCGCCTGAAAGACCGCACACCATGGCAGAGAAAAAAATTGGCGACGTCATCCTGGACGTCAAGAACATCAGCCTGAGCTTCGGCGGCGTGAAAGCGCTGACCGACATCTCCTTCAACGTCAAAGAGCATGAGATCCGCGCCATCATCGGCCCCAACGGCGCGGGCAAAAGCTCCATGCTCAACTGCATCAACGGGGTGTACACGCCGCAGCAAGGCTCCATCAGCTTTCGGGGGCAGACCTTCAAACACATGAACAGCCGTCAGGTGGCGGAAATGGGCATTGCCCGCACCTTCCAGAACCTGGCGCTGTTCAAGGGCATGAGCGTGATCGACAACATCATGACCGGGCGCAACCTGCGCATCAAAAGCAACATGCTGATGCAGGCCCTGCGCATCGGCCCTGCCGCCCGCGAGGAAGTGGAACACCGCGAGAAGGTGGAACACATCATCGACTTCCTGGAAATCCAGGCCTTCCGCAAAACCCCCGTGGGCCAGCTGCCCTACGGCCTGCAAAAGCGGGTGGACCTGGGCCGAGCCCTGGCCATGGAGCCGCAGGTGCTGCTGCTCGACGAACCCATGGCTGGCATGAACGTGGAAGAAAAGCAGGACATGTGCCGCTTTGTGCTGGACATCAACGACGAGTTCGGCACCACGGTGGTGCTGATCGAGCACGACATGGGCGTGGTGATGGACATCTCCGACCGCGTGGTGGTGCTGGATTACGGCAAAAAAATTGGCGACGGCACACCGGAAGAAGTACGCAACAACGAAGAAGTGATCAGTGCCTACCTCGGCACCAGCCACTGAACGCCCCAACCGCAGCGGAGACACACAATGGCATTTTTTCTGGAAACCCTGTTTGGCGGCCTCATGGCCGGCATGCTGTATTCCCTGGTGGCGCTGGGCTTCGTGCTGATTTTCAAGGCATCGGGGGTGTTCAATTTTTCGCAAGGGGCCATGGTGCTGTTTGCGGCGCTGGCCATGGCCCGGTTCTCGGAGTGGATTCCGGGCTGGCTGGGCACCGACAGCCTGTGGGTGGCCAACATCCTGGCGTTCGTGGTGGCCGCGCTCATCATGTTCTGCGTGGCCTGGCTGATTGAGCGCCTGGTGCTGCGCCACCTGGTGAACCAGGAAGGCGCCACGCTGCTGATGGCCACGCTGGGCATTGCGTATTTCCTGGATGGCATGGGCCAGACCATTTTCGGCAGCGACATCTACCAGATCAACATCGGCATGCCCAAGGACCCCATCTTCATCCTGGAAGGCATGTTCCCCGGCGGCATCCTCATCAACAAGGAAGACCTGTGGGCCGCGGGCATCGCCGCCGCGCTGGTGATCGGGCTGACGCTGTTTTTCCAGAAGACCACCACCGGGCGCGCCCTGCGCGCCGTGGCCGATGACCACCAGGCGGCCCAGTCCATCGGCATTCCACTCAACCGCATCTGGGTGATCGTGTGGTGCGTGGCGGGCATCGTGGCCCTGGTGGCCGGGATGATCTGGGGCTCCAAGCTGGGCGTGCAGTTCTCCCTCACCACCGTGGCCCTGCGCGCCTTGCCCGTGATCATTCTGGGCGGGCTGACCTCGGTGCCGGGCGCCATCATCGGCGGCCTCATCATCGGTGTGGGCGAAAAAGTGTCCGAGGTGTACCTGGGGCCCATCATCGGTGGCGGCATCGAAATCTGGTTTGCCTACATGCTGGCGCTGGTGTTCCTGATGTTCCGACCCCAGGGCCTGTTCGGCGAGAAAATCATTGACCGAGTATAAAAATCGCAGCTAGAAGCCTATATCCATAAAGCGCTAGAAGCATTTTTTATTCAAAATCGACAGGACAACACCCATGTTTTACCGCGAGAACGGTCAATTCAAGACCTCTTACCAAGCCGATCAACAGATCTTCCCCATTGCCCAGGACCGCTGGGCGGTGCTGGGCCTGGTGGCATTTGCCTTCATCGGCGTGCCGCTGCTGGCCGACGAGTACATGTTCCGCGCCATCCTCATCCCCTTTCTCATCCTGGCCCTGGCGGCCGTGGGCGTGAACGTGCTGGTGGGCTACTGCGGCCAAATTTCCCTGGGCTCCGGGGCCTTCATGGCCGTGGGCGCCTACATGGCCTACAACACCTACATCCGCATCGAGGGCATGCCGCTGATTGTGGCCATCCTGTCGGGCGGCTTTTTTGCCACCCTGACCGGGCTGGTGTTCGGCGTGCCCAGCCTCCGGGTGAAGGGCCTGTACCTGGCCGTGGCCACGCTGGCCGCGCAGTTCTTTGCCGACTGGGCGTTCCTGCGGGTGGGCTGGTTCACCAACAACAACTCGTCGGGCTCGGTGTCCGTGTCCAACCTCAACGTGATGGGCTGGGCCATTGACACACCGGTTGAAAAATACCTGTTCTGCCTGGGCTTTCTGGTCGTGATCGCACTGCTGGCCAAGAACCTGGTGCGCAGCGCCATTGGCCGCGAGTGGATGGCCATCCGCGACATGGACGTGGCGGCCGCCGTCATCGGCATCCGCCCCATGTACGCAAAACTGAGCGCGTTTGCGGTCAGCTCGTTCATCGTCGGGGTGGCCGGGGCACTGTGGGGCTTTGTGCACCTGGGCTCGTGGGAACCAGCGGCGTTCTCGGTGGACCGCTCGTTCCAGCTGTTGTTCATGGTCATCATCGGCGGCATGGGCTCCATCATGGGCAGCTTCTTTGGAGCGGCCTTCATTGTGGTGCTGCCCATTTTCCTGAACCAGTTCCTGCCCGTGCTGGGTGACCTGGTGGGGGTGTCCATTTCCACCGCCGGCATTTCCCACACCGAATTCATGATCTTTGGGGCACTGATCGTGTGGTTCCTGATCGTAGAGCCGCATGGTCTGGCCAAGCTGTGGTCCGTGGCCAAGCAAAAACTCCGTCTGTGGCCTTTCCCCCACTGATGGTCGGTACCGATGCAGTTGGGCGTGCTGCATCGACCCTGTGCCGGATTCACTCGCCGTTTTCGTTCGCTGTGTGCTTTTACTTCCATAGGAGACAACCATGAAGATTCGCCAACTGGCTCTTGCCGCCACCCTCGTCGCCACCGGTCTCACCGGCGCGCTGGTGTCCACCCAGGCTGCCGCGCAAGCCAAGGAACAGTTCTTCCCGGTGCTGGTGTACCGCACGGGCGCCTACGCCCCCAACGGCGTGCCCTTCGCCAACGGCTATGTGGACTACCTCAAGCTGGTCAACGAGCGCGGCGGCATCAATGGTGTCAAGATCAGCTTTGAAGAGTGCGAAACCGGCTATGCCACCGACCGCGGCGTGGAGTGCTACGAGCGCCTGAAAGGCAAAGGCGCCACGGTGTTCCAGCCACTGTCCACCGGCATCACCTTCGCCCTGACGGAAAAAGCCCCCAACGACAAGATCCCGCTCATCACCTCGGGCTATGGCCGCAGCGAGTCCGCTGACGGTGGTGTGTTCAAGTGGAACTTCCCGCTGGCCGGCACCTACTGGGTGGCCGCTGACGTGCTGATCCAGCACATCGCCAAAAAAGAAGGCGGACTGGACAAGCTCAAGGGCAAGAAAATTGCACTGGTCTACCACGACAGCCCGTTCGGCAAAGAACCCATTCCGTTGCTGCAAGAGCGTGCCGCCATGCACGGCTTCCAGCTGAGCCTGTTGCCCGTGACGCACCCCGGTGTGGAGCAAAAGGCCACATGGCTGCAAATTCGCCGCGACCGTCCCGACTACGTGCTGAACTGGGGCTGGGGCGTGATGAACTCCACCGCCCTGAAAGAAGCGCAGGCCACCGGCTACCCGCGTGAAAACATGTACGGCGTGTGGTGGGCCGGTGCCGAGCCCGACGTCAAGGACGTGGGCATGGGCGCCAAGGGCTACAACGCGGTCATGATGCAGCACGGTGTCGAAAAAGGCGCCGATGTCATCAAGGAAACCCTGACCAAGGTGCACGGCAAAGGCCAGGGCACGGGCCCCAAGGAAGAAGTGGGTGACGTGCTGTACATGCGCGGCATGATGAGCGCCATGATGGGCGTGGAAGGCGTGCGCGCCGCCCAGGAACGCTTTGGCAAAGGCAAGGTCATGACGGGCGAGCAGGTGCGCTACGGCCTGGAAAACCTGAACCTGACCCAGGCCAAGCTCGATGCGCTGGGCTTCAAGGGCGTGATGCGCCCCATCTCCACCAGCTGCCAGGACCACATGGGCGCCGCCTGGGCCCGCGTCCACACCTGGGACGGCACCAAGTTCAACTGGTCGTCTGACTGGTACCAGGCCGATGAGCAAATCATCAAGCCCATGGTGAAGGCCGCGGCCGACAAGTACGCCGCCGAGAAGAAGCTGACCCGCCGCGACGCCAAGGACTGCCAGTCCTGATTCCCTCCCACCCCGGTCGGCCCCGCGGCCCGACCGGGGGTCGCGTTACCACTGTGGCATTGCCCAAGGGCGATGCCTCACCCCAGACCCGCGTGCGGGGTTGAGGTGAGTCGAAAGGTCCATATGAGCAACACCAACATCGTTCTGAACGTCAGCGGCATCGAGGTCATTTACAACCACGTGATCCTCGTGCTCAAGGGCGTGTCCCTCAATGTGCCCGAAGGGTCGATTGCGGCCATCCTGGGCGGCAATGGCGCGGGCAAAACCACCACCTTGCGGGCCATTTCCAACCTGCTCAAGGCCGAGCGCGGCGAGGTCACCAAAGGCAGCATCGAGCTGCGCGGCGAACGCATCGAAAACCTGACGCCCGCCGACCTGGTCAAGCGCGGCGTGGTTCAGGTGATGGAGGGGCGGCATTGCTTTGCCCACCTGACCATCGAGGAAAACCTGCTCACCGGCAGCTACACCCGGACCGACAAGGGCGAGATCGCCGCCAACCTCGACAAGGTGTACACCTACTTCCCGCGGCTGAAAACCCGGCGCACCAGCCAGGCGGCCTACACCTCTGGCGGCGAGCAGCAGATGTGCGCCATCGGCCGCGCCATCATGGCCAACCCCAGCGTGGTGCTGCTGGACGAACCCTCCATGGGTCTGGCACCACAAATCGTGGAAGAGGTGTTTGAGATCGTCAAAGACCTGAACACCAAGGAAAAGGTGACCTTCCTCATCGCCGAGCAAAACACCAACATGGCCCTGAAGTACGCCGACTACGGCTACATCATGGAGTCGGGCCGCATCATGATGGACGGCACCGCCAGCGACCTGCGCAACAACGAAGACGTGAAAGAGTTCTACCTGGGTGTCGGCGGCGGCGAGCGCAAGTCCTTCAAAGACGTGAAGAGCTACAAGCGCCGCAAGCGCTGGCTGGCCTGAGCGATCGCCCGCAACACTTCAAGCTTTTTATGGCTTTTGCGCATGTACAGCGTGCGTTGATTGCTATCTTTTAGAAGATTTTGGCATGTCCCATTCCTTTGACGCACTGGAAACCCGTGATCCCGCCGTCCGCGAGGCCGCGCTGCTGGCCATGCTGCCCGGCCACCTGGCCCAGGCCCAGTCCCACAGCCCGGCGGTGGCGGCCCAGCTGGCTGGCATCGATGCCAGTGGCATCACCTCGCGCACGGCACTGGCCACACTGCCCGTGGTGCGCAAGCACGAACTCCTAGAGCGCCAGAAAGCCAGCCGCGCGGCGGGCGGTGATGCCTTTGGTGGGTTCGCCACCATCGGCTGGAAAGGCATGCTGCGCCCCAAGGGCGCGCGCCGGGTCTACCAGTCGCCAGGCCCCATTTATGAGCCCGAAGGACACGCCCCCGACTACTGGCGCAGCGCGCGCGCCATGGCCGCTGCCGGCTTTGAGGCGGGTGACCTGGTGCACAACACCTTCAGCTACCACCTGACACCCGGCGCCTGGATCATGGAGGCCGGGGCGCACGCCCTGGGCTGCACCGTGATTCCAGCGGGTGTGGGCAACACGGAACAACAGCTGGCGGCCATTGCCGACCTCCAGCCCAACGCCTATGCGGGCACCCCCAGCTTCCTGCGCATCCTGGTCGAGAAGGCCGAAGAAGCCGGACAACAACTGCCCATCACCAAGGCCTTGGTGTCGGGCGAAGCCTTTCCCCCCAGCCTGCGGGACTGGCTGGCCGAGCGCGGCATTCAGGCCTACCAGTGTTATGCCACCGCCGATGCGGGCCTCATCGCCTACGAAACCCAGGCCCGCGAAGGCATGGTGCTGGATGAAGGGGTGGTACTGGAAATTGTCCGCCCCGGCACCGGGGACCCGGTGGCCGACGGCGAGGTGGGCGAGGTGGTGGTCACCGTGCTCAACCCCGATTACCCGCTGGTCCGCTTCGGCACCGGCGACCTGTCGGCGGTGCTGCCAGGCCCCTGCCCCACGGGACGCACCAACACCCGCATCAAAGGCTGGATGGGCCGCGCCGACCAGACCACCAAAATCAAGGGCATGTTCGTCCACCCGGGGCAGGTCAACGAAGTGGCCAAACGGTTTCCCGCCGTGGTCAAAGCCAGGCTGGTGGTCACCGGCGAAATGGCCAACGACCAGATGGCCCTGCACGTGGAGTGTGAGCAGTTGGACGACGGCCTGCGTTCCGGCCTGGAACTCGCCGTGCGCGACGTCACCAAGCTGCGCGCGGCCATCGTGGCGCACACCCCCGGCAGTTTGCCCAACGACGGCAAAGTCATCGAGGACGCCCGCAGTTATCAGTGAGTTCTAAGTAGTTTCCGCGCTGTCGGACAGCGCCGTTGTTTCCTATGATGGACTTGTTCTATCACTTGGAGACAACATGAAAGCACTCACCTCAGTGGCCGTGGCCATCCTCAGCCTGTCAGCTGCGGGCGCTGCCCTTGCGCAGGATTTCCCAGGCAGCAAGTCCATCACGTTTGTGGTGCCCTTTGCCGCCGGCGGCCCCACCGACCGGGTGGCCAGGGACTTGGCCGAAGCCATGCGCAAACCCCTGAATGGGGCCAGCATCAACGTCGAAAACGCGGCAGGTGCTGGCGGCACCATCGGTGCCAACAAGGTGGCCCGTGCCAAGAACGACGGTTACACCCTGTTGCTGTGGCACATCGGCATGGCCTCCACACCGGCGCTGTACCGCAAGCTGCCGTTCAAACCCCTGGAAGACTTCGAATACCTGGGTCTGGTGAACGAAGTGCCCATGACCCTGCTGGGCAAACCCCAGCTGCCGGCCAACACCTACCGCGACTTTGAAAACTACATCCGCGCCAACTCGGGCAAGCTCAACCTGGCCCACGCGGGCCTGGGGTCGGCGTCACACATTTGCGGTCTGATGTGGCAGTCAGCGGTCAAGCTCAACGAGTCCATGACCACCATCCCGTTCGGGGGCACGGCACCCGCCATGACCAACCTGATTGGCGGCCAGGTCGACGTCATGTGCGACCAGACCACCAACACCACAGGGCAGATCGAGGCCGGCCGTGTCAAGGCCTTTGCCGTGACCACGGCCAAACCGCTGTCCACGCACAAACTGCTCAAGGACTACCCCACCCTCAATGAAATGGGGCTGAAGGGCTTTGACCTGTCCATTTGGCACGGCCTGTACGCCCCCAAGGGCACGCCCGAAGCGATCCTGAAGCAACTCAACGACGCCCTCAAGGTGGCGCTGAAGGACCCCGAGTTCATCAAGAAGCAGGAGGGCCTGGGGGCGGTGGTGGTCACGGACAAGCGCATGGAACGCGCACAACACAAAGAGTTTGTGTCCAAGGAAATCGACAAGCTCAAACCCGTGATCGAAGCGGCTGGCAAATTCGCCGACTGATGTTTGGTTCCACCCTGCGACGGCCGTGTGCCTTGGCGGGGTCGGCCACTGCGCTGCCGGGCCAGCCCAAGGCGGTTTGAAGCCCTGGTCGGCCCCGGCCGTCGTTGCCCACATAAAATGGCCGGATGAGTGCATCACACGAGCATTTGGAAACCAGTTTTCCCGACACCCAGCCCCTGTCCAAGGGATTGTCTTCGGAAGCGCGATCGTTGCTTGCCGGGCATTTGGGCGATGCCTCTTACCAGATCCTGAGCAAATCCGAGCAACTGGAATTGCTCCAGAAAATGGAGCAGGCCAGACAAGCAGCCACGCTGGTGGTGCTCAACACCAACCTGCCCCCCGAAGACCAGCTGGTGTTTGTGTTCAACTCCAACGTGTTTTCCCTGGACGAGACACAGGAGCGCATGGAATTTGACCTGCCCATGGCGGCGCCCCACATCGGCCGAGGGTTGACGTTGCGCGGTTCCATCAAGCTCCAGGGGGTCATCCTCACCTTTGAATGCGAGGTCATCACCACCCGGCACTCGTCGGATGGCAAGGACAACGCGCTGGTCACCAGCCTGCCCGGTCGGCTGTTTCGCCTGCAACGCCGCGACAGCTTCCGCGTACCCGTGCCCAACCACACCCTCATCCACGTCACGCTCAAGTCGGGCGTCAAACACCTGGAACGGGTGCGCGTGCTCGATGTGAGTTGCGGGGGCATCTCCGCCTTGCTGATGGCATCACCGGACGAGGTCCGTGTGGGGGCCCGCTTCCCCAGCGGCACGTTGTACGTGGAAACCGCGGAAGGCAACAGTGCCTACGAGGTGGACCTGATCGTCAAACACTCCCGCATCGCACCCCAGGGCCTGAGCCAGTTCCTGGTGCCCCGCCAAGAGAAACGGCCAGTGCTCTCTCCGAGGGACAAGTTTCGTGAAGAGGCTTTGCGGGCGGTGGGCGCCAGCGCCAAACCGGAGCTGCTGCAGTTGGGCATTGAATTCGGTCGCACCTCCATGAGCATGGACCGGACACTGTCCAAACTTGTCAACGAGCTGGCCATCAGCCTGATGTCCCGCACCCGAGACGACGTGTGACGCGCAAATTGGCCGTCACCGGCGTGGCCAGCCGTCGCCCTCTGGAACTACCGACATGACCCAACGACATGACGTGTGCATTCGCGGTGGCGGCATTGTGGGCAGCACCCTGGCCCTGCTGCTGGCCCAGCACAGGTTGCGAGTGGCGCTGTGTGTACCAGCCCCAACCCCTGGCGCGACACCCGGTCCGGATGGACACACCGACATCCGCGCCTACGCCCTCAACCAAGTGTCCCGCCAGCTGCTGGAGTCGGTTCGTGCCTGGCCCGACATCGGCCTGCCCCCCCAACACCAGCCCCCGGTGACGCCGGTCACGCGCATGGTGGTCCATGGCGACCAGGGCGGCAGTTTGAACTTTTCCGCCGCAGACCTGGGACACACCGCGTTGAACTGGATCGTGGATGTGCCCGCACTCCAGGCCCGCCTGAACGAGGCGCTGCGCTTCCAAAGCCTGGTGCAGGTGATTCACGCCCCCAGCCCCGCGCCCCACGCCGCACTGACCGTGATCTGTGAGGGCAGACGCAGCCTCACCCGCGCCGAGTGGGGCATGGACCATGCGGTCAAGGCTTACCCACACCACGCGGTGGCCGCGCGCCTCACACTGCCCGCGCCCCACGGTGGGGTGGCGCGCCAATGGTTTCACCAAGGCGAAATCCTCGCCCTGCTGCCGCTGGGCGGTGAAGGGGGGCAGGACGTGGCCATGGTGTGGTCCGTTCCGGCAGAGAAGGCCAAACGCCTGACCACACTGGCTGCCGACGCCTTTCTGGCAGAGCTGGCCCCAGTCTGCCAGTTGGAGGGCACCCAACTGGTCCTGACCCACGCGCCACTGACCTGGCCCCTGGAGCTGTCCATGGCCAGCCGCTGGGTTTTGCCCGGGGTGGCGCTGGCGGGTGACGCGGCGCACGCCATGCACCCGTTGGCAGGACAGGGGCTGAACATGGGGCTGGCCGACGTGGCGGAACTGGCAGGGGTGCTGCACCAGCGGGAATACTGGCGCGACCTGGGCGACATCAAGTTGCTGCGTCGCTATGAGCGAGCCCGCAAAGCGGACTTTGCCGCCATGGGCCAGCTGACCGATGGCCTGTTCACCCTGTTCCAACCACACCACCCGCTGGTGCAAAACCTGCGCAACTGGGGCCTGAGCGGCGTGGACCGTTTGGCCCCCCTCAAATCGTGGCTGGCACGCCAAGCCATGGGTACCCCCCCCACTGGTGGATGACGCGGCGGTACCGCCACTGCGCCAGAACCCGCCTCGGTCACTGAACTTTGCCGAGCGGGCGCCACCCAAACGACCTCATTCATCCGATTTTTCTGCTGACCACACCGCCTCCACACCCATGCCCACCACCACCCAACTCTGCCGCTCGGCCCTGACCACCTTCGCACTGGGCCTGAGCCTGCTCGGCGCCGCACAGGCTCAGGAAGCCACCATCCGCAAAAACCTGACCGAGCGGCTGCCCAATTTCCCCGCCATCGACGAGGTCAGCAAAACCCCCATGCCCGGCCTGTATGAGGTCCGCATCAATGGCGCGGACATCCTCTACACCGACGCCGACGGCAACTACCTGCTGCAAGGCGCCCTGATCGACACGCGGGCCAAGGTCAACCTGACCGAAGAGCGCATGGAAAAACTCACCGCCGTCCCCTTCAACGACCTGCCGTTCAAAGACGCGTTCACCATCGTCAAGGGCAACGGCAAGCGCAAACTGGCCGTGTTTGAAGACCCCAACTGCGGTTATTGCAAAAAATTTGAGCGGGACCTGGCGAAAATCGACAACGTCACCGTGCATGTGTTCCTCTACCCCATCCTGAGCAAGGACTCGGCCGACAAATCCAAGGCCATCTGGTGCGCCAAGGACAAAGGCAAGGCATTCACCGACTGGATGGTGAAAGACGTCACCCCACCCGCTGCCAGCTGCGACAGCACCGCCGTGGACCGAAATGTCGAATTCGGCAAGAAGAACCGCATCACCGGCACACCCACCCTGTTCTTTGTGAACGGCACCCGAGTGCCTGGCGCCATCCCCGCAGACCGCATTGAAAAGCTGCTGGCCGAGGCCAAGCCCTGACCACCATGCCCCAACACCCGCCCTCTTTGACCGCGCAGGCGCTGGTTCACCGCCTGGGTTATGCGGGGTTGGTGCCCTTTGTGGGCCTGACCCTGCTGATGTGGCTGGTCGATGCCGACGCCCTGCCCTACGTGGCCCTGCTCATGGTGGCCTATGCCGCCCTGATTGCCGCCTTCCTCGGCGGCATCCATTGGGGTCTGGTGTGGGTGCTGGTGTCAGGTGGTGGCACTGCACCGGCTCTGGCCGACGGGGCCCTCCAACGCCACCTGGTCTGGGGCGTGGTGCCCAGTTTGCTGGCCTGGCCTGGTGTGCTCATGCCCGCTTACGCCGCCCTGCCGTGGCTGGGTGTGTTGCTGCTGGTCTGCTACGGGGTGGACCGCCGCCTGTTCCCGGCGGCGGGCCTGTCGGCTTGGCTCACCTTGCGGTTTCGGCTGTCTGCGGTGGCGGCCCTGAGCTGTTTTGTGGCCGCTGGTGCCGTTTGATACCAACCCCTCACCCATGAACCACGCCATCCACTACCGTGTGGCCGTGCACAGCGTGCATGCCCACCTTTATGCCATCACCCTCACCGTGCCCCAGGCCAGCGCGGGCACCGTGCTGGCCCTGCCCGTGTGGATTCCGGGCAGCTACCTGGTGCGCGAATTTTCCCAGCACCTGCAGCACCTGCGCGCCCAGTCCAGCGGCCAGCCCGTGGCGCTGCACCAGCTGGACAAACACCGCTGGCGGGTGGACACACCACCCGAAGGCCCGCTGGAAGTGAGCTACGAGGTCTATGCCTTTGACGCCTCCGTGCGCACCGCTTGGCTGGACAGCACGCGCGGCTTTTTCAACGGCACCAGCCTGTGCCTGCGCGTGGTGGGGCAGGAAGACCATCCCCACCAGTTGCAGGTTGTGCCACCCGAGCACGAACACCTGCCCGCCACCGCTGATTGGCAGCTGGCCACCGGGTTGGCACCGTTGCAGGTGGACGAGCGGGGCTTTGGCACCTACCAGGCGCCCGACTACGCCAGCCTGGTGGACGAACCCGTGGAAATGGCGGCGTTCTGGAGCGCCCACTTCGAGGTGCGCGGCATCCCGCACCGGCTGGTGGTCAGCGGCGCCGGTCCCTGGCTCGATGGCCAGCGCCTGGTGGCCGACACCCAGCGCATCTGCGAAACCGAGATGGCGTTCTGGCACGGCCCCGACGGTCTGCCGCCGTTTGACCGCTATGTGTTCATGCTGAATGCCACCCACGACGGCTATGGTGGCTTGGAACATCCCCATTCCACCGCCCTGATCTGCCCCCGCAGCGACCTGCCCCGTCTGTCCGCCCCCGGCAGCACCTCGCCGCCGCCCGCGCTGAGCGCCACCGACGGCTACACCAGCCTGCTGGGCCTGATCAGCCACGAGTACTTCCACACCTGGAACGTCAAGCGCCTGCGGCCCGCCGAGTTCACCCGCATGGACCTGGACCGCGAGAACCACACCGAGCTGCTCTGGTTCTTCGAGGGATTCACCAGCTACTACGACGACCTGCTGCTGCTGCGCGCGGGCCTCATCACCCCACCCGTCTACCTCCAGCTGCTGGCCAAAACCATCAACCAGGTGGCCCAGACGCCGGGGCGGCACGTCCAGACCGTGGCCCAAGCCAGCTTCGACGCCTGGACCCGCTACTACCGGGTGCAGGAAAACACCCCCAATGCCACCGTCAGCTACTACACCAAGGGCGCGCTGGTGGCGCTGTGCCTGGACCTGACGCTGCGCCAGCACGGCAGCAGCCTGGACCACGCCATGCGGGCGCTGTGGCAACGCAGCCACGGCGGCCCCATGACGGAGCGCGACCTGCGCGACGTGCTGACCCACCTGGCCGGACGCCCGCTGGACGGTGAGCTGTCCACCTGGGTCAGCAGCACCACCGACCTGCCGGTGCTCGACCTGCTGGCACAGCACGGCGTACAGGCCAAGGCCGACCCGGCACCGCTGGCCCAGCGGCTGGGCCTGCGGGTGACCGAGGGCCAGGGCCTCACCCTGAAAACCGTGCTGCGCGGTGGCCTGGCCGAGCAAGCCGGCATGGCCGCCGGGGACGAATGGCTGGCCGTGGGTTTTGGCACCGGCGATACCTGGCGCATCCACAAGCTGGACGACGTGCCCCCGCTGCTGGGCCAGCGCACAGAAGTCACCGCCTGGGTCAGTCGGGACCGCCGCATCATGGCCCTCCCCCTCGTCTGGCCCCCGGCCGATGCCAACACACCCGAGGCCACGGTGCACGCTTTGCAAGCCACCCTGCCTGCCACACCGGGTGCCTGGCCCCAGGCCCTCGCCTGACGCGGCCCAGGCGCGCCCTCAACGCACCCGCCCATGCCGCGCCGCACGCAACTGCTGCTGGGGCTGGCCGTGCTGGCAGCACACCTGTTGCTGCTCGTCTGGTGGGGTGTGGGCCAACGCCAAGGGCTGCTCAGCGCCATGTCGGAGCCGGAGTTCAACCGGGCCCTGCTGCCCACCGCCGACACCGATTTGCCCACCGCCCAGCAGCACGCAGCAGCGGCCGCCGCCTCGGCGCCCCCACCCCCCACCGTGGGTCAGGTGGTGCAGGCCCGCACCGTGTGGGCGGCCTCCGACACGCGTGGCACGCCCGTGAAACCGGCCCCCACCCGGACCGCCACCACCCAGGCTCCCCCCCCAAAAAATCAACCGCAACGGACCGCACAGCCTGCGGGTGACATTGTCGCCACCACCGAACAGCCCCCTGCGGCAACGCCCCCCACCGCGCCGGGTGCCGCGCTCCCGCAGCCCCCGCCGCTGGTCGCAGCCCCAGACACCGTGATCTCCACGGCACCACCCACCGAAAAAATAGAACAAATTTCGGCTCCAGCGCAGACAGGACAACAACATTCAGCTATTGATATGGGACTCGACGCTTCCACTTGGCTGAATGCCTGGCCATTGAGCACCCGCCTGAGCTACAAACTGGAGGGCCATTACCGGGGCCCCCTGCATGGCCAGGCCCAGGTGCAATGGCAACGCTCGGGTGAGCGCTACCAGGCCCACATCCTGGTGAACGTGGGCCTGTTCCTGGACATGCGCCTGACCAGCCAGGGCCGCATCACCCCCAGCCACCTGTGGCCACAGGCCTACGAGGAAGACCGCCGCGGCAAAAAGCGGGGAGTGCGCCTGGGCGAACAGACCGTCACGCTCGACAACGGCAGTGCCCTGCCCCGTCCGCCACGCCTGCAGGACACCACCAGCCAGTTTGTGCAGTTGGCCCAGGACTTTGCCTCTGGCCGGGTGCCGTTGCGGGTGGGGGCGGTGGTGCCTGTCACCCTGGCCCGCCCTGGCGGGGTAGACGAATGGACCTACGATGTGGTGGCACTGGACACCCTCAGCACCCCCCTGGGACCGCTGGCGGCCTACCACCTCAAACCCAGGCCTCTGGAGCCGGCGCGCAGCGGCGTCAGCGCAGAAATGTGGTTCGCCCCTTCCTTGCAACACCTGCCCGCGCGCATACGGCTGACACTCAACGCCGACACCTGGCTGGACCTGATGCTGGACAGCGTGGCCCAGAGTCCCTGAGACGCAGAGCGCTCAGGCCGTGGGCATCTGGCTGCCCAAGCCTTGCTGAAACGCCTTGACCGCGGCCAGCCCTTTGAAATGCTGCAGGTTGTCGGTTCCCCGGGCAATCAGGGGTTTGAGGTCTCGCACCTGCTGGCAAGCACGGATTTGTATGGCCAGCATTTGGGCGGAAGGTCCGAGCTGAGCCTCGAAATAATCGGCCAGCTGGGTGCGGAACTGCTCCAGGCTGAGCGCGGCAGCCGGCGCACCGCCGCTCCCCAGCTCCGCCAAGGGAGGCGGGGCGGGACTGAGTGAGCTCGGCACCAAGCCGGGTACCGGCTCTGCCAGACCCAAGTCCACCAACTGCGCCAGCGCGGCCTGACCGCCCATCGCGTCGGCCAACAGGCTGAGTTCGGCCACGGTGCGCTTGCCATCCATCATGATGAGCACCGGGCGAAGGCGGGGCGGCAGTTCGGGCAGTCGACGGGCAATGGCCTCTCGGCCCTGATCCGTCTTGGTCAGGCGGGTGTGTGGTTCCAACGGCATTGGTGTGCAGCTCTGCTCAACCCGGAAAAACATCGACGCGGGCGGACGGCAGCATCTCCTCAGCCCATGAATCTAGCACCGCTCACACCCTGCAGAACTTGCTGTTTTCCCTTGGTTTAGACTCAAAAATTCCACCTCACCCACCAGACGGAGACCCACCCATGTCGTTTGAACTCATCACCACCCGCACCGAAGGCCGCGTGGGCATCATCACGCTGAACCGCCCCAAGCAGCTCAACGCCCTGAATGAGCAGCTCATGACCGAACTGGGCACCGCGCTGCAGGCCTTCGACGCCGACCCTGACATCGGCTGCATGGTGCTCACCGGCAGCGAAAAAGCCTTTGCCGCCGGCGCCGACATCGGCGCCATGGCCAAATACACCTTTGCCGATGTGTACAAGGGCGAGTACATCACCCGCAATTGGGAAACCATCCGCACCATCCGCAAGCCCGTCATCGCCGCCGTCAGCGGCTTTGCCCTGGGCGGAGGCTGCGAGCTGGCCATGATGTGTGACTTCATCATCGCGGCGGACAACGCCAAATTCGGTCAACCGGAAATCAAACTGGGCATCATCCCCGGTGCCGGTGGCACGCAACGCCTGCCCCGCGCCGTGGGCAAAGCCAAAGCCATGGACATGGCCCTCACGGGCCGCATGATGGACGCGGCCGAAGCCGAACGTGCCGGATTGGTCAGCCGCGTGGTGCCGCTGGACAAACTCATGGACGAAGCCCTGGGCGCCGCCCTGGCCATCTGCGACTTCTCGCTGCCCAGCGTCATGGCCGCCAAAGAATGTGTCAACCGCGCCTTCGAAGGCGGACTGGCCGATGGCGTGATGTTCGAACGCCGCCTCTTCCACGCCCTGTTTGCCACCGACGACCAAAAAGAAGGCATGGACGCCTTCGTGAACAAGCGCAAACCCCAGTTCACGCACCAGTGACGAACTGACCCCAGGACAGCGGCGTGGTGTGTGCCCGATGTGGAACCCAGGTGGCGGGGTCGACCCGGAACGAAGCCGGTACTGCACACCACGCAAAAAATATCGCTATAATTCTGGGCTTCAGGTGATATAGCTCAGTTGGTTAGAGCGCAGCATTCATAATGCTGATGTCGGTGGTTCAAGTCCACCTATCACCACCAGACACCGCGCTGGCGCACGCTGGCCCACCACCAAAGGCTTCAAGTTCACCGCTTGAGGCCTTTGTTGCATGGGCCACCCGGCAAGCCTTCGCCACCGCGTCACCCCATCACTCAGCCTCTGGACACACACCATGAACCGCTGGCAAATTTCCGCTCCCGCCCGCTGGGCCGTCGGCTGCACATTGGTCGTCTGTCTTCACCCGCTGGTTGTGCCCCACGCCCTGGCGCAGGTGGCACCCGCTTCTGTCTGGGTGACGGGTACCGGCTCCCAACCCAAGCGCCAGTTCCCCCCCAGCGCCCAACGCGCCCAGATGGTGGTGTTGAACGTGCACGAGGTGAGCATCAACGGCAAAACCACCCGGCTCTCCCCTGGCTCGCGCATCCGCACGCCCGCCAATGCGCTGGTGCCATCGGCCAGCCTGGTGGGCCAGACCCTGGTGGTGAACCACACGCGGGACACCCTGGGTCAGGTGCATGAGGTCTGGATACTGAACGATGCCGAAGCCGCCGAACGCCGCCCGGGTGCCGATGGCATGAGCTCGTCCAACCTCACCTCCGGCACGCCCTGACCAACCCGCGCCCCGTGGTCGGGACGGCACCGTGTCGATACATTTTTCATCAAAATGCCTTTTAACGCTTTTGATAATTTAACAGTAAGCTACATTTTTATGACCAAAAAAGTCTTCATCAAAACCTTTGGCTGCCAGATGAACGAGTACGACTCGGACAAAATGACCGACGTGCTGGGGGCCGCCCAGGGCTATGAGCCCACGCAGGACGTGGAAGAGGCCGACCTGATTCTGTTCAACACCTGCTCGGTGCGCGAAAAAGCCCAGGAAAAGGTGTTTTCCGACCTGGGCCGCGTCAAACACCTCAAAAAGAAGGGTGTGCTGATTGGCGTGGGCGGCTGCGTGGCCAGCCAAGAGGGTGCGGCCATCATCCAGCGTGCGCCATATGTGGACGTGGTGTTTGGCCCACAAACCCTGCACCGCCTGCCGGAAATGCTCAAGGCCCGCGAGCGCCTGTCCCAGCCGCAGGTGGACATCAGTTTTCCCGAGATCGAAAAGTTCGACCACCTGCCACCCGCCCGCACCGAGGGGGCCAGCGCCTTCGTCTCCATCATGGAAGGCTGCTCCAAATACTGCAGCTATTGCGTGGTGCCTTACACGCGTGGCGAAGAGGTCAGCCGCCCGTTTGAAGACGTGCTGGTGGAAGTGGCTGGCCTGGCCGAACAGGGTGTGAAAGAGGTGAACCTGCTGGGCCAGAACGTCAACGCCTACCGGGGCAAGATGGGCGACAGCGACGAGATCGCCGACTTTGCATTGCTGCTGGAATACGTGGCCGACATCCCGGGCATTGAGCGCATCCGCTACACCACCAGCCACCCCAACGAGTTCACCCAGCGGCTGATCGACGCCTACGCCAAAATTCCCAAATTGGTCAGCCACCTGCACCTGCCGGTGCAGCACGGCAGCGACAAAATTTTGTCGGCCATGAAGCGCGGCTACACCGCGCTGGAATACAAAAGCACCATCCGCAAACTGCGGGCCATCCGCCCCAACCTGGCCATCAGCTCGGACTTCATCGTGGGCTTTCCCGGCGAGACCGACGAAGACTTTGCCAAGATGATGAAGCTGATCGACGACGTGGGTTTTGACGCATCGTTCAGCTTCATTTTCAGCCCGCGCCCCGGCACGCCCGCCGCCAACCTGGCCGACGACACGCCGCACGCCGTCAAGTTGAAGCGTTTGCAGCACCTGCAAGCCACCATTGAGGCCAACGTGGGCCGCATCGCCACCGCCATGCATGGCACGGTGCAACGCATCCTGGTGGAAGGCCCGTCGCGCAAGGACGCATCCGAGCTGATGGGCCGCACCGAGTGCAACCGCGTGGTCAACTTCCCCGGCGGCCCGCACGCCGATCGGCTGGTGGGGCAACTCATCGACGTGACCATCACAGAAGCCCGCGCGCATTCGCTGCGCGGCGAGGTGTTGGTGAGCGAAGGCGCCCGCCTGGACCTGTCCCCCGCATGAGCGCCCGGGCAGCCCCACCCGTACCCCAGGTCTCCAACGAGCTGGATGTGCTGGCGCAGATGCTGCCGCTGCAGCACTTTGCGCGCCACAGCGGCCTGTCGGTCATCGAGCTGGGCTGCGGCAACGCCCGCCTGGTGCGCGAGATGCTGGAACTGGGCCTGGCCCGCTGCGTCACCGCACTGGAGGTGGATGAGCGCCAGCATGCCAAAAACCTGGATGCACCCCAGGCGGGTCTGGAGTGCGTGTGGGCCAGCGCCACCAACGTGCCAGCGGCGGCGGCCAGTTTTGACCTGGCACTCATGCTCAAGAGCCTGCACCACGTCCCCATCCCCAACATGGCCAAAGCCTTGGACGAGGTCGCGCGCGTGCTCAAACCGGGTGGCTGGTTTTACGTGTCCGAACCGGTGTACGAAGGTGCCCTCAATGACATCGTCAAGCTGTACAACGACGAAGGGGTGGTAAGGGCCGCTGCCCAAACCGCACTGGACACCGCACTGGCCCAACCCGACAGCCCCTGGCGGGCACTGCAAACCCACCGTTTCGATGTGCCGGTGCACTACACCAGCTGTGCGGAGTTCGAGCGGCGCATGCTGTACCCCTCGTTTGCCGACCACCACATCACCGACGAACTGCTGCAGGCGGTGCGCTCGGCATTTGCGCCCCACCTGGGCCCCGATGGCGCCCGGTTCGCCCGGCCCATGCTGGTGCGCCTGTTGCAAAAAAACTGGTGACTGCCGCCCCTGTCGTTCAACGGAGGTGCTGCAAGCGCTCAGTTGGGAGGGTGGCTGGAGTCGTCACCGCCGCCTGGTGGGGCGCCAGGGGCTGGTGGCGGCACCAGGTAGCGCCGGTCTGACCAGGTGGCCAGCCACTCGGGCTTGAAGGCCACAAAGATGGCCACGAACATGCCGGTGAGGAACGCATCGCCCCAGGCCATGAGCCAGCGGGCCACCAGCGCCTGCTCCACCTCCACACCGCCCACCAGGTGGTAGAGCAGCTCGTACATCATGCCGGACACAAAAATGCACAGTGCCGCCCCCAGAAAGCCGCGACCCAGGATGTAAATGAACACCTGGGAGGGCAACCAGCGGCGAATGACCGCCCCCAGTGCCAGCGTCAAGGTGGCCGGCACCAGACCCAGCCACACCCACTGTGACAGCCAGGCCGCCATGGACCGGTCGCCCGCCACCCACACCACGCCGGCCACCACCGTCAGGGCCAGCACCGCCAGCGGCCACCCCAACACCAGCGTGAGCAGACACGCCCCGGACAACTGCACCGATATGCCCCCCGCCACCACCGAGCGGGGCAGCATCTGCGGCAACATCCAAAACCACGGCAGCAGCACCACAGCGGCCAAAAACGGCGACAACAATGCCCCCGTCAGCATGCGCCAGGGGCGCAGCCACAGGGCAACGGTCAAGGTGAGCAGCGCCAGACCGGTTTCAATGTCGGTGAGCATGGCCGTTGAGTGTGGGCAGTGGTCGGGTGCACCGCCATGAGATTGGTCAACCCATGCCGGGCAGCTTGGGCATGCCCTTCATGCCACCCATGCGTTTCATCATTTTCATGAGGCCGCCGCCCTTCATTTTTTTCATCATGCCCTGCATCTGCTCGAACTCCTTGAGCAGGCGGTTGACCTCTTGCACATGCACACCGGCACCGGCGGCGATGCGGCGCTTGCGC
>PNML01000027.1 GCA_013823635.1 Polaromonas sp. | reverse complement strand
TGCGAATACGCGGTGCTGGTGTCCCTGCTGGAGCCGGAGAGCGAGCTGTACAACAGCGGTATCGTTGATGTGTCGCACCGCTACCCCAAGATGTATGTGGTGCGGCCGCAGTTCTTTGTGCCGCTGATCACGCTCTTGCGCAATGCGGCGTTGAACTCGCTGAAATACAAGTCCGAGCTGGCGCTGGTGCGCTCGCAGAACGTGGACATCACCAAGTTCGAAACCCGGCTGGACGAATTCAAGACGGCGTTTGGCCGCAACTGGCGCCTGGCGTCCGAGGGTTTTGAAGAGGCCGTGAAGCGCATTGACGAAGCCATCAAAGACCTGGAAAAGACCAAGGAAGCGCTGCACAAGTCCGCCAACAACCTGCGCCTGGCCAACGACAAGGCCGACGACCTGACGATCAAAAAGCTGACACGCGGCAACCCCACGATGGCGGCCAAGTTTGCTGAGTTGCGGGGGCCTGGGTGAACAGTTATGTCGGCACCCGGGGTGCCGCTCTTGGTGTGTCGGGCACCACGGGTGCCTGTGCTTCGGTCATGCCGCCTGCAGTTGCCCCAGTGGCAGTTTTGACACCGACAAGTTGTTGATGTCCACCCGCTGGCTGGCGTGTTGCAGGTCAATGCCCACCAAGGCACCGTTGGCATCGAAGTCCAGGACCACGCCGTCTTGAACTTCGTCCGAGTCCACAGATGCGCGATCCGTGAGGTGGATGTACAGGGAATCGGTGGCTTGGTCGTAACTGATTTTCATGGTTTGAACCTCCGGTCAGGGAATGCATCGTGGACGGTTTGTCCATCTTCAAGGGTGACCACCCGCAGGTAGCGTTGCAACTCTTCAATCCAGACCCAGTGCCGTATGCGTCCGTCCTCGGCTTGCACTTCCCGGCGGTAGGGCGATTGCAAGGCCAGCACCAACCACTCCTCCCGCAAATAGGGGCGCTTGATCAGCACGTCGTTGCAAAGTAGTCGGTGGTTTGCATGACCTCACTTCCCCCAACTGTCCTTCAACCCCGTCACCCGGTTGAACACCACTTTCCCGCCCACCCCGTGGTCATTGCGGTCGGCCACAAAGTAGCCATGCCGTTCAAACTGGAACTTCTGGTCGGGCAGCGCGGCGGCCAGTGACGGTTCCACATACGCCGTCACCACCTTCAGGCTGTGGGGGTTCAGCGCGGCCAGAAAGTCCTTGCCGCCTGCATCGGGTTGCGGGTCGGCAAACAGGCGGTCGTACAGGCGCACTTCGGCTTCTCTGCCGTCGGCCACGCCCACCCAGGTGATGGCGGCCTTGGCCTTGACGCTGTCGGCACCCGGGGTGCCGCTCTTGGTGTCGGCAATCACCTTGGCGTGCACCTCGGTCACCTGACCGTTGGCGTCTTTGGCGCAGCCGGTGCATTCGATCACGTAGCCGCCTTTCAGGCGCACCACGTTGCCGGGGAACAAGCGCTTGTAGCCCTTGGGCGGCACTTCTTCAAAGTCTTCCCGCTCAATCCACACCTCGTTGCCCATCTGGAATTGCCGGTCTGGGGGCGGCGTTTGGCCGTCGGCTATTGAGCTGTGGGGCAGGGCGGGTTGGGTGCAGGTTTCCAGGTAGCCGTCAGAGCCGAACACTTCGGCCCAGTTGGTCAGCACCAGTTTCACCGGGTCCAGCACGGCCATGCCGCGGTGGGCTTTGTGTTCCAGGTCTTCGCGCAGGCAGCCTTCCAGGGTGCTGTAGTCAATCCAGCTGTCGGCCTTGGTCACGCCAATGCGTTCGGCAAACAGTTGAATGCTTTCGGGCGTGTAGCCGCGGCGGCGCAGCCCCACGATGGTGGGCATGCGGGGGTCGTCCCAGCCGCTCACCTTGCCTTCGGCCACCAGTTGGGCCAGCTTGCGTTTGCTGGTGATGACGTAGGTCAGGTTCAGCCGCGCAAACTCGTACTGGCGGGGCTGGGGGGTGTTGATCAGGCCGCCTTCGGCCAGGCGGTCCATCAGCCAGTCGTAAAACGGGCGTTGGTCTTCAAACTCCAGCGTGCAAATGCTGTGGGTGATGTTTTCCAGCGCGTCCTCGATGGGGTGCGCAAAGGTGTACATGGGGTAGATGCACCACTTGTCGCCCGTGTTGTGGTGGGTGGCGCGGCGAATGCGGTAAATGGCCGGGTCCCGCAGGTTGATGTTGGGGCTGGCCATGTCGATTTTTGCACGCAAAACCATAGCGCCATCGGCATGTTTTCCCTTCGCCATCTCCCGAAAGCGTGCCAAATTTTCGGCGGGGGTGCGGCTGCGGAAGGGGCTGTTCTTGCCGGGGGTGGCAAAGTCGCCGCGGTTGGCGCGCATTTCTTCGGGCGTCTGTTCGTCCACGTAGGCCAGGTCGCGCTCAATCAGGTGCTCGGCGGCGCGGTACATGAAGTCGAAGTAGTCGCTGGCGAAGTAGGCGGGCACCTGTTCCGCTTGGCTGGTGCTGCCGTTCCACGTAAAGCCCAGCCAACGCACGGCGTCGGTGATGGAGTCCACAAACTCCTGGCTTTCCTTCTCGGGGTTGGTGTCGTCAAAGCGCAGGTGGCACACGCCGCCGTAGTCGCGCGCCAGGCCAAAGTTCAGGCAAATGCTTTTGGCGTGGCCCACATGCAGGTAGCCGTTGGGTTCGGGCGGGAAGCGGGTGCGGATTTTGGCGGGGTCGGGCTTGCCCGCCGCATGGTGGACGGCGTCACCCGGTGTGCCTGCCCAGCGGCGGTTGGCGTGGGTGCCCTGGGCCAGGTCTTTTTCGATGATCTGGCGCAGAAAATTGCTGACTTTGGCGGTCTCGTCAACGGGGCTCTCGGCCGCGCCAGCTGGGTGGCCGGCTCCGGGGTTGACGTGGGGGGCTTTGGGGGTGGGAGAATTCATGTTCGGATTCTATGAGAGGCCCCCCGCCAGCCGCCTGTTCCACAGGCTTTCCACCATGAAGCAAGACGCACCCGACACCATTGCCACACACGAGTCCACCCATTGGCTGGACACCAAGGTGGGTGACGTGTTTGCCCCCCATGTGCAGGTTCAGCTGTCGTGGGCCGACATTGAGGCGGCCGTGCGCCGGGGTGCTGTGGTGCCCGAGGAGGCGCACGCCCTGTGGGCCGAGTGGGCCGACCCGGGCAACCCGCGCCGCGTGCACCGCAAACACATGGCCCCGCCCGGCGCGGCGGCGGTGGAGCGGGCCCGGTTCTCGTTTTCGCATGTGCTGTATTACTTTGGCGGGCTGCTGACCATTGGGGCCATGTCGCTGTTCATGACGCTGGGCTGGGAGATTCTGGGCGCCTGGGGCAGTGCGGCGCTGGCGGCGGGCTACCTGTTGCTGGCCTGGAAGGTGGCCCGCCACCTCCAGGCGCGGGCCTTGCCCATCCCTGCGGGCATTTTGGCCACGCTGGCGGTGTGCCTGGTGCCGCTGCTGGTGTGGAGTGTGCAAATGGGGCTGCACCTGTGGCCCGAGGGCGGGTTGGACAGCTTTCGGGCCTTTCACCGCCACATCAACTGGCGCTGGCTGACGCTGGAGCTGTCCACGCTGGCGGCGGCGGTGGTCATGCTGCGCAGCATCAAGCTGCCCTTCATGGTCATGCCGGTGGCGGTGACGCTGTGGTACCTGAACATGGACGTGGCCCACCTGCTCATGCAAAAAGACGGTTTTGACTGGGCTTTCACCCGCGATGTGTCCCTGGTGTTTGGCCTGGCCACCTGCGCCCTGGCCGTGTGGGTGGATTTGCGCACCCGCCTGGCCACCCGGGCCGAAGACCGGCAGGACTTTGCCTTTTGGCTGTATGTGTTTGGCGCGCTCATGTTCTGGGCGGGGCTGAGCCTGCGCGAGAGCTCGTCCGAGTGGGGCAAGCTGGGCTATGCCGCCATCAACGTGGCACTGGTGTTCTGGGGGGCGGCCATCGGGCGGCGGGTGTTCACCGTGTTGGGCGGGCTGGGCGTGGCCATTTATTTGGGCTACCTGTCGTCGCGCGTGTTCCACGACTCGCTGGGTTTCACCTTTGCGCTGACGCTGCTGGGCCTGGCTGTGGTGGCCCTGGGGGTGTGGTGGCAGCGCCATGAGCAGGCCATTCATGCCCGGTTGGCGCAGTGGTTGCCCGCTGCCCTGAGGCAGCTGGGCCAATCGGTTCACCCCCTGGCATGAACCCTCCCACTGTGGCGGGGCAGGGCGCCGATGGCGCACGCATGCCCCTGATTGACGCGCTCAAGGCCGTGGCCTCGCAAATGATTGTGTTGCACCACCTGGCTTTTTATGGGCCGCTGAGCGATGGCACCCACCAGCTGCTGCCCGCGCTGGTCAGCTGGTTCAGCCAGGATGCGCGCATGGCGGTGCAGGTGTTTCTGGTCATCGGCGGCTACCTGGCGGTCCGCTCGTTGGCCCCGCACGGTGTGCTGCTGGCGCACCAGCTGGTGCCGTTGCTGCGCCGGCGCTACCGCAGCATTGCCTTGCCCTACCTGGTGGCGCTGGTGCTGGCCATGCTGTGCACCGAGTTGGCACGGGTGTGGATGGACCACCCCTCGGTGTCTGCCCCGCCCACGCTGTGGCAAGTGGTGGCCCATGTGTTGCTGCTGGAGAGCTTGCTGGACATGGAGTCCCTGTCGGCAGGGGTCTGGTACGTGGCCATCGACTTCCAGCTTTACGCGCTGTTGTTGGGCGTGCTGTGGTTGGCGCGGAGGGTGTCGGCGCTGGGGGCTTCCGGTGGCGTGAAGGCGGCGGTGGTGGCGGGTCGCACGCCCGGCTGGCGCTTTTCCTGGCCGGGTCTGGTGCTGGTGGGCGGGTTGGCGGCGGGGTCGCTGTTTCGCTTCAACATCGACCCGGAGTGGGACAACTGGGCCACGTATTTTTTTGGCGCCTACGCCTTGGGCGTGTTCAGCTTTTGGGCCAATCAACTGGGCGGTGGCCGATGGCGGGGGCTGTTTCTGGTGACCATGGCCGCGCTGACGGTGCTGTCGCTGCTGTTTGACTTCCGGGAGCGCATTGCCCTGGCGCTGGCGGTGGCCTTGCTGCTGGGCGTGGCGCAGGGGCGCGGTTGGCTGTACCGCTGGCCCAACAGCCCAGTGCTCATGTGGCTGGGCAAAATCTCTTACTCGGTGTTCCTGCTCAACTTCCCGGTGTCACTGGTCGTCAACGCGGCGTTTACCCGGTTTTTGCCGCCCGACCCCTGGGTGCAGACGGTGGGCGTGCTGGTGGCCTGGGTGACCTGTATCGTGACCGGTGCCTGGTTTTTCCGGTGGGTGGAAACGCCGTTGCGGCAGTGGCGGCCCCGTTGGGGCGGGGGTGGCGCGCGCTGACGATTGGGCGCCCGACCGCACCGGCGGGTGGCGCGGCCCGGTTACGTTTGGCTACGGTTGTCCAGCGGAAAACACGGTGTGGGCGCCTGTTTGCGCGTGAAATGGCGGTCTGGGGCGGTCAGGCCCCAACCCCAGGAGACCCGTCATGAACCTTTCACCCAGCCTGCTGGTGGACTGCACCCCCAGCTTTTCCTTCCGCCGTGTGCCCACCGCCCACCACTCGGTACCCCAACCACCCGCATCCCGCCCGGCGCGCTGGTGGGCGGTTGCCGCCCTGGCCGTGCTGGCCTGGGCGGGCACCGCCACCTGGCAGGTGGCCCGGGCTGGCGAACTGGTGTGGTCCATCGGTGTGCAGGCACCCGGCGCGGTGGTGCATGTGGCCAACGCGCCGCCCATGGTGGTGGTGAGGCCCCCGGTGTATGCCGTGGCACCGCCGGTGGTGGTGTACGACGGTTGGGGGCGGCCTGCGCCCTATTCTTACTACGCGCCCCCGCCGCCACCCCCCCGCCATGGCTGGCATGGGCGTGGCCATGGGCACCACCGCCACCATTGGCAGGAATACCACGGTGGCTGGGACCAGCCGCGCGGCGGCCACCGCGGCCACGACCCGAGGTTTCAGGGCCACCCGCGCGATTGGGGTCACCGCTGACAAGGGCGGCAGGGCGTTTGAGGACGCACACGGCGGCGGCCAGGGGCTGCCGTTCATCTGACCCCAGGGCGTTTCAGGCGCCCTGAACGGCGCTTCGTCGCACAGGGGCTGCGGCTGGGGCGGGCGGGTTTGACACTGGCGGCACTGTTTCATTTTTTGGAAGGTGCCCCATGCTCAAACCCCTGTTGATTGTTGCCCTGCTCGCTGCCTCGCTGAGCGCCCATGCCCTGTCAGACACCCAGCTGGCGCCCGCTGTCGCCACCTTTGTGAAGGCGTCCGAGGGTGATTCGGCCACCATTCCCCAGGCGGCCAGCGCGTTTCAAGACCTGCTGACCGCCGAGCCCACCCACCCCGTGTTGCTGGCCTACAGCGGGGCGGCCACGGCCATGCTGGCCACCACCACCTGGCTGCCCTGGAAAAAGCTCTCCCACGCCGAAGACGGCCTGGCCCGGCTGGACAAAGCGCTGGCGCTGGCGGGTGCGGCCAATGACACCGCCCTGGCCCAGGGTGTGCCCGCCGTGCTCAGCGTCAAGCTGGTGGCGGCCAACACCTTTTTGGCGGTGCCCGCCTTCATGAACCGCCGTGACCGGGGCGAGCGGCTGCTCCAGGAGGTGCTGGCCAGTCCGCTGCTGGCCACGGCGCCCGCAGGCTTTCAGTCGGCGGTGAACCAGGCCGCTGCCAAGGCCAAGCTGGGCGGAGGCGCGAAATGAGCGCTGCCCAGCACCCCCGCGGCCACCGGCCGGTGGTGGCCATGCACGCCATCCACAAAACCTACCGCCTGGGCGCGCACACCGTGGCCGCGCTGCAAGGCGTGGACCTGAGCGTGGCGCGCGGCGAGATGCTGGCCCTCACCGGCCCCTCAGGCAGCGGCAAAAGCACCATCCTCAACCTGTGCGGGCTGATCGACACGCCCGACAGTGGCGAGGTGGAGCTCAACGGCCAACGCATCCAAGGCCTGAGCGAAGACCAGCGCACCCTGCTGCGCCGCGATGCACTGGGCTTTGTGTTCCAGGGCTTCAACCTGGTGCCCGTGATGACCGTGGCCGAAAACGTGGACTACCCCCTGTTTTTAACCGGCGTGCCCGCCCCTGAGCGGCGTGAGCGCGTGGCCGCCCAACTGGCCGCCGTGGGCCTGAGCGCACACGCCCACCACCGGCCCGATGCCCTGAGCGGTGGCCAACGCCAGCGCGTGGCCATTGCCCGCGCACTCATCAAGCGGCCCCAGCTGGTGATTGCCGATGAGCCCACCGCCAGCCTGGACTCGCACACCGCAGACCAGGTGCTGGACCTGATGCGAGAACGCGGCCACGCCGAGGGCGCGGCCTTTGTCATTGCCACCCACGACAGCCGCCTGACCCGCCGCTGCGACCGCGTGGTGGCCTTGCTCGACGGGAGAATCCAATGAGCCACCTAACCCCAACCTCAACCCGCACCCGTGAATGGACCCTGTGGCTGCGCTTTGCGCTGCACAACACCTTGCGCAACCGGCGGCGTTCGGCCGTCACGGTGGGCATTGCCGCCCTGGGCACCGCCGCCATTCTGTTGGCCGGGGGCTTTGCGCTGGCCACCTACCAGGCGCTCGCCCAGGCGGCGGCGCGCGACACCGGCCACCTGGTGCTGGCCACGCCCCAGCATTTCAGCAGCGACGAAGACGTGCCCCTGCAACATGGCCTGAGCGACGTGGCCGCCCTGCGCCAGCAGCTGCTGGCCGACCCCGCCGTGCGCCAGGTGCTGCCCAAGGTGGTGTTCAGCGGCCTCATCAGCAATGGCGACAAATCCACCGTGATGATGGCCGTGGGGGTGGACCCCGACAACGAGTTCGCCGTCAAAGGCCCGTTTTTGACCATGACCGCCGGGCAGGTGCTGGCCTCAGAAACCACCGAGCCCGAGGTGATGCTGGGCGACGCCCTGGCCCGCAGCCTCAAGGCCACGCCCGGCAGCAGCCTGACGCTGCTGGCCAGCACCACCGAGGGGGCCATGAACGCGCTGGACGTGGTGGTCAAAGGCACCTTCACCACCGGCGTGCCCGACATGGACAAGCGCGCCGTGTACACCAGCGTGGCCCTGGCCCAGCGCCTGCTGGTGACCGAGCGCGTGACCAGCCTGGGCGTGTTCCTGGACCGCATGGACGCCACCTTGCCCGCGCAACGCAGGCTGGCGGCCCAGTTCCCCGCGCTGGAGGTGCAAAACTGGGAGCAACAAGCCGTTTTCTACCAAGCGGTGAAGGGTCTCTACAACCGAATTTTTGGGGCGCTGGGCGCCATCATTGCTGTCATCGTGGTGTTTGTGGTGACCAACGCCATGGCCATGGCCATCATCGAGCGCACCCGCGAAATTGGCACCCTGCGCGCCCTGGGCACCTTGCCCGGCCAGCTGCTGCGCACCCTGGGGATGGAGGGCATGTTGCTGGGCGGTGTGGGCGCACTGTTGGGGGTGGTGCTGTCGCTGGGCGTGTCGGTGCTGCTGTGCGTGGTGCCGGTGGAGATGCCACCGCCCCCAGGCCGCTCGGTGGGCTACCCGCTGAACATCGCCATCGACCCCACGCTGTACGGGGTCACGCTGCTGGCCATGGTGGGCCTGACCCTGCTGGCCAGCACCCTGGTCGCCCGCAACACCGTGCACCTGCCCGTGGTGGACGCCCTGGCCCACACCTGAAGGACACGTTGCCATGAAACACGTTTTTGCGATGCCCTTGGCCTCCTCTTCAGCCCACTCTTTGGCCCGTTGTGCCGCCAGCGCATCGGTCGCGCTGGCCAGCTTGGTGCATGTTCAAGCCCATGCCCAGGACGTGACCACCCTGCTCAAAGATGCCGACCGCTTCCGCATGGGCGTGGCGGGCTCGCCCCAAGGCGCAGACAACCTGCAGGTGGACACGCTGGTGCAAACCTTTCTCCCCGATGGCACGCCCGACAAGGAGCGCCGCTACACCGTGTTGGCGCAGGCCGGCCGCCAGTCGCTGGTGCTGATGCAAAGCCCCGCCGAAAAAGGCCAGAAGGTGCTGATGCTGGGCGACGACTTCTGGCTGCTCATGCCCGGCAGCCAGCGCCCGCTGCGCATCACGCCCATGCAAAAGCTGCTGGGCGATGCCAGCACCGGCGACATCGCCACCCTGAGCTGGAGCGGTGACTACACCGCCACCCTGGCGGGCGAGGAGCCGTGCTGGCCGACCGCCGAGGCACCGGGCGTTGCGCTGGAAATCAAAATACATGAAAAAAACACCTACAGCGCAAGTATTTATTCATTTGTTTGCTATCGCCTTGAATTGTCTGCCAGCCGCAAAGGCGTGACCTACCAGCGCATGACGCTGTGGCTGGGCCAGCAGCGCCACGAGCCGGTGCGGGCCGATTTGTACGTGCAGTCCGACAAGCTGGCCAAGCAGGCCCGCTTTGTGGTGGACCCGGCGGGCATGGTGAGCGAAATGGTGCTGACCGACCAACTGGGCAACCAGCGCCAGACCCGCGTCAGTTACCTGAGCCGCCAGCCGCGCACCGTGCCGACCGAATGGCTCAACCCCATGTTTTTGGCCCGCAACCCCAGCCTGAACTGAGCATGGCACGCCCTCACCACTGCGCCACCTGGGTGGCTGCCGCGTCTGCGGCGTGGGTGCTGTGCGCGGGCAGCGCGCAGGCGCAAGACGTGTCGGGCCAGTGGCGCAGCACCTGGGCGGGCCGCCAGGCGGCCAGCGCCGGGCCGCTGGCGCAGGCCAACGCGCTGGTGCCCGGCTTGGCCCCGGCACAGGCCTCTGCCGCCACCGTGCAGGCCGAGTTGCGCGCGGCCGGGGAGGGCGGTGGCGTGGGCATCCGCACCACCGTCACGCTGCAAGCCCAACGCCCCGAGGGTGGACCGGGCCAGTCGCAGGCCTGGGTGAATGAAGCGGTGGCCTCGGGCGCCGCCGGGCCGTGGCAGTGGAGCGCGGGCAAGCAGGTGGTGAGCTGGGACGTGGGCCATGCTTTTCGGCCCAACGACCTGGTGCAGCAGGAGGCCCGCCGCACGCTGGTGCCCGCCACGCTGCAGGGTCGCCCGCTGCTGATGGCCGAGCGCTTCACCGCCGACACCGCCTGGAGCCTGGTGGCCGTCAACCCCACCCACGGGCGCAGCGCCACCGGGGCCGGGGAGCTCGCGCTGGCCGCCCGCGTGTACCGCCGCGCTGGCGAGGTGGACTGGCACGGCTTTGCCCGCTGGGGCAACCGCACGGCGGGCAGTGCAGGTGTGGCCGCTTCATGGGTGGCCAGCGATGCGCTGGAGCTGCACGCCTCCGTGCGGCACATGGCCCACTTTGACACCTTGGCCAGCACCAGCACGGCGTCTGCCGCCCCACCGGGCACCGCCTTGCTGGCCAGCAACCCGTGGCAGCCCACGCTGGGCGGCAGTGCCACCCAGGCGCTGGTGGGCGGCACCTGGACCAACGAGCGCCAGGTCAGCCTGCTGGCCGAGGCCTGGTACGACGGCACGGCGCTGTCAGCCGCCCAGTGGCGGCAGTGGGCGGCCCGCAACCAGGCCTTGCCCGCCTGGCGCGCGCTGGGTGCGCCCGCTGCGGCGGTAGCGGGCAACCTGGCGTGGCAGGCCAGTGCGTTCAACGCCAGCAGCGCATCGGCCAACCTGCACCGCCACAACCTGTTCGCCCGCCTGAGCTGGACGCACGGTGCCTGGCAACCCGCGCTGGATGTGATGTGGCACCCCGCCGATGGTGGCCAGATGTGGACGGCCAGCCTGGTGTGGCAGGGTGACCGCGTGAAGCTGGAAGGGGGGCTGCGCACCACGGGTGGCCCGGCCAGCGCGGTGGCGCGCCAGCTGCCGGTGCAGCGCCAGGGGTATGTGATGGGCACCTGGGCGTTTTGAAGCGGGCCCGTGGTGGTTTGTTGGGCGTCAGGGGTGGCCTGGCATGGCGGAGCCACTGTGGGTGTGCCGGTTGCCGCCGCCGAGTTGCGTCAGCAGCGCTGGGGTGATTTGCGCCGCCGTCAGCAGCTCACCGCCGCGGCGTTGGGCAAACCGCTGGGCATCGGCCGGGTGGGCAAAGGCGGGAAGGTTGCCGGAGCGCATCGGCCCCAGAGCGCTGGATCCCTTCACGTACACCGCTTGCTGTGCCGACACCCAGCCGCCGTGTTCACTGTCGGTCACGTATTGCGCGGCAATCTGGTCGATGCTTCGGCCGGGGGAAATGCGGGTGACATTGCCCAGGTAAATGAACAGCGAGACCGGTGAGTCAAAAAAATGGGTGGCACCATCGTCAAACACCACCTGTGCGGCCCACTCGGGCGAGCGGGCCGGAAACATGCCGCACACGGGGCAGCGTGCATCGGCCGCAATGGGCCGTGGGTCGTGCAGGCCCACACCCGAGAGCGGGTCGTGGGGCGTGGGTGGGGCCACAATGCAGACGTCGTCGGTGGCGCTGTTGACCAACAACGCTTGCTGTACATGGGCCTGTTGGGTCAGCCACAGAGCGCAGGCCGCCGTCAGGCAGAGCACACTGCCCGCCAGCCAATGGGTGCGTTGCGACCACTGGGCCATGGTGTTCACATGCGGGTGTCGTGCAAGGCACCGCCGCTCAGGTCCACCATCTCGGGCTTGACCTCGCCAAAGCGCATCAACTGGCCGCCCCACTGTTCCATGAATTTCCGGGCGTCGGCCTCCTGGGCAAAGCTGCCGATGGTGGGACCCATGGAGCCATGGCGCTTGCCACCCAACACGTAGTAGCCCACTTTGGCGTCCATCCAATGGCCGCGGGGGTTGTCCCAGTCGGCTTTGCCCATGTCCTGCACATAGACTATCAGCACCGGGCGCACTTGCTCGGGCCGCAACAGGGTGCTGAACATCTCCACCGTGTCGCACATGAACACCGGGCCAGGGGCGCCAGCGTAATAGATCTGCGCTTTGGGTCCGGGGAAGTCGGCCAGCAGCATGCCGTCCAGCTCGCAGCTGGTGGCACGGTCGATTTCCACGGGTGCCAGGGTCTGGCTGGTGGTCGCGGTGTCGCCGCAGCCCGCCAGTGCGGCCACCCCGCCGACGGCCAGCAGCGCGGTGAAGCCACACAGCAGGCGGCGGTGGTGGTTGGTGTGGCCGGGGGAGGCCGTGCCTCGTCGGCAGGCGCAAGGGGTGGTCATGGTTTGAATCTCCAGTGGGCCAGAGCCAGGGGCACCGCGATCCAGGCCGCCATGACACCGCCCATCACCACCGGACTGCCCAGGGACGATGGAACGATGCTGGTCAGGCCGTAGAGCGTGCGCACGTCGTCCAGCGAAAAAACGTTCAGGATGCGAAACACATCGGCGGGGTTGAGCAGCAGCAGCCAGGCCATCAGGTCGCCGCCCATGCGCCCGCCGCTGCCCACGAGCACACCCAGCAGCACCAGGTCGAACACCAGCACAAACAGAAACCAGGTGGCAATGGCCAGACCCGAGGCGCGGGTGCGGTCGCGGGCCACCACCGACACCAACACCGCCAGGCTCAGAAAGGCCAGGCCCAGCAGCACGGAACTGAGCATGAACCCCGCGTAGTGAAACAGGCCGTTCCAGCTGAGCTGGCGAAACAGCAGCACGGCCACCAGGCCAAACCCGGCGAGGGTGGACAGGGTGAGGGCAGCGGCCAGGCCCAGGTACTTGCCCAGCACCAGCTCCAGGCGTGTGATGGGCAGGGCCAGCAGCAGGTCGAGGGAGCCGCGTTCCCGCTCGCCCACGATGGCATCAAACCCCAGCAGCAAGGCAATGAGCGGTATCAGGTAGATCACCAGGCTCACCAGACTGGCGATGGTGAACTCGATGGAGCGAAACCCCACAGTGCCCTGCTGGGCTCCGCCAAAGTAGGCAATGACGAGTGAGAACACCGTGAAGACCAGCGCCACAGCCAGTACCCAGCGGTTGCGCATGCGGTCGCGAAACTCTTTGGCCGCGATGGTGAAAATTGGGGTCGCTTCCATGGGCTGCTTTCAGTCGGAAAAACCAAAGAACACGTCTTCCAGTGACGGTTCCAGCAGGGTCAGGTCTTGCACCTGTTCGCCCAGCGGGCTGATGACCGCCAGCACGGCCATCTTCTGTTCACGGGGGCAGCGCAGTCGCAAGCCGGTGGCCGTGGTTTCAGGCGCAATGCCGGTGGCATCAGCCAAGGTCCGTGTCACCAGGGGAACATGGGCGGGCTGGACTTGCAAATCAAACACCAGCGGCATGCGGGTTTGTTCGCGCAGCGCCTGCACGCTGCCCACCGCCTGAAGTTTGCCGGCAGACATGATGGCCAGTCGGTCCACCCGTTCCTGCAACTCGGCCAGGATGTGCGAGGTGATGACCACCGTCACGCCGTCGGCCTGCAGGGTGCGCAGCGTGGCATAGAAGTCGCGAATGGCTTGCGGGTCCAGTCCGTTGGTGGGCTCGTCCAGAAACAACACCTGGGGGGAGCCCAGCAACGCCTGCGCAAAACCCAGGCGCTGACGCATGCCCTTGGAGTACTCGCGCACGGGCCGTGTGCCCGCGTGCGCCAGACCCACCCGCTCCAGGGTGGGTTGGCATTGCGCCAGCGGGGCGTGCTTGAGGCGGGCAAAAAACCGCAGGGTCTCCAGCCCGCTGAGGTTGTCATACAGCACCACGTTTTCGGGCAAATAGCCCAGGTGGCGGCGTGCGGCACGGAAATCGCGGCCAGTCACCGAAGCGCCACCCACCCAAACCTCGCCGCTGGTGGCGGGCACCAAGCCCAGCATCATCTTGAACAGCGTGCTTTTGCCCGCACCGTTGTGGCCGATGAGGCCGAAAATTTCACCTCGTGGCACGCTCAAATCCACACCGTCCACCGCACGCAGCGGACCGTAGTGTTTGCTCACACCGCGCAGCGACACCGCCAGGCTGCGGTCAGCGGGGGAAATGTTTGCCACGCCACTCACTCCATTCTTTGTGTGTCGGTTGCATGCGCGGCTGGGGGTCCACCACCGAGGGCACGCGCAGCACCGGAAACTGCTGGCCCACCAGGCGCAAGGCCTGCACCGCAGGGCTGGCCAGCAGCAGTTTCATGCTGGGGTAGCGCCAGGTCAGGCGGTCCACCAGGTCGTTGGCTTCGTAGGGCACGTCGCCCTTGCCGTCGCCGTCGCGGTCCCAGCCCAGGTAGTTGCTCCAGTGGTTGCCGCGTTGCACACCCCAGCGCTCATCGCGGGCACCCACGTAGCGAACCTGCTCGCGGTTGCCGATGAAGTCGTTGCCCTCCACCGTGTTGCGGGTGGACCCGGCCGCCAGGTGAACGCCCACCACGTTGTCGATCACCAGGTTGTTGCTGAGGGTGGCGTATTCCACGTCGTAGATGAAGAAACCCCGGCTGTTGCCAGCCACCACGTTGTTTTCAATCACCGAGTCTTGCAGCGTGCGCAGCATGATGCCGTGATCGGAGTTGCCCCAGGCCCGGTTGTTGCGCACCACCTGGTCGCGCACCTCCATCAGCGCCAGTCCACCCCGGTTGTAATAGGTGTCGTTGTCCTCCCACAGGTTGCGGTAGGAGTTCATGTAGTGGGTGCCGTAGCGGCTGTGGTGCAGCTTGTTGCCCCGAAAAATGGCGTCGTGCGAGACATCGACGTACAAGGCGTCGCGCACAAAGCCGATGTTGTTGTTCAGGATGCGTGCGCCCGTGGTGTTGTAGAGCTGTACCCCGTTGCCGCGTTGCGAGGAGTTGTATTCCCGCTTGCCCACAATCAGGTTGGATTCGACCAAGACATCGTTGGCTTTCTCGATCCACAGCCCGAACAGGTTGTAAACCAGGTCGCAGCGGCGAACCACGGCCCGGTGGGCGCCGGGGTAGAGGTAAATGCCCGCGTTCTGGTCGTTCAGGCTGTCGCCAGAGTCCCGCACGATCAGCCCCTCCAGGGTCACGTCGGGTGCCGTGACCCGGATGGTGTCACCCAGGTTGCCGCCGCTCAGGGTGGGGCGGTCCAGGCCGCGCAGGGTCAATGGCTTGTCGATGAGCAGGTTCACCGGATAGTGACCACGGGCCACCTCGATGGTGTCGCCTGCGGCGGCCCGATGCACGATGGCCTTGAGGTCATCACCCGGCCTGACCGACCAGGTGGCGCACCAACCTGGCGTGACCACCAGCAAGCCACACAGCGCCACCAGCCAACGCCCCAACGTCCCTCTGTTCCGCCTGGCCACGCTCATGGGTTCAGCCATCCCAAGGCCTTGAGGGCGAGGAACAGCGACGCACCGATCAGCAGGTTTTTAAAACCCACGTAACTCAACATGTCCATCCACCCGGCCTCTCGGTAATGGTCCTGCCACCAAGGGCCGTCCTTGACGTAGCGCCGCCCCGACATGCGGATCAACACCTCGTACACGCTCCAGCCAAACCACCAGCCGATGATGGCACCCAACGAGAGTTGTCCCATGCCGGCCATGACCCAGGCCACACTGGCCGCCAAGGCCAGGGAGAACCCCGCCACCTGCAGCGCGCGTGCGGAAGCCCACCCTTCGGCGCTCCACGGCCACAGGTGGTCTCGCAGTTCCAGCCACACCCAGCGCCAACCGCTGGTGCCCAGTTTGTGGGGTGGCAACACGGGCGGCGTGGGCATGCGCGGGTCGGGGCCCTGCGCCACCGCTGCACTGATGTGCGCATGGGGAGCAGCACCCGCCACCTGGATGGGAATGAAGTAGCCATCGCGCCCGATGGGGCTGATTTCCAGCCCATCGCGCTCGCGGCGCTTGCGCTCCTTGGCCAGGGGTGGGCAGCCTTTGACGTCGGTGTACAGCACCATGCAGTCCAGGCAATGCAGGCATTCACGGTGGTCGATCCGGCCCGCCGCGTCGATGGCTTGCGCGCCACAGCCCACGGCGCAAGCCTTGCAGCTGTTGCAGTCCTGCTTGCGGCGCAGGCCGAACCAGCGGAAGGTGCTGGGCATGGCGAGCGAGGCCCCCAGTGGACACAGGTATTTGCAAAACGGCCGTTCGATGAAGATGGACAAACCCAGCAGCACCGCCACAAACAGCCCGTAGGGCCATGCACGGTTGGTGACACCGACCAGGAAAGTGGTTTTGAACGGTTCCACTTCGGCCAGCTTTTCCGCCAGACCCATGGAGAACATGGACACCGCCAGCAGCCCGAAAAAGATGGCGTACTTCAGCCACTTCAAACGGTCGTGCCACACCTGGGGCACGCCGCGCTGCCAGCGCTTGAAGCCGACCAACCGGGCGACTTTGTAGATGGCTTCAGACAAGGAGCCGAACGGACACATCCAACCGCAGAACAGGCCGCGCCCGAACAGGAACACGGTGACGATGATGAAGATCCAGAACAGGAAAATGAAGGGGTCGGTCAGAAACAGTGACCACGTCCACTGGAACAGCAGCGCGTGAAACCACGTCAGTACCTGTGTGATGGACGGTTGCGCCAGCGCCCCAAAGCCCACCAGGAAGATGCTGATGGCCCAGGCCGTGTACTTGAAGCCGTTCACGGGCCACTTGTTCTTGTGGGTGGACAGGCGGGTGAGCTTTTCCCGCAGGGCATACACCACGGTCACTGCCACCAGCAGCAGACCGAACAGGGCGATTTCCACTGCCCGGGTTTTCCAGACGCGAACCCAGGGGGCGTCGGGCTCTGTCACCACGGGCCGACCACCTTCGAGCACCGATGCGGGCAGCCAGTAAGGGGTGTCAAAGCTGGTGAAACTGCGCGTGCCGGTGGCGCGGTCCACGCGGTTGCCCAGAAAGCTGAGCTTCCAGGGGTAGGACGCCGAGAACGACGACGAACGGACGATGAAGATGATGGATTCGGTGAAGGCGGGCGCCCCCGCCGCTTCGATGCCGTAGAGGTTCAATGCGTCCAGGTCGCGGAAGGTGAAGGCATCTGCCCCCTGGCGCACCTGCACACGGTCGTACAGGCCACCGCGCACAAAGCCTGAGCCTTTGAAGGATTCGGCACCGGCTGTGCGGATCACGAACAGCGCGTGTTCGTTTGCTTTCAGTTGCTGGCGCAGGTTGTTCCAGCTGTTGGTGCCCAACAGGCTTTTGCCGATGTCCGGGTGATTCAGGTCGCCAAACCACAATTCAATGAAGGGCTCGGGGCTGCGTTCCAGTCCCACTTGTTCGGTGGTCACGCGAAGGCGCTTGACCGCGCCCAGCTTGACCAGGTCTTCCCAACCCATGCGCGGGTGCACTGACTTGAAGCGGGCGGGCTCGCGCACCGTGGGCGCCAAAATGCCCACCTGGCGTGCCACGGCCGCACCCGAGGTCATCATGACCTGGTTCTGTGCGATGACGGTGACGGTGGCGCCTGAGATGGCGTCCAGCCCGAGCACGTCTTCGTCGGGGCGGGACTGGCCCACCTCAATCTTGTCGGCGACCGACTTGCCCAGGTACTGGTCGTTGAACCTCTCGAGCGCGGACTCCGGAATGCCCAGCAACAAAATGGGCTCTGAGTGCTTGAGTACCTTCACGCCCACAAAGTGACCCCGTGTGTCCATGCCGATCAGCGTGACCACGGGCTTGCCCGAGTAGGCAGGGGTGTCGGTGATGTCGGTGGACAGCATGACGTAGCCCAGCAGTTTCCTGGCATCGCTGGCGTTGTCGTAGGCCTCCACGTAGGGCGGTTGGCCCTTGCGGTCCGAAAAATGCGTGGCACCGGGAAAGACATCTGCGCACGGCAGCAATGCGCACATGTCTTTGGCGGTGTGGAGTTCAGCAGGCAATTCGGCCTCGTAAGCCCCTGCTTGTGCAAGAGGCGCCTGCACGGCCAGCGCCAGAAAAAATGTGACCCAGAGGATCGCCAATCGATAACCACTCAAACTCATCACACGTTCCGGTTGGGGGTGGTCCAACGCACGGCGCTGGACCACCCGGTTGGCTTGGCGATCAGGCTTCCACAATCATGCGGGTGCGCATTTCCAAGTGCAAAGCATGGCAGAAGTGGGTGCAGTAGCACCAGAACACGCCGGGCTGGTCGGCCATGAAGGTGACCGATGCCGTTTCCAACGGGTTGACAATGAAGTTGACGTTGTAGTTGGGGATGGCAAAGCCGTGCGTCAGGTCTTCGATCTTGTCGAGGTTGGTCAGGATGAGTGTGACCTCGTCGCCCTTCTTCACCTTGAACTCACGCATGCTGAATGCCGGTGCCAGCGACGTCAGCTTGACCGTGACCTTCTTGCCATTGCGGAACACGCCACTTTCCTTGGGGTCCTTGACCGCGTTGGGGAAGTCGTCCAGGGCATACACCTGCTTGGGGCGCAACAGGTCGCGCTTGAAGATGATGAAGTCGTGCGGCTCGCCGCGCACGGGGTGGTCCGCCATCAGCACCATCTTGTCGCCGGAGATGTCGATCAGCTGCTCGTTCTCTGCGTGCAAGGGGCCCACGGGCAGGAAGCGGTCTTTGGAGAACTTGCAACCCACGGCCAGGTATTTGCCGTCGGCGGCCACGGTTTCGGACTGAGACGCGTTGATGTGCCCCGGCTGGTAGTGCACGTCGAGGCGGTCCACCACGTATTTGGCCGTCTTGTCGCCAGCGTGGAACTTGATGGCCGCTGCCACATTCCATTTGACGACCTGGCTGTCCAGGAACAGGGTGGTGTAGGCGTTGCCGCGGCCATCAAAGGCGGTGTGCAGCGGGCCCAGGCCCAGCTCGACTTCGGCCACGATGGCGTCGTCTATTTTTTCCAGCTTGCCATCAAACCAGTCCAGCACCTTGGTCAGCTCGATCACGGTGGCCGTGGGGGACAGCTTGCCGGCACAGATGAAGTACTTGGTGTCGGGGCTGGCGTTCACGCCGTGGGGGTTCTTGGGCACCGACACGTAGGCCGACAGCGCGGTCTTGGGGTCGGCGTTGGCCTTGCGGGTGGCGTCCACCACCGGCACTTTGGAGTTGCCAATGGTTTTGAACTTGCCGGCTTTGACGGCGGCTTCCACGCGGGCGATGTTGAAGAACAGGCAGGCATCGCGTTCGGCGGACATCATGTCTTCGTACTTGGCACCCATTTCGGTGTTGTACTGGTTGGTGGCGGCCAGCTTGCCGTCAAACGAGGTGGCCACCAGATCGCAGTTGCCGTCGATCATGGCTTGCCAGCGCACTTCCATGGTTTCGGCATCCACGCAGCTGAACAGCGACTGGTACTTGCTGGCGTCTTCCGTGGGCGCGTTGGGCAGGGGGATCGAGAACTCACCGCCGCAGAACACGCGGGTGGTGTAGTTGATGGCAGGGTCCACCGGGTCGCGCTTGTCGGGGAAGATGCCGTGGAAGCCCTGCACATTGGGCAGTTGGGTGATCTTGTCGCACACGAAATAGTCCAGCCGGATGCGGGCGATGCGGCTGTTGATCTTGTCGTTGATCCAGGCGTAGCGGCCGTCGTAGTTGCCGTCTTTGTACGAGGCGTGGGTGTGGTGGGTGTCGCCCACGGTGTAGCGCAACGAACCATCGGCCTTGGTGCCCATGATTTTTTTGGATTCGTTGGTGATGCCCCAGCCCACCAGTGCGTCGGGTGTGAAGCAGGGAATGCGCAACAACTCGCGGCCAGACGGCAGGCCCAGCACGCGCATGTCACCGGTGTGGCCGCCGCTCCACAGGCCGTAGTAGGTGTCGAGCTCGCCCGGTTTGAGGTGGGCGCTGGCACCACCGCTGGCATGGGCGGCTGCCGGCGCTGCAGGGGCCGCTGCTGGAGCCGGTGCGGAGTCGGGCTTGCTGTTGCAGGCGGTCACGCCCACTGCCAAGCCCGCCAAAGCGGCGGTGTTGATGAATCGGCGGCGGCCCATGGCCGCGGTATCGGGACTGACGGGGGTGTTTTCGTTCATGGTAATGACCTCTTTGGGATGGACTGCGGAAAAAACGGGGGGCCACGCGCAGGCGGTGGCGTGGCCGTGGCAACCACGGCTGTGGTGATGTCAAACGGTCGGATCAGGTCACCGCCAGGGGGCCAAACGGGCAGGACCACACGGTCGGCCAGTGGGGGCGCATCGGCCAGGATGCACAGGGGACAGTCCAGCAGGTGGTGTTCGGCGGCGGGGGTGGTCGGTTCCGCCAGAGACACCCGCTTGAGCTGGCCGTCGGCGGAGCACACGACCACCGTCGATTTCGCCTGCGCCAGGGGGGACAAAGCCGCCACACCCAGCGTCAGAAGAAACCACACCAGCGTCCACCGGCACAGTTGAAACATCGACCTGCTATTCGTCATGGTGGTTCAGTATAGGTATGCAAGGTGCCTATTTACTGCTTGATTTTTGTCAACGGTTGTCGATTCGGGTGTTTTTTGCATGAAGGATGGATTTACAGTCAATAAAGCGCCGACGCTTGATGAAAGGCTATGTATTTCATAGCTTGTTTGTTCGCCCCATACAGGTGCGCTGCCCACATGTGGCCACGGGACGTCGGTCGGTTCATTGGTTTTCTTTTTTTTGGAGCACCCCATGCAACACACCATTGCCCTGCTGTCCGCCGCTGTGCTGACCCTTTCCCTGACGGCCTGCGGGGACCAACCCGCGCCCACCCCGGCGGCCGCCCCCGCACCAGCCGCCGCCCCGGCGCCCGCCCCAGCCCCGGTGGTGGCCGAGAACGCCGTGGGCAGGGGCGTGTACGGCAAAACCTGCGCGCTGTGCCACGCCGCCGGTGTGGCGGGCGCGCCCAAGCCCGGTGACAAGGCCGACTGGGCACCCCGCATCGCCCAAGGCAACGACACCATGTACAAGCACGCCATCGAAGGGTTCACGGGTGCCAAGGGCATGATGCCGGCGCGTGGCGGCGGTGCCAGCCTGTCAGACGACGAAGTCAAGGCGGCCGTCGACTTCATGGTGGCCCAGTCCAAGTGACGTTGACGAGGTGGTCCGCATGTCCCTGAAAACCCCCCTGTTGCCGACCTTGGGCCGACGGCGCCTGGCCATGGCGCTGCCCTTGCTGGCCTGTGGTGTGTGGGTGCCGCCGGTGCGTGCGGCGGCGGGTGTGCACCGGGTTTCGCGGCAGCTGATGGGCACCCGGGTGGACATCACCCTGCAGGGTGCCGACCCCGTGCACCTGGCCCACTCGGCCGACGCCGCACTGGCTGAAATGTCCCGGCTGGCGGCGGCCATGACCCGCTTTCAGCCCACCAGCGAACTCAACGCCATCAACCTCATGGCCGGTGTTGCGCCGGTTCCGGTGTCAGCGGAGCTGATGGCGGTGCTGACCATGGCGCAGCATGTTCACCAGGCCAGCGACGGGGCGTTTGACGCCACCGTGGGCAGCCTGAGCGACTGGCGCTTTGACGCCAACCCCATTCACTTGCCCACGGCGGCGCGTGTGCAAGCCCAGCTCAAGCTGGTGGGGCAGGACCGCGCCCTGGTGCTGGATGCGCACCAGGGCACGGCCTATCTCCGCTCCCGTGGCACGCGCCTGGACTTGGGCGGCATCGCCAAGTTGCCCATCCTGCAAGCCGGCATGGCCCTGCTGCAGCGGCAGGGGGTGCACAACGCCATGCTCAACGGTGGTGGCGACGTGCTGGTCAACGGGCACTTGCAGGGTCGCCCGTGGCGCGTGGGCGTGCGCGACCCCCGCCAGCCGGACCGGCTGCTGGGCACCGTGCACCTGACGCAGGGCTGGGTGGCGGCGTCCGGCGATTACGAGCGGTTTGTCGTGCACCAAGGCCAGCGCTTCCACCACATCCTGGACCCCCGCAGCGGCCATCCCACGCGGGGAACCCACGGCGTGGCACTGGTCAGCACCGACCTGGCTGCGGTCAACGGCATGGGCACCGCCATCATGGTGTCGGGCGTCTCGGCGGCCCAGGCCTTGGTGGCCCGCACGCCCGGGCTGCATGCCCTGGTGGCCAACGCAGACGGCAGCCTGTGGGTGTCCAGCGGCATGGCCCAGCACCTGAGCTGAGCACACCTGCCCAGGGGTCCACGCTGACCCTGTGGGGTCACATGGCCTTGAACAGGTGGGCGTACAGGCGGCTGACGGCCAGGCGCTCGGCACGACCGTGCAGGTGCAGCCACAGCTTGCCCGCTTCGTCGCGGCTGGCGCGGGCGATGGCATCGGTCCGCACCACCGTGCCCCGGTGCACTTGCCAGAAACGATCGGGGTCGAGCTGGGGCAGCAGTTCCTTGAGGGGGGTGCGGATCAGCACCTCCCGTTCGGCCGTGAGCACGCGCACGTACTTGTCGGCGGCTTCAAAGTACAGCACCTCGGCCACCGGCACCATCACCAGGCTGCTGCCCGCGCCACTGCCCACGCTGGCGGGTATGACGGTGAGCCGTGGCATGGCCGTGGTGGTGGCGGCGGCCTGTGTGCCGGTGTGGGCCAGCAAGCCCGTCTGCTTCAGCAGGGCGGCCAGTTGCGCCAGCTGTTCGGCGCCGGGGGCGCTGTCGGTGGGGTGGTGGGGCAGGGGCGTGGCGTCGGCCTGGCCGGTGGACGCTGCGGGTGCCGCCAGCCGGGCGCGCAGGCGTGCCACCGTCTGTTTCAGCCGGGGGCGTTGCACGGGTTTGAGCAGGTAGTCCACGGCCTGCAGGTCAAACGCCTGGCAGGCGTACTGGTCGTAGGCGGTGACAAACACCAGCGCCGGAAAAGGGCGCGCACCGTGCGCTGGCCAGGCATCGGCCAGTTCGGCGGCGGCCTCCAGCCCCGACTGGCCGGGCATGCGGATGTCCAGAAACAGCACATCGGGCTGGCAGGCCAAGGCCTGGTCGACCGCGGTGTGGCCGTCGCCCGCCGTGGCCAACACCTGGAGTTCGGGCCAGGCGCGTGCCAGTTCTGCCCGCAGGGCGGCGGCCAGCAAGGGCTCGTCTTCGGCCAGCACGGCGGTGGGGCAGGCGGGGTGGTTCATGTGATTGTTATGGGAAAAGTGGCTGTAGCGCACGTCCCATTTGGAAAGTTTGCTTCCAATTTAAGTTGACCCTGCAGCCCGTACTGGGTGAGCAAGCGTTCGCGCACCTGGGTCAGGCCAAAACCGTGCGGTGGGTTGCCCGGGGCCAGGCCCACGCCGGTGTCGCGCACGGTCAGCGTCAGCCAGGGGCCGTCAAGCCGGGCGCTGACGGTGACTTGCCCGCCCGCCACCTGCGGCTCCAGCCCGTGCCGGATGGCGTTTTCCACCAGGGGCTGCAACAGCAGCGGCGGCACAGGCACCTCGCGCAGTGCCTCGGGCAGGTCGAGTGTGGTGCGCAGCCGTGGGCCCATGCGCACGGACATGAGGGCCAGGTAGTCGGCCAGGCGGTCGAATTCGGTGGACAGCGGGTGCAGGCCGGTGGCGTTGCGGCTGGCGCTGAGGGTGGCGCGCAGGTAGGCGATGAGGTGGTCCAGCATGGCCTGGGCCTTGTCGGCGTCCAGCCCAATGAGGGCACGCAGGTTGGCCAGGGTGTTGAACAGCATGTGCGGCTCCAGCTGGCTTTGCAGCAGCGCCAGCTGCGCCTCGGCCGCCTGCCGCTGGGTGCGTTCGAGCTCGGATTGCAGGTAGTTGCCCCGACCTTGCAGGTAAAAGTACAGCGTCATTGCCAGACCCACGCCCATGGACATCAGCAGCACCCAGCCGGCCATGGCGGGGTCTTTGCTGCCCATGGCCCAGCTGGAATGGCCGGTGTACCAGTCTCCAATCTGTATGCCCAGCAACAGGCCCAGGCCAATGGCGCCGCTCACCAGCAGCACGGCCCGCCATCCCCTGGGGAAGCCACCGCGGTCCTGCGGACGGGCCAGCCAGACCGCTCCACCGTTGACCAGCGCCCAAATGGACATGCCGATGGACTGGGCGTACACCAGCTGTACGTCGAACGCGCCGTGCCCCGACTGCCACAGTGCCAGGGCAATGCACAGGTTGACCGTGGCCGTGATGGCCGCCCCCCGCAGCAGTGCCCTGGGCGTGCAAAAGTGGTGGGGGCTGGGGGGCGTGGGCATGCTGGCCATTATCCGAGCAGGCCCAGCCAGTCGCCCCACACCAGCCGCCCCAGGTAGCGGCTGGGCAGCAGGGTGAACACGCCCGCGCCCACGCAGGCCTGCCAGTACAGGGCCTGCATGGCCTTGCGGTGGCCGGTGATGTTGCCCCGAGCCAGAAAGCCAAAGGCCGTCACCAGCCCGCCCAGCGTGAGCGGCACCAGCAGGTGAATGGGGGTGTAGCCCGCCACATTGGGCAGGGCAAAGTCACGGATGAACAGGGCCGACACCGCCGTGGCCAGCATCAGCGTGACCCAGGCGTAGCCCGCCGCGCGGTGCAGCCGTGGCCGGGTGGTGGCGCCGCGTCGCGCCCAAATGGCCAGCGGGCCCAGCACCAGTGCCCCCAGCGCGGCCGCGAGGTGGATGGCAATGGCCGGTGGCAGGGGGGTGTGGGTCATCATGGGGCATCTCCAGGCGTGAAGTGGCGGTGGCGGTGTGGGCGCACTGTGCCGCGTGCCCGGCCCAGCCGCCACCCCGGGGCGACGAAGCGGCGGCAGCGGGTGTGAAACGCCGCCTGCGGGGCGCGAACGGTGGCCCGTGCGCCGTGACCCGCCCGCATCTTTACCTGGCCGATACACAAATATGACCCGCCACACAGGTGGCGAGGGGTCGGCTTCCTACAATTCCTCCCATGAAAAAATCAACCTGGATGACGGCTGCGGTGTTGCTCGCGTTGGCGGGTGGTGGCGGCGCGTGGTGGTGGTCGCAGCAGCCGGCCAACGGCGTGGTGGCCTGGCGCACCGGCACGCTGGAGCGCGGCAGCCTGCAGGCCACGGTGTCGGCCTCGGGCACGGTGAACCCGGTCACCCAGGTGTCGGTCAGCAGCCAGATCAGCGGCCAGGTGCGCAACGTGTTTGCCGACTTCAACGCCGAGGTCAAGGCCGGGCAGCTGATTGCCGAGATCGACCCCGAGACCTACGAATACCGCGTGCGCTCGGCCCAGGCCGATGTGGACGCCGCCCGCGCCACGGTGCTCACCGCCCAGGCCAACGCCGCCGCCAGCCGCGCCGCGATTTCCCGCGCGCAGACCGACCTGGCCGAGGCCCGGCGGGTGCACGAGCGCAACCAGCAGCTGGTGGCGCAGGGTTTCATCGCCCAGAGCGAGGCCGACCGCACACGGGCCGTGCTGCTGTCGGCGGAGGAAACGCTCAAGTCCACCCAGGCGCAATTGGGCGTGAGCGAGGCACAGATCAAAACCGCGCAGGCCAGCGTGGCCCAGAAAGAGGCGGTGCTGGCGCAGTCGCGGGTGGACCTGGGGCGCACCCAAATCAAGTCGCCGGTGAACGGCATCGTCATCAAGCGCACGGTGGAACGCGGCCAGACCGTGGCCGCCAGCCTGCAGGCGCCCGAGTTGTTCGTCATTGCCCAGAACCTGTCGGACATGCAGGTGGACGCCAGCATCGACGAGGCCGACGTGGGCCGCATCCGCCCCGGCCAGAAGGCCAGCTTCACGGTGGACGCCTTTCCCGGCCAGACCTTCGAGGGCCAGGTCAGCCAGGTGCGCAAGGCGGGGCAGAACGTCAGCAACGTGGTCACGTATGTGGCGGTGATCGCGTTCTCCAACGCCTCGGGCCGCCTGCTGCCCGGCATGACGGCCAATGTGCGCGTGGTCACCGATGTGCGTGCCGATGCCCTCAAGGTGCCCAACGCCGCGCTGCGCGTGCGCATTGCGGGCGTGGAACCGGTCAAGGTGGCTGAAAATACAGAAGCAAACAAACCAATACCATCAAGAGATGGAGGCCAAAAAGATTCAAAACCAGCGGTGACGCCGTCTGCGCCACCCGGTGGTGGCGGTGGTGCGGCGCTGGCCGAGTTCCGCCAGCGCCTGGTCACCGAGCTGGCGCTGGACGAGGCCCAGCAGCAGAAGGTGGACGCCATTTACGCCGCCGCTCGTCCCGAGTTTGCCAAGCTGCGGGAGCTGCCCGAAGATCAGCGAGCCAAGGCCCGTGAACGCGTGCTGGGCGACATCCGCGCCAAGGTGGCCGAGGTGCTGACGCCCGCGCAACGCCCCCAATACGCCGCCCTGGTGGCGGAAAGCGCGGGCCGCCAGAGCACCCGGGGCCGGTTGTTTGTGCCCAGTGCCGACGGCAAGGCCGTGGCCTACGACGTGCGCCTGGGCCTGAGCGACGGCACCAGCACCGAGTTGTTGCTGCCGCCCAATTCCCCGCTGGCCGAGGTGTTGCAGCCCGGGGCCACGGTGATCACGGGTCAGCCATCGGCCGCTGGCGCGCCCAAGCCCGCTGGCGGCGCACCGCGCATGCCGTTCTGAGTGCCCGGCCCATGAGTGCCAGCCCCCAGCTCATTGAGGTCAGCCACCTCACCAAAACCTACACCCTGGGCGGGCAAACCGTGCACGCCCTGGCCGGTGTCAGCCTGACCATTGCCGAGGGGGAGTTTGTCGCCATCATGGGTGCGTCAGGCTCGGGCAAGTCCACCCTCATGAACATTCTGGGCTGCCTGGACGTGCCCACCACCGGCCACTACGCGCTGGCGGGCGAGGCGGTGGAGGGCATGGCACCCGACCAGTTGGCCAGCGTGCGCAACCGCCGCATTGGTTTTGTGTTCCAGCAGTTCAACCTGCTGCCGCGCACCAGTGCGCTGGAGAACGTGGAGCTGCCCATGGTGTACGCGGGCATCAAGGCCGCCGAGCGCCACCGCCGCGCCCACGCCGCACTGGTCCGCGTGGGCCTGGGTGAGCGCACCGGTCACACACCGGCCGAGTTGTCGGGCGGGCAGCAGCAGCGGGTGGCCATTGCGCGGGCGCTGGTCAACGACCCGCAGCTCATCCTGGCCGACGAACCCACCGGTGCCCTCGACACCGCCACCAGCGAGGAGGTCATGCGCCTGCTCACCGACCTCAACGCCCAGGGCATGACGGTGGTGCTGGTGACGCACGAGACCGACATCGCCGCCTGGGCGCGCCGCAAGATTGTGGTGCGCGACGGCCTCATCATCGAAGACACCGCCACAGCGCCCAGCGGGCGCGGGGACCCACCAGCATGAACTTCTACGCCGCCTGGCGCAGCGCCTGGAAGGCCCTGGCCGCCAACGCCCTGCGCAGCCTGCTCACCATGCTGGGCATCATCATCGGGGTGGCCGCTGTCATCACCATGATGGCCGTGGGCCGGGGGGCCACCGAGCGTGTGCAGGCCCAGATGAAGGGGCTGGGCAGCAACATCATGCTGGTGCTCAACGGTGGGGTGAACAGCAGCGGCACCCGCCTGGGCGCGCAGAGCAACCAGCGCCTGACCGAAGAAGACGCCCTGGCCATGGCGCTGGAGGTGCCCGAGGTGCAGGTGGCCGCGCCCACCTCGCGCACCACCGGCCAGGTGGTGTGGGGCAACACCAACTGGGGCACCAGTGTGTTTGGGGTCACCAACGACTACCTGGAGGCGCGCGACTGGCCGCTGCGCTCGGGCCGCCAGTTTGACCCGTCCGAGGTGGACCGCGCGGGCAAGGTGGCCTGGCTGGGGGCCACGGTGGTGCGCGAGCTGTTTGGCGACCAGGACCCGGTGGACCAGATGGTGCGCGTGCGCGGTGTGCCGGTGCTGGTGGTGGGTGTGCTGGACAGCAAGGGCCAGAACAGCATGGGCCAGGACCAGGACGACGTGATCATGATTCCGCTGTCCACGCTGCGCAACCGCATCTGGGGTGGCAACACCGCCAGCCGCCAGAAAACGGTGGGCGCCATTTCGGTCAAGGTGCGCGAGGGCCAGAGCATGGCGCTGGCCGAAGAGCACATCAAAGACCTGCTGCGCCAGCGATTCAAGGTACAGCCCGGGGCCGACGACCCCTTCAATGTGCGCAACCTGACCGAAATTTTGCAGGCCCAGGAGGCCTCCAGCCGCATCATGACGCTGCTGCTGTCGGCCGTGGCCGGGGTCAGCCTGGTGGTGGGGGGCATCGGCATCATGAACATCATGCTGGTCAGCGTGACCGAGCGCACCCGTGAAATTGGCCTGCGCATGGCCGTGGGCGCGCGGGGCAAGGACATCCTGGCGCAATTCCTGATCGAGGCCGTGACGCTCAGTTTGCTGGGCGGTGCGGTGGGTGTGCTGCTGGGCTTTGGCGCCACCTGGGCGGTGGGGCAGTTTGCCGGCTGGCAGGTGGCCATGAGTGCCGACGCCGTGGCCCTGGCCGTGGGGTTTTCGGCCCTGGTGGGCGTGTTCTTTGGCTACTACCCGGCGCGGCGCGCGTCCAAACTGTTGCCGATTGCCGCCTTGCGCTATGAATGAGCGTCGCCCCATGAAAAAGACCCCCTCCGCTGTTGCATCCGCCCCCCTGCCGGAGGGCGCACCAGCGCCCGATCCCGCGGTGCAGGTGCTGCGGCAGTTCCGTGTGGTGTTCAACGCGGTGCGCACCCATTTCCAGCAAATGGAAAAGCAGACCGGGGTGGGGGGTGCCCAGGTGTGGGCGTTGAGTGAAATCCAGCGCCAGCCTGGGCTGGGCATGAACGGGTTGGCGCGGGCCATGGACATCCACCAGTCCACCGCCAGCAACCTGGTGCGCCTGCTGGTCAAGCGCGGCATGGTGCGCATGGAGAAGTCCACCGTGGACCGCCGCAGCGTGCACCTGTACCTGGAAGCGGCGGCACTCGACGTGCTCAAGGCGGTGCCCGGCCCCAGCCAGGGCGTGCTGCCGGAGGCGCTGCGCCAGCTGCCACCGGCCACGCTGGCGCAGCTGTCGGCGGGCTTGAGCCAGCTCATTCCCGCCCTGCACGCCGACGAGTCGGCTGGCAGCATCCCCTTGGCCGATCTGTGAGCCTTGGGGGGCCGTTCAGGCCTCCGCAGCCACCTCGGCGCGGGGCGGCACCATGGCACCGATGATGTCGCCCATGGCAATGGTGCCCACGTGCTTGCCCTTGGTGTTGACCACATTGGCGGCTTCCTTGCCTTCGGCGCTGAGCAGGCGGGCCGCCTCCTCAATGACCAGGCTGGCGTCCACCGTGGGGCCATCCACCGGCGCGCCCGGCTGCATCAGCGTGCGGCAGCGGATGACGCGGCCCCGGTTCACGTCGCGCACAAAGCTCTCGATGTAGTCATCGGCTGGTTTGAGCACGATCTGCTGGCCGGTGCCCTGCTGCACCACTTCACCGTCGCGCAGGATGGCGATGTGGTCGCCCAGGCGCAGCGCCTCGTCCAGGTCGTGGGTGATGAAGACGATGGTTTTGCCGATTTCCTGCTGGATGTCCAGCAGCACCGACTGCATGTCGGTGCGAATCAGTGGGTCCAGCGCGGAAAACGCTTCGTCCATCAGCAGAATGGGCGCATCGTTGGTCAACGCCCGGGCCAGGCCCACGCGCTGCTGCATGCCGCCCGAGAGCTGGTTGGGGTAGCTGTCTTCGTAGCCCTTCAGCCCCACGCGTTCGATCCAGCGCAGCGCGGCGGTGCGGCGGGTCTTGCGGTCTACGCCTTGCACCTGCAAGCCGTATTCGGTGTTTTCCTGCACCGTCAGGTGCGGAAACAGGGCGAACTTCTGGAACACCATGGCCGTTTGCTCGCGCCGGAAGTGCTGCAGGGCGCTGGGGCCCATTTGCACCACGTCCACTTGCTGCTCGGCGGGGCCCACCAGCACCTGGCCCGCAGTCGGGTCGATGAGGCGGTTGATGTGGCGGATCAGCGTGCTCTTGCCCGAGCCCGACAGGCCCATCACCACCTGTATGCCGCCAGCGGGCATCTGGATGTTGATGTCGCGCAGCCCCAGCACATGGCCGTGGTTTTCGCGCAGTTCCTGCTTGCTCATGCCTTCGAGCACGGCGGGCATGAACTTCTCGGGCGTGGGGCCGAAGATTTTGTAAAGGCCCCGGATGTCGATGCCGACAGGAGATGTGTTGGTGCTGATGTGGGTGGTTGGCTCAACCATGGACCACCTCCAGGTGTTTTTGCAGGCGCTTGCCATAGGCTTGCGACACGCGGTCCAACAAAATGGCGATGCCCACAATGGCCAGCCCGTTCAGCACACCCATGGTGAAGTACTGGTTGGAAATGGCCTTGAGCACGGGTTGCCCCAGCCCTTGCACACCGATCATGGAGGCAATCACCACCATGGCCAGCGACAGCATGATGGTCTGGTTCACGCCCGCCATGATGGTGGGCAGCGACAGTGGCAGCTGCACCATGCGCATTTTTTGCCAGGCCGAGGAGCCAAAGGCATCGGCGGCTTCCAGCAGGTCCTTGTCCACCAGGCGGATGCCCAGGTTGGTGAAGCGGATCACCGGCGGAATGGCGTAAATCACCACCGCAATCAGGCCTGGCACGCGGCCAATGCCCAGCAGCATCACCACCGGAATCAGGTACACAAAGCTGGGCATGGTCTGCATCACGTCCAGCGCGGGGTTGACCACGCGCTGGAACCGGTCGGAGCGGCTCATCAGGATGCCGATGGGCAAGCCCACCGCCAGCGACACCACGGTGGCCACAAAAATCATGGCCATGGTTTTCATGGTGTCTTCCCACATGCCCATGAAGCCGATGGCCGCCAGGGTCAGCAGCACGCTGAGGGTGATTTTGATGGACCGCGAGGCCAGCCAGGCCAGGGCCGCCAGGGCCGCCATCACCAGCGGCCAGGGCGACTGGGTGAGCAGCTTTTCGGTGGCGATCAGGAAATCGCGCAGCGGCATGAACATGAGTTCCAGTGTTTCACCGTGGTTGCGGGTGAAGGTGCGGAACACGCCGTCAATGCTGCGCCTGAGCAGGCTGAGCTGGTCCGATCCCAGCGAGGGGAATTCATGGATCCAGGCTGTGCTCACAGGCTGGCCTTCACTTTGTCGGCCACATCGGCCGGGACCCAGGTGGTCCACAGGTCGGGGTTGTTTTTCAGGAAGTGTTTGGCTCCACCGGCACCCGTGGCCTGGTTGTCGCTCATCCAGGCCAGCAGCTTGTTCACGGTGTCGTTGCCCCAGGCGCGCTTGCTCAGGTAGTCGTAGGCAGGGCCGCCGGCCTGCTTGAAGCGGTCGGTGACCACGGTGAACACCTCGGCACGCGCCCAGTCGTTTTTCACCGGCTTGTCGCACTCGGTCTTGACCATGCAGCTGTCCCAGGTGGCCTTGTCGTGTGGCACGCCCGCGTCGAGCTTGACCATTTCATACTTGCCCAGGATGGACGTGGGCGCCCAGTAGTACCCCAGCCAGCCCTGCTTGCGCTCGTAGGCCTTGGCGATGGAGCCGTCCAGGCCTGCGGCCGAGCCGGTGTCGATCAGCTTGAAGCCCTTGCCGGCGGCATCGAAGGCCTTGAACACGTTGCCTGTGGTGATCTGGCAGTTCCAGCCCGATGGGCAGTTGTGCACGGCACCCTTGCCCTTGGTTTCGGGGGCCGGGAACAGCTCGGGGTGCTTCAGGGCATCGTCGATGGTCTTGATGTCGGGGTGGGCATCGGCCACGTACTTGGGAATCCACCAGCCTTCCACGCCGCCGTCCTTCAGCGCCTGGGCACCGTAGTGCAGCCGGCCTTCTTTCACGGCGGCATCCAGGGGTTCGCGCACGGCGTTCACCCAGGCTTCGGGGGCCACGTCGGGTTTGCCTTTTTCCATCATGGCCGTCAGGGTGGGCATGGTGTCGCCGGGAATCAGCTCCACGTCGCAACCGTAGCCCTTGCTCAGGATGATGTTGTCGATGTGGGCCAGCACTTCGGCGGATTGCCAGTTCATGTTGGCCACGGTCACCTTGCCGCAGCTGGCGGTGGCGGCAGCCGGTGCGGGCGTCGCCGCAGGTGCCGCTGCCATGGGGGCGTCGGGCTTTTTCTCGCCGCAGGCCGCCAGGGTCAAGGCAGTGGCGATGAGGCTGAGTGTGAGGGATGTACGGATCATGTTTTTTGCTCCAGATAAAGAGTGGGTGGACCACCGGCGCAAGGCGCCACTGGGAAGGGGGAAACCGCTGGGTGGTTCCGAAGGTCGGGTGATGCGGTCAAATTGTTGTATTGGTGCAACAAAGCCAGTCAATTATATTTTGACAAATGTAGTTTGTCAATTTGGGGTCAGGCGCGGGGCAATGGCATCACCGTGGCAGGGTCGGGGTGGGAGGCATCAGCAGGGTCCGCATAAACTCACGGGTTTGCTGCCCGTCACAGGCACGCCCACCCGTCACACGGCCCTTTTCCCATGACCTCACCTCACCGAACCTTGTTGCCATTGCGCCTGCACGTGGTGCCAGACCCCGCCGATCCGCACCCGCTGGTGCTCTACCACGGCAAAGGGTGTCCCGATGGGTTTGCCGCCGCCCTGGTGGCCTGGATGTATTACGGGCCAGGCGTGGAATGCCGGGGGCTGGACCACGGCGAAGTGAAAACCCTGGCCGACCTGCCCGATGTGACAGGGCGGACCGTGTACATCCTGGACTTCTCTTTGCCGGCCGAGCTGCTGTCGGCCATGGATGAGCGGGCCCACCGGCTGGTGATGCTGGACCATCACCAGAGCGCCGCTGACCAGCTGGCCGGGTTCACCTGCCGCTGCGGCGTGGTGCACTTTGACATGGGAAAAAGCGGCGCCCGCCTGGCCTGGGAGTTTTTCTACCCCGACCAGGCGCCGCCGCCCCTCATTGCCATGGTGGAGGACCGCGACCTGTGGCTGTGGCAGCAGCCCGACAGCGCCGCCTACCTGGCCGCACTGGACATGGAGGAGCAAACGTTTTCCCGCTGGGCCGACCTCATGCGGATGGACGGGGCCACACTCGCCGGTTTTGTGGCCCGCGGCCAGGCCATGGACGACAAATTCCAGCGCCTGGCGCAAGACATTGCCGAAGCTGCCCGTCCCATCGTGTTCAACGGGGAGGCCGGGTTGATGGTCAATGCGCCCAGCATGTTCCACAGCCTGGTGGGCAACATCCTGAGCGAAAAGTCCGGCAGTTTTGCCCTGGTGTGGCACGTGTCGGAAAAAGGGGTGGTCAAGGGCGGTCTGCGCGCGGTGCGCAGCTACAACGTCATTCCCCTGGCCGAAAGCATGGGCGGCGGTGGTCACCCGCAGGCCTGCGGGTTCCGCATGCCGGTGGCGCGCCTGCCCGAGTTGCTCAGCGGCGTGTTCCAGGCCTGAGCGCCGCGCACCACACAGGGAGAACGACACATGGACACCGCATTGCTGATCAAGGCCGCCATCATGGGCGTGGTCGAGGGGTTGACCGAGTTTTTGCCCATTTCCAGCACCGGCCACCTCATCCTCACCGGCAGTTTGCTGGGATTTGCCGACGCCAAGGCCAAGGTGTTTGACATTGCCATTCAGACCGGGGCCATTTTTGCGGTCATTCTGGTGTACTGGCAAAAGCTGCGCGACACCGTGCTGGCGCTGCCCACCGAGCGCCAGGCGCAACGCTTTGCCGTGAACGTGGCCATCGCCTTCACGCCGGCGGTGCTGCTGGGCCTGCTGTTTGGCAAGGCCATCAAGGCGCACCTGTTCACCCCCACGGTGGTGGCCACCGCGTTCATCGTGGGGGGCTTCATCATCCTGTGGGCCGAAGCCCGGCAGGCCAGGGCGGAGACCGCCCCCCGCCTGCTGGACGTGGACCAGATGGGGCCCATGGACGCCCTCAAGGTGGGGCTGGTGCAGTGCGTGGCCATGATTCCGGGCACCAGCCGCAGCGGTGCCACCATCATCGGCGGCATGCTGATGGGGATGAGCCGCCAGACCGCCACGCATTTCTCGTTCTACCTCGCCATTCCCACCCTGATCGGGGCGGGGGCCTACAGCCTCTACAAAGAGCGGGCGCTGCTGAGCCTGGCCGATGCGCCGGTGTTTGCGGTGGGGCTGGTGTTCGCGTTCTTCAGCGCATGGCTGTGCATACGCTGGCTGCTGAAGTTCATCGCCACACACACCTTCAACGGCTTTGCCTGGTACCGCATCGCCTTCGGCATTTTCATTCTGCTGAGTGCCCACATGGGGTGGGTGACCTGGGCCGATTGACGCCCGGCGGGAACCCACGGCACCCGGCGGTGCTCCCACTGCGCTGAAGGAGGAACCGGGTTTTGCGTCATTTGTTGTTGCCGCTCTCGTCGTTGCTGAGCGGCGTGGGCCTGTTGGTGGTGGGCGTGGGCCTGCTGTTTTCGGTGGTGGGCTTGCGTGCCGGCCTGGCCGAGTTTTCCGGCCTGACCCTCGGGCTGGTCATGTCGGCCTACTACGTGGGCTTTGTGCTGGGCACCTATGCCTGCCCGGCCATCATTCGGCGGGTGGGGCACATCCGGGCGTTTGCCGCCATGGCCTCCATCGCGTCCACCATGCCCATCTTCCATGCCCTGTGGACGGATCCCTGGTTCTGGGGCCTGCTGCGCCTGGTCACCGGTGTGTGCCTGGTGGGCCTGTACATGGCCATGGAGAGCTGGCTCAACACCATTGCCCCGGCCAAGGAGCGGGGCAAGGTGTTTGCGGCCTACATGACC
>PNML01000026.1 GCA_013823635.1 Polaromonas sp. | reverse complement strand
AGGCGGGCGGTGTCGGCACCGTAGCGCTCAATCAGGTCCTGCGGGTCCACACCGTTGTTTTTGGACTTGGACATGGTGCCCACGCCCTCGTAGTCGATGGCGGTGCCCACCGGCAGTTCGCCATCGGCACTGGCCACGGCCTTGGTGAGCCTGGCCCCGATGACCTTGCCGCTGTCGTCCAGCACATGTTCCACGTCAGACGGCCAGAAGTACTCTTTGCCGCCCTTGGCGGTGCGGCGGCTGTAGATGTGGTTGAGCACCATGCCCTGCGTCAGCAGCTTGGTGAAGGGTTCGTCCACCTTCACCAGGCCCAGGTCGCGCATCACCTTGGTCCAGAAGCGGGCGTAGAGCAGGTGCAGGATGGCGTGCTCGATGCCGCCGATGTACTGGTCCATGCCGCTGCCACCGGTGGCCAGCTGCTGGTCTCGCATCCAGTAGTCGGTCCCTTGGCCCACCATGGCGTCGGCGTTGGTGGGGTCGCAGTAGCGCATGAAGTACCAGGACGAATCCACGAAGGTGTCCATGGTGTCGGTCTCGCGGCGGGCGGGTTTGCCGCACACCGGGCAGGTCACCCCGGCGTGGAAGCCTTCGTGCTTGTGCAACGGGTTGCCCGAGCCGTCGGGGATGCAGTCTTGCGGCAGCACCACGGGCAGGTCTTGCTCGGGCACAGGCACCGCACCGTGCTCGTCGCAATGGATGATGGGGATGGGCGTGCCCCAGTAGCGCTGGCGGCTCACGCCCCAGTCGCGCAGGCGCCAGGTGGTTTTTTTCTCGCCCAAGCCCCTGGCGGCCAGCAGCTCGGCCACCTTGTTCACGGCGTCTTTGTGGGACAGGCCGTCCAGTTCGCCAGAGTTCACACACACGCCGTTTTGTTTGTCGGCGTACCACTCGGCCCAGACCTGGTTGTCAAAGGTTTGACCCGCGACCGACACCACTTGTTGGATGGGCAGGGCATATTTGAGTGCAAACGCAAAGTCGCGCTCGTCGTGGGCGGGCACACCCATCACCGCGCCATCGCCATACGACATGAGCACGTAGTTGCCCACCCACACGGCCACCGGCGCGCCGGTCAGCGGATGGGTGACAAACAGGCCCGTGGCCATGCCCTTTTTCTCTTGCGTGGCCAGCTCGGCTTCGGTGGTGCCGCCGGTCTTGCATTCTTCGATGAAGGCGGCCAACGCGGGGTTGCTGGCTGCCGCATGCAGCGCCAGCGGGTGCTCGGGTGCCACGGCAGCAAACGTCACGCCCATGATGGTGTCAGCACGGGTGGTGAACACGTACATCTTGCCGTCGCCAATCAGCGCGCCATCGGCCCCGGCGATGGTGTGCGGGAAGGCAAAGCGAACACCTTCGCTCTTGCCAATCCAGTTTTCCTGCATCAGCCGCACCTTGTCGGGCCAGCCGTTCAGCGTGGCCTTGGGGTTGCCGATCTGCACATGGTCCAGCAGTTCCTGGGCATAGGCGGTGATGTTGAGGTAGTAGCCCGGAATTTCACGCTTTTCCACCGGCGCGCCGGTGCGCCAGCCACGTCCGTCAATGACCTGCTCGTTGGCCAGCACGGTCTGGTCCACCGGGTCCCAGTTGACGACCTGGGTTTTGCGGTAGGCAATGCCCTTTTCCAGCATCTTCAAAAACAGCCACTGGTTCCACTGGTAGTAGCCGGGGTCGCAGGTGGCCACTTCGCGGCTCCAGTCAATGGCCAGGCCCATGGCCTGCATCTGCTTCTTCATGTAGGCGATGTTGTCGTACGTCCACCGGGCCGGTGGCACACCGTTCTTGATGGCCGCGTTCTCAGCCGGCAGGCCAAAGGCATCCCAGCCCATGGGCATCAGCACGTTGTGGCCGTTCATGCGCAGGTAGCGCGTGAGCATGTCGTTGATGGTGTAGTTGCGCACATGGCCCATGTGCAACTTGCCGCTGGGGTAGGGCAGCATGGAACAGGCGTAAAACTTGGGCTTGCCCTGGTCCTCGGTCACGCGGTAGGCGTCGCGGGCGGTCCAGTGGCTGTGCGCGGCGCGCTCCACGTCTGGGTGGCTGAATTTGTCTTGCATGAGGGGTGTCGCAGGGTCGCAAATGTCGCTGAAGGGGCCGAGAAGTGCAGGACGCGCGCCATGCGCAACGCCTGCAGCGTGCCGGTGGACGGCCGAGAGGCCACGCGGGGGATTTTAGGGGCTGCGTCCCGGCGGCAAGCCGTCGGCCACAAAGCCGACCCGGCTCAGCCCGGCCTGCTGGGCAATGCCGATGACTTCCACCATGCGGCCATACGCGGCCTCGGCATCGGCGCGCAACTGCACCTCGGTGTCCGGGTGGGCTTTGGCCACCCGTTGCAAGTGGCGCAGCAATGCCTCGGGGGTTTGCAGGGCATCGTCCAGGTACACCGCCCCCTGCCTGTCCACCACCAGCACCACCTTGCGCTCGGCTTCAGACGGCTTGGCCGCTGGGGTCCGGGGCAAATCCAGGCGGATGGCGCTGGTGAGCAGGGGCGCCGTGATGATGAAAATGACCAGCAGCACCAGCATCACATCCACCAATGGCGTGACGTTGATGTCGCTCATGGGCCTGTCCTTGCCAGCCCCGGCCGATCGTCCCGTGTCAAAGCTGTGAAAAGCCATGCGGCATCACGCGGAATGGGTCGGGTCAACGGGCTGCTGCAGCACCCAGTCACGCAGGTCGTGGGCGAATGCCTCGAGGGCGGCATCCACACGGGCAGCGATCCGGCCCAGGGCGTTGTACGCCAGCACGGCGGGAATGGCCACGGCCAGGCCAGCGGCGGTCATCACCAGGGCCTCGCCCACGGGGCCCGCGACCTTGTCAATCGTGACCTGGCCTTCGGCGGCAATGGCCAGCAGGGCGTGGTAGATGCCCCAGACGGTGCCGAGCAGCCCCACAAACGGCGCGGTGGCGCCCACAGTGGCCAACAGCACCTGGCCAAACTGCAGGCGTTGCTGACCAGCCACCAAGGCATCGCGCAACAGGCGGGTGAGTTGCTGGGCCCGCGCCGCCTGGCCGCCCAAGGTGGGCAAGGCCTGAGCGGGGCTCAACACGGCTTCGGCCGCCACCACCAGCGGCAACACCAGCCGCTGGGTGTCGGTGCCCAGGAGCTGCTGGCGGGCACTGGCCCAGTCACTGGCCTGCCAGAACACCGGCAGCGCCAGACGCACCCCGGCACTGGCACTGCGCAGCAGCCACACCTTCCACAGAATCACCACCCAACTGGCCACCGACATGGCCAGCAGCACCAGGGCCACCAGCCGGTTCAGGCCATCGCCTTGCGTCAAATGGGTCCAGATCTGCATGGGCGGTGCTCGGTGGCCGAAAGAAATGCCGTTAACGCAAGTTCAGCACGTCGAACATGTCGTACAGGCCCGTGGTCTGGCCGGACAGAAAACGCACCGCCCGCAGGCTGCCCTGGGCATAGGTGACGCGGCTGGACGATTTGTGCGTGATTTCAATGCGCTCACCGATGCCCGCAAACAACACGGTGTGGTCGCCCACAATGTCGCCCCCGCGGATGGTGGCAAACCCGATGCTGGAGGGGTCGCGCTCGCCGGTCACGCCCTCGCGGGCGTACACGGCGCAGTCCTTCAGGTCGCGGCCCAGGGCGTCGGCGATGACCTCGCCCATTTTCAGGGCGGTGCCAGAAGGCGCATCCACCTTGTGGCGGTGGTGGGCCTCGATGATCTCGATGTCGTACCCCGTTGCCATGGCCTTGGCGGCCATTTCCAGCAGCTTGAGGGTCACGTTCACGCCCACGCTCATGTTGGGCGCCATGACCACGGCCACCTGCTGGGCGGCGGCGGCAATGGCCGCTTTTTGTTCGTCGCTGAACCCGGTGGTGCCGATGACCAGCTGGACACCCAGGCGCCGACACTCGGCCAGATGGGCCAAAGTGCCTTCGGGGCGGGTGAAGTCAATGAGGCAGTCCGCGCCCTGTAGCCCTTGGGCCAGGTCAGACGTGATGACCACGCCACTGGTGCGGCCCAGAAACGCCATGGCGTCGGTCCCCAAGGCGGGGCTGCCGGGCACATCCAGCGCACCGGCGAGCTCGCAGTCGTCGGCGGCGTGCACGGCCTCTATCAGCATGCGGCCCATGCGGCCACTGGCCCCGGCCACGCAAATTTTGTGTGTCATGTGAAATCCTGGCAAAAAACCAACCCCAGCTCAACCACTGGCTTCGGCCAGCAGGTGCATCCATGCATCAGCGTGAACCGGTGGTGGCTGGCTCCAAAGGGGGGTAGTTGGCGATGGGCGGAACGGGTGCCACGCCCTCGTCGGCGCCACGGGCGGCGTTGCGCTCGGCAAATTCTTTCAGGGACTGCTCGCTGGCCTCCAGCACCGGCACCTTGCCGGACCGCTGCCTGGACTCCAGCGACGCCACGAACTCGGCCTCGGTGGGCAGGGTGTCTGACTCCACACGCGCCAACACGTCGTCCTTGAAAAAGACGGTCAGCTTGCGCTGCTGGTGGGGCTGCCCAGGACGGGAGAAGGTGAACACGTAGTCCCACCGGTCGGCGTGGAAGGCGCTGGCCAGCAAGGGAGTGCCCAGGATGTCGCGCACCTGGGGACGCGACATGCCAGGCGTCAGGGCGGCGGCCTGTTCACTGGACACAAAGTTGCCCTGCAACACATCGATGCGGTAGGGTGTGACCAAGCGATCCACCGAAGGGAGAGACGCGGTCAGGGACTGCAAGCTGCCACAACCCGGCAACAAGGACACCAGAGCCAGCAGGCCCAACGCCGACAGTGAACGGCGCACGACAGTAACTGAGGGGTCAAGCATGGTGAGTGGTGCGGGTAAGGATAAAGACACTGGTGGGAGCAGTGATCATGGCGCCAAGCGCGATCAATGACCGCAACCTATGTTCAAATCATTGTAACTTCGGGTCTGGCTGGGGGCACAAGCCAGCCCCACAGCCCCCGATACCCGACATCGAAAGCGTTTTCTCCGTGACCAACATCGACGAGCTGAAAAGCACAGGACTGAAAGCGACGTTGCCCCGCCTCAAAATTCTCGAGGTGTTCCAGCGCGGCGCACAACGGCACATGACGGCGGAGGACGTGTTCCGCGTGTTGCTGGATGAGCGCTCCGACATTGGTTTGGCCACGGTTTACCGGGTGCTGATGCAATTTGAACAGGCGGGCCTGCTCACGCGCAGCAACTTTGAATCAGGCAAGGCCGTGTATGAGCTCAACGAAGGACAACACCACGACCACATGGTGTGCATCGACTGTGGCCGCGTGGAGGAATTTTTTGACCCCGAAATCGAGCGCCGCCAGCACGACATCGCCCTGGCCAAAGGCTTCAAGCTGCAAGACCACGCGCTGTCACTGTACGCCTCGTGCGTGAAAGAGAACTGCCCACACAAACACGGAGATGGTCCCGGCAGGAGCTGACCCGACCAAGTGCCCGCACACCAGCGGTCACAGGCCGTCCTCCATGGCGCGGCGTTGGCGCTGGACGAACTCCTGGTAGGTGTCCACCCCCCTGAGCTGCAAAATGGTGTTGCGCACCGCAGCCTCCACCAACACCGCGATGTTGCGCCCCGCCACCACCTGAATGACCGCCTTGCGCACAGGAATGCCCAGCACGTCCTGGTACAACGGCTCGTGGGGCATGCGCTCGTACTCGCGCTCCATGGTTTCCTTGCGCACCAGGTGGACGATGAGCTTCAGGCGCATGCGCCGGCGCACCGCTGTTTCACCAAAGATGGCCTGGATGTCCAGCAGGCCGATGCCGCGGACTTCCAGCAGGTTTTGCAACAGCTCCGGACAACGGCCCTCAATGGTGGTCTGGTTGGTGCGGTGCAGGTCCACGGCGTCGTCGGCCACCAGGCCATGACCGCGTGAAATCAACTCCAGGCCCAATTCACTTTTGCCCAGACCAGATTCACCGGTGATCATCACGCCCAACCCCAGGATGTCCATGAACACGCCGTGCATGGACTGGCGCTCGGCGAAGTGCTTGGACAGGTAGGCGCGCAGCACGTCAATGACAAACGCCGCTGACTCATGCGTGGCAAACATGGGGATGTGCGCCCGCTCGCACATGGAAATCAGGGATTCGGGCACCGCCTGGTCGTCGGCGACGATGAGCACAGGCGGCTCCAGCGTGACGATGCGGGCAATGCGGCGCGCGCAGTCTTCGGCGGTGGCGTTGGTCAGGTAGGCGACCTCGCGCTCACCGATCACCTGGACGCGGTAAGGGTGGATGTAGTTCAGGTAACCCACCAGGTCGGCGCCAGATCGGGCCTCCCGCACGGCCAGGTCATCGAACCGGCGCTCGGAGGCCCCCAAGCCGGCCACCCACTGCCACCTCAGCGACTCACGATGGTCCTCAAACAGGACATCGGCGCTGATGACGGAGGGCTTCATGCGCTGGCGTGAGCCGACTGCCAGCCGGCGATCAGTTGGTGCAGGTCGGCTGCCTCCGGGGCGGCCTGCAGCTGGGCACGAAACTGCCCGTCGCTGAGCAGCTCGGCAATCTCCGACAGGATTTCCAGGTGCTTTTGTGTGGCGGCCTCGGGCACCAGCAAAAAGATCATCAGGGACACTGGCTTTTCGTCCGGCGCATCGAACCCGATGGGGTTGAGCAGCTGGAACATGGCGGCCATGGGCTGCTTGAGGCCTTTGATGCGCCCATGCGGAATGGCCACGCCATGACCCAAGCCGGTGGAGCCCAGGCGTTCCCGGGCGAACAGGCTGTCGGTGATCAAGGCCCGGTTCAGGCCATGCTGTGTTTCAAACAACAGCCCAGCTTCCTCGAAAGCGCGCTTTTTGCTGGTGGCATCCACGCGAACGAGCACCTGCGCAGCAGGCAATATGGCAGATAAACGGTTCATGTCATTCGTTTCAGCAACCCCAAGAGGCGCGATTATGCCTATCAGGCTGGGGATGCACAGCATCCAGATGCAAAAAGCCGCTGGCACTGACCAGCGGCTCGGCGGCACAGCGGACCCCGTCGGGCGGGAATCCGCCAGGGTACATCACATCATGCGCTTGGCGGCATCGTGGTGGTGGTCTTGCGCCTTGTCCTTGTAACGCAGCACTTGGCGGTCGAGTTTGTCGGCCAACTCATCCACGGCGGCGTAAAGGTCTTCATGGGAACTTTCAGCGAACAGATCCCGGCCTTTGACGTGGATGTTGCACTCCGCTCGCTGGCGCATCTCCTTCTCTTTGTGGTTGTCAACCGTCAGCAGCACCTTGACGTCGACCACCTGGTCAAAGTGGCGAGAGATGCGGTCCAACTTGGTGGTCACGTAGGTGCGAAGGGCGGGGGTCACTTCCAGGTGATGGCCGCTGATGGTGAGGTTCATGAACGAGTCTCCGTTTCTCCAGGTTGGCAAAGCAGACGCTTGCATTCTTGCACACCGCCAGCGGCGGCCCCGGATTCACTATGCCCTTGAAAAGGGTCGCGTGCAAGCCACAGCGACCGGGGTCAAGGGAAAAACCCCATCACCCCGCGGCCCGTCTGCCTCATGATCTCCGGCACGCAACCATCGCCCGTGTGCAGGCCCGCTCAGGGCGTTCGCCACCCCCACACCGTTGACGCACCATGTCGCTGGACACCATCATCACCAACAGCCTGCTGAAGCCAGCCCACCCCCGCCTGCGGCCGCACGGTACCGCGCTGGTGCTCATGGGCGGTGGGGCCAGAACGGCCTACCAAGCCGGGGTGCTGAAGTCAATCACCGCCATGTTGGTCCGCCAGCGCTCGGGGGCCGCGCAAGGGGCCTTTCCGTTTCAGACCATGGTGGGCACATCGGCGGGTGCGCTGAACGTGACCTACCTGGCCAGCCAGGCCGACCTGGGGCTGCAGGCACTGCCTCAACTGGCCAACTTCTGGCAAACCCTGCGCTCCGAGCAGGTGTACCGGCTGGAGGCCCCCGCCTGGGTGCGGTCCAGCCGCCTGGTGGCTGGCTGGGCATTGAGCAGGCAGGTGCGCCGGCACCGCGCGCTGCTGGACAACACACCCCTCGTGAACACGCTGCACAACGCCATTGACCTGATCCGCCTGGAGCACAACCTGGCCAGCGGCGTGCTCGACAGTGTGGCGGTCACCGCGTCCAGTTACACCACCGGCGTGCACTGGACGTTTTGCCAGACCGGCCCCGGACATCCGGTACAGCCCTGGGGTCGACCAGACCGCCGTGCCGATCTGCAGCCGGTGACCATAGAACACCTGATGGCATCCAGCGCCATCCCTTTTCTGTTTCGCGCGGTACCGCTGTGGGTGAACGGGCACAAAGAATATTTTGGCGACGGGTCCATGCGCCAGTCGTCCCCCCTGTCGCCGGCCATTCACCTGGGCGCGAACAAAATTCTGGCCATCGGGGTGGGCCAACCCCAGCGGGCCAGTCTGGTGCGCCAGACCGAAGAGGAGCCCACCGCAGGCACCATTGCCGGACACGCCATGGCCAGTGTGTTCAACGACACACTGCAAACCGACGTGGAACAGGCCCAGCGCGTCAGCAGCACACTGAAAAGCCTGCCACCGTCCCTGCTGTCGGCCCTGCCTTACAAGCCCGTGGAGGTGCTGGCGATACAGCCCTCGCAGTCCATGGACGCGCTGGCACTCGACCATGTGGGGGCGCTTCCGTCGAGCACTCGGGACATGCTGGTGGGGCTGGGTGCGCTCAGCACCGGTCGGGGCAGCGTGGGCAGCGCTGCCGCGCTGGCGAGCTACCTGTTGTTCGAGCCGTCTTTTGTGCAGGCGCTGATCGGCATGGGTGAGTTCGACGCCAATGCCCGCCGCGATGAGTTGCTGGCTTTTTTCCAGCCCACACCGGGGTCTTGAAAACCGGGTACGCTTCGCGCCCCATGCCCGCCATCCACATCACCGACATCGAAGCCGCCATCAACCACTGGCGCAGCACTGCCCCCTCGCCGGATGGCGTGTCCCTGGCACCGCCCGTCCGTGCGCTGGCCGAGGTGTATGCCCACATGGTGTGGCTTCAGGAGGATGAGGCCGATGAAGCCACGCTGCCCGTTGCAGCACGCCAGGCCTGGCTGGCCTGGTACGCCACCACACCCGACACCCCCTGCATTGCCATCTGCTCGACCTCCCAGGGTGACGAGGTGTGCAAGGGCTGTGGGCGCACGTTTGAAGAGGTGCAGCGTTGGCCGGAAATGACGCCCGGCGCCAAGCGGGCGACCTGGCGGCGCATCACCCTGCACGCCGATGCCTGGCGCTTCAACCGCTACGCCGAACGGGCGGTGGAGCGCCCCGCTGACGGCGCCGCCACGGAAACGCCCCCGGCCTGACCGCTCAGGCCGGCACGGTGTAGTGGGACTGGGTGAGCTGGTCCACGCCGCAGCTCAGGCCTTGCACCCACTCGATGAACTCCCACACGGCGGCCCCTTTCAGCGGCGCGCCGTGCTGGGGAACAATCATGTCAATGGGCAAATCGCGCACCATGTTGGCCCACAGGCGGAGCACCTTGGACGACACCATGTAGCGTCGGTGAAAAGCCTCCATTTTGGGGATGTGCCCAGCCAGCGACGTGACGGGCACCCCTGCGTCACCCGAACGCATCATGGACACCCCCAGATCCCCCGAAAACAAGATGCGACTGACCGGGTCCCAGAACTGGAAGTTGCCCTCCGAGTGCATGAAATGGGCGGGCAGGGCGACCAGCTCCGTTTCACCAACGGCAATGCGCATGCCCGGGTCGGGGATGCCCATGATGCGCCCCGCCGTTTTGCCGGGCTTGCAAAAATGCGGCGCGAACCGCTCCCACAGCCGGGAGATGTACAGCGTGGCCTGGGTGCTGGTCATCCAGCGGTCGAGCGAGGCAATGATGTCGGGGTCGGCGTGGGAGGCCAGGATCTTGTCCAGCTTCTGCGGCGGAAAGAAACGCCCAATGGTCAGCAGCAGCTCGTTGTAGGCCATGTTGCCACCGGGGTCGATGACGCAGCCGTGGTCCCCGTGAATGACCAGGAACTGGTTGGCCTGCACCGCCTCGCCCCCCTCGTCAGAGAGGTGGGTGAACATGAGGCACACATGGCCTTGGTGGTTGTACAGCTCGATGGCCATGGAACTTGCTCCGGGTCGGTCAAACGGGGGGAAGTGGTGTCATTTCCAGCGCACACACTCCAGGGTCACGGCATCGCGGGCGTTGCCCAGGGTCAGCGCGCCTTCTTGCACGGTGGCCTGCAGCTGCATGCTGCGCTCGGCCAGTGCCGCCAGTTGCGGCGCCACCTCGGAAGGGATGCGCCACACCGCCAGATTCTGGGGCCGGGTGAGCTTGTTGGCCATGCCTTTCCACCAGACGTCGGCGGCGTGCGAGAACGCGTACAACACCACCTGGTCGGCCTTGGCGCAGGCCTTCAGCAGGGGTTTGTCTTCGGGCTGCCCCACCTCCACCCACAGGCGGGTGCGCCCGGTGAAGTCGCGCAGCCAGACGTCGGGGTCATCGGGATCGGACAGCCCCGCACCAAACGCCAGCGTGCCGTCGCCGCCACAGGTGGTCTGCAGGTGGTGGGCGTTGAGCGCCAGCGCCACCAGGCGGACCATCATGCGCTCGTCGGTCTCGCTGGGGTGACGGGCCAGGGTGAGCGCGTGGTCGGCGTAGTAGCCGTGGTCAATGTCGGCCACCTGCAGGTTGACCTTGAATATGGTGGATTTGATGGCCATTTATCGATAGCTTAAAACGCTTACACAGTAAGCGCTGGAGGCCAATTTGGTTATAAATTCAGACGCGACGGGCCAGCTCGGCCGCCTTGCCCACATAGCTGGCGGGGGTCATGGCCAGCAGTCGGTCTTTTTCGGCCTGTGGAATGTCCAGCGAGCGAATGAGGCCATGCAGCGCCTCGGCCGTGACGGTTTTGCCACGGGTGACTTCCTTGAGTTTTTCATAAGCGCCGGCCACGCCAAAGCGGCGCATCACGGTCTGTATGGGTTCGGCCAGCACTTCCCAGGCGGCATCGAGGTCGGCGGCCAGTGCCTCCTCGTTCAGCTCCAGCTTGTTGAGGCCGGTCAGCAGCGAGTGGTACGACAACACGGCGTAGCCCAAGGCCACACCCATGTTGCGCAGCACGGTGGAATCGGTCAGGTCGCGCTGCCAGCGGCTGATGGGCAGCTTCTCGCTCAGGTGGCGCAGCAGGGCATTGGCCAGGCCCAGGTTGCCCTCGGCGTTTTCAAAGTCAATGGGGTTGACCTTGTGCGGCATGGTGGACGAACCGATTTCGCCCGCCTTGAGCTTTTGTTTGAAGTAGCCCACCGACACGTAGCCCCAGATGTCGCGGCTGAGGTCGATCAGGATGGTGTTGGCGCGGGCGACGGCGTCGAACAGCTCGGCCATGTAGTCGTGCGGCTCGATCTGGATGCTGTAGGGCTGGAACGTCAGGCCCAGGCCCAGGGGCTCGGGCATTTCAACCACCCGCTGGCTGAAGGCTTCCCAGTCAAAGTCGGGCCAGGCCGAGAGGTGGGCGTTGTAGTTGCCCACGGCACCGTTCATTTTGCCCAGGATGCGAACGGCGGCGATGCGGTCAACGGCGGCCTGCAGGCGCACCACCACGTTGGCCAGCTCCTTGCCCACGGTCGTGGGGCTGGCGGTCTGGCCATGGGTGCGACTGAGCATGGGCACGTCGGCGTGGGCATGGGCCATGTCACGCAGCTTGAGCAACACGCGGTCCAGCGCGGGCAGCACCACCACATCGCGCCCTGAGCGCAGCTGCAACGCGTGGCTGGTGTTGTTGATGTCCTCGCTGGTGCAGGCGAAGTGGACAAACTCGGCGGCCTGCTCCAGCTCGGGCCGCGCCTCGAACTTGGACTTCAGCCAGTACTCCACGGCCTTGACGTCGTGGTTGGTGGTCTTTTCAATTTCCTTGATGGCGTTGGCATCGGCTTCGGAGAAATTTTTCACCAAGCCGAGCAGATACGTGCGGGCCCCGGGAGACAAGGGCTTGAACTCGGCAAAGCCGGCGTCGCTCAGGGCAATGAACCACGCCACCTCCACCTGGACACGGCGGTGCATGTAGCCCTGCTCGCTCATCAGCGGCCGCAAGGCACTCAGGCGACCGGCGTAACGGCCGTCCAGCGGCGAAAGTGCCGCCACGGCAGAAAACTGGCCGGCGGCGGACATGGGGGAAGTTTTGGATGTCGACATGGGCCTGGATTGTAGGCAGCCCCCGAGCCCGGGGCTGGGTCACCCCACCGCGGGTTGACCCCCGTCAGGCGCCGGACAGAGGGTGCTGGATACAATCCCACCCCCAAAAGACCCTGCTTTGCACACCCATGAAACTGATTGGCTCCAACACCAGCCCCTATGTGCGCAAAGTGCGCATCGTGATGGCGGAAAAGAAACTGGACTACCAGCTGATTCTGGAAGACGTGTGGGCCGCCGACACCAAAATGGCCCAGTACAACCCCCTGGGCAAAGTGCCCTGCCTGCTGATGGAGGGGGGGGATGTGCTGCACGACTCGCGCGTGATCGTCGAATACCTGGACACGTTGTCACCCGTGGGCAAACTCATCCCCGCCGCCGGGCGCGAGCGCGCCGAAACCAAAACCTGGGAAGCCCTGGCAGACGGGCTGCTGGATGCCGCCTTGCTGGCCCGAATGGAAAACACCTGGACCGGCCGCACGCCCGAACAACGCTCGTCCGCCTGGGTCAACCGTCAGCTGGACAAAATCACCCAGGCGCTGAAAGCCATGAGCCAGGGGCTGGGTGACAAGGCGTTTTGCAGCGGCATCCACTTCAGCCTGTCGGATGTGGCGGTTGGTTGTGCGCTGGGCTACCTGGATTTTCGTTTTCCGCACATCGATTGGCGGGGTGCCCACCCCAACCTCGCCCGTCTGGCCGACAAGCTGAACCAGCGCGCCAGTTTCATGGACACCCTGCCGCCCAAGACCTGAGCCAGCTGGTCAGCGGCGTGCCTGGTTCGCCCGCTGGGGAGAAGGCACCCAAAAACCAACGGGGTTGGGCAAAAGCCCAACCCCGTTCGGGCGGCATAAGAAAGAGCAGCGAAACGCCCCTGGACGAACAAGGGAGGGAGGGAGGAGGAGTTACCGCCCCGGGATTGCCGGTTGGTTGGAACCAACAGGGTTTCGCCGCTCAAGAAACCGTGTCAAACCCCTGAACGGGCCTGATGGTGTCATTGACCCACACCGCCTGACAAAAGTTCCACAAGGGTGTGGCGCTCATTTGCCCGCCACCCGACGCCACTGGGCCGACACGAGCAGGTGCCCCCCCGACAACAGCAGCCCCAAGCCCGCGCCCGCCAAGTGCGCGGCCCGCACCACCGACATGTTGGCGGCATCGTCCCACACCACGGGCCACTGCCATGCCCGCTCCACCGCCAACTTGATCAGCAGGCCACCCAGCAAGATGCCCCCCCAACGCTGCCCCTTGCGAATGCTCGCGTCCCCCCACACCAGGTGCACCCCCACCACGGCCACGGCCGCGTGAACCAGCCCCGACAACCCGAGGCAGTAACCGATCTGTGGCCACCACAACAAGGCCAACGGCAGCAGGGGCCACGCGCCCAGCCAGGCCAGGGCGGCACCCGGGCTGGGCCTCAACAGCCAGGCCACCGCCGCCAGCGCCCCCACCGCCAACTGGTTACCGATGAGGTGGGGGGTGTGCGTGTGCACCCAGGCGGTGGTCCACAGGGTCCACGGACGGTGCAGCCAATGGTCTGCGCGCCAGGTCAGGTTCCAGGCCCAGGGCTCACCCGCCCACCAGACCAGCATGCTGGCCACGGCGTGCAACAGGCACAGACCCAGCCACAGTTTGGACCGCATGGGCAGTTCGACGCGCCCGGTTCAGCGCAGCACGTGCAGCCACACGCGCCGAATGGCCTCGCTCTCGGCCACCACACTGGTGGGGTCCACCTGTGTGCTGTTCTCATCCAGCCGGGCACTGTGCTGGATCTGGCGCAACCGCCGGTAGGCTGCCCCGGCCGCCTGGCCCCAGCCTGTCGGCAACAGACCCGCTTCTTCGGCCCGCACCAGCAACGAGATGTTGCCCATGTTGCCCTGCAAACTGGGATGGGCATTGGCGTGGGCCAGCACCAGAAACTGCACGGCAAACTCGGCGTCCACCATGCCGCCCGGGCTGTGCTTCACATCAAACCGGCCCGCCCGCACGGGGTGGGCTTGGCTCACCTTGTCGCGCATGGCTCGTATCTCCTGCGCCAGTCGCAACACATCGCGCTCGGCCGTGATGACGGACAGCCGGACCTCGTCAAAGCGTCGGGCCAGGTCATCGGTGCCCAAGGCACATCGGGCACGGGTGATGGCCTGGTGCTCCCACGTCCACGCCGTGTTGCTGCCGCGACCTTGCTGGTAACTGGCGTAGGCCTCGAAGCGGGTCACCAACAACCCGGAATTGCCGTTGGGGCGCAGGGCGGTGTCGATCTCGTACAAATCCCCCTCGCCCGTGCGCACGGTCAGCCAGTTGATCATCTTGCGCACCAAGGTGGCATACACGTCGGCCGCATCGGGGTGATCGTCGTCGTACACGAACACGATGTCCAAATCGCTGCCATACCCCAGCTCCTTGCCGCCCAGCTTGCCGTAGGCAATGATGGCCACGCCGGGCTCGTCCCGGTGGCGTGACTTCAGGCGCTGCCAACACCAACGAACGGTGGTGCCCAGCACCGCGTCGGCCAAGGCACTCAGGTCGTCGGCCACCTGCTCGACCGTCAGTACGCCCTCCACGTCGCGGGCCAATGTGCGAAACACCTCCGCGTGGTGGGCCCGGCGCAGCAGATCCAGCAGGCTCTCTTCGTCGTCTTCCCCCGTGGATTGCAAAGCGGCCAAGCGCGCCTCCAACTCGGCCTCGAACTGGGCTTTGTCAAACCGCTCCTCCAGCAACTGGTGGCTGGCCAACTCATCGATCACACCCGGATGGGCCTGGAGGTAGCGCGCGGGCCAGCGGGCGGCCCCCAGCAAACGCAGCAAGCGCTCGTGCACCGCTGGCCGCTCGTGCAGCAGGGCCAGGTAGCTTTCCCTGCGCAACAACGATTCCAGCCAATCGGCCAGGCGCAATGCCGCCACCTCGGTGACGCGCCCTTCGTCCAGCCAAGCGCCTGTGCGCTCGACCAGACGCACCAGCCGAAGCCGGGCATCGTCGCGCAAGGACAGTACGCGGGGGTGTGCCTTCCAGGTGGCCACCCGCTGCGCAAAGGCAGGCGGCAAGCCGGCAAGCACGCCATCCAGGTCCTCCTGCAACGTGCGGACCTTGGCGCCACACCCCTTGCCGCGGCAGGCGCCTGCCGGCGCCCCCAGCAACGTGTCGAACTCCTGGGCGACGGTTTCCCGGTGCATGTCCAGGGTGTGCAGAAAGGGGCACACGCCCTCAAAACCCAGGGTACGGGCCAGCCACAGCAGGTCTTCGTCACGCGTGGGCAGCAAATGGGTTTGTTGGTCGTCCAGGTATTGGATGCGATGCTCCACCTGCCGCAAGAACCGGTAGGCCACGGCCAGTGCTTCGGCCGTCGCAGGCGGCATCAACCCGGCTTTGGCCAAGCGCTCCAGGGCATCGAGCGTGGGACGGGTCCGCAACTCGGGGAACTGCCCACCCCTGACCACCTGCAACAGCTGAACCGTGAATTCGATCTCACGGATGCCACCTCGCGACAGCTTGACATCGTTGGCACGCCCGGGATGTCCAGCCGCCCGCTTGGCGGCATGGTCACGAATTTGCCTGTGCAACACCCGCAACGCCTCGAAGACGTTGTAGTCCAGGTATTTGCGGAACACAAACGGCAGCACCACACTGCGCAATGGCTGCGCCGTGCCGGCACGTATGCCGCTCCATGGCGCCACCACCCGGCTCTTGAGCCAGGCAAAACGCTCCCACTCCCGACCTTGCACCAGGAAATACTCTTCCAGCGCCCCCAGGGACACCGCTGCCGGGCCCGAATTGCCATTGGGGCGAAGGGCCAGGTCCACGCGAAACACAAAGCCGTGCTCCGTCGTGTCACCCACCAGTTGGTACACCTGCCGAACCACCTTGCCAAAATATTCATGGTTGGAAATTCGGCCACGCCCCTCGGCATTGCCCGCGGTTTCACCGTCGTGGTCGTAGACGTAGATCAGGTCGATGTCGCTGGACACATTGAGCTCGCGGGCACCCAGCTTGCCCATGCCCACCACCCACAACTGGGCGACGGTGGGTGCGCCATCGGGCAGAGCAGAAGGGACCATGGGCGCACCGTGAAGGCCATCCAGCGCCGTCCGTGCGCTGTCCAAGGCCTTGTCGAGCGCAATTTCGGCCAGTTCCGTCACCGCCCGGGTCACCACCGCCAACGAGCCGGATTGCTCACAGTCCAACACCACCAGACGTTCCATCACCAGTTGGCGCAGCACCCGCAAAGCCACCCCCAGGGCATGGCCCCGTGCCATCAGGGCATCCAGCCCCAGCAGCATGGACTGGCGCGTCGGCGGCCCCTCGGGCAGAACACCCAGGACATCGGCGTAGCGGCGCCGAACCCGCTGGCACAGGCGGGAGTGTTCGGCGAGGCGCACCGGCACCCCATCGCCAGACAGAACGGGCTCTGCACAGGGTGCGGCACGGTACGGGGTTTCTGATTCAGGAGACATGGCGTTGCGGGGGTGTTCTGGGAAAACGGGCAAGGCCTGGGCGCCGGCCCGTCATAATTTCAGCAGCAATGCCCCCCGAACCAGTGACCCCCCCGCGCGCCCTGAAGTGGGCTTCTGCCCTCCTGAGAGTCGCGCTCTGGACGGTGGTGGGCGCTTGGCTGCTGTTTGGACTGACGTGGGGAGTGATTCACGGGATCATTGTGCCGCGAATCGGAAATTGGAGAGTCGAGCTGGAAACACTGGCCACGCGCGCGGTCGGGATACCGGTTCGCATCGGCAGCATCCAGGCACACACCCACGGCCTGGTGCCGTCCTTTGAACTCACACAGGTGCGGTTGCTCGACGCTCAGGGGCGCGATGCACTGGTGCTGGGCCGTGTGCTGACCGCGGTTTCTGTGCCGTCACTTTGGCGCCTGGGGTTCGAGCAAATCCACATTGACCAGCCTGAGCTCGACGTGCGCCGACGGACCGACGGTCGCCTCGAAGTGGCTGGGTTGGACCTGTTTTCTGGCGCCACCACCCAGGCCGAACCCAACCAGGCCTTGGACTGGCTGTTCTCCCAAACCGAACTGGTCATTCGACGGGGTCAACTCCACTGGACGGACGATCTGCGCCAACAAGCGCGTGTGACGCTGAATGACGTGGACGTGGTGGTGCGCAACCCTGGGCGTCAACACCTGATGCGCCTGGACGCGACCCCTGTCGGCGGACTGGCGGAACGCTTCAGCCTGCGGGCGGAAATGCGCTCCCCCTTCCTGAGTCTGCACCCAGGGCGCTGGACCGACTGGCAGGGCACCGCCTACGCCGAACTGCCGGGCGTGAACCTCGCCCGCGTGGCCAGCCCAGCACGACTGGCCGAGCTGATGGGGCTCACGGTGGGGAGTGGCCTCGGTGCCCTGCGGCTGTGGGTGGACATCCGCAATGGGCAGTTGGATGGCGCCACGACGGACTTGGCCCTGACCCAGGTACACGCGCAGTTTGCACAGGCCCCTCAACCGCTGACGCTGAATGTGCTCGACGGACGTGTGGGGTTGCAGCGCAAAGGGCTGGGCTGGGAAGTGTCCACCGGTCCACTGACATTGGAAACACGCAGCGGCCAGCGCTGGCCACAGGGAAAACTCAGGTTGCTGTACCACCCACAGGACGGTCAGGCGGAGAGGCCTGGCGAGCTGGACGCGGACCACATCAGCCTGGCGGCCCTGTACGAACTGGGGTCCGGGCTGCCACTGCCCAGCGGTCTTCAGCACACCCTGAGCGAATGGCAGCCGTCGGGGTCGGTGCCCTCGTTGAAGCTGTCCTGGGTGGGCAATGAAGCGGGCTGGTCCCGATTTCAGGCCAAAGGCAAGGTGGAAAACCTGACACTGGCGGCGGGCACCCCGCCACCCCACCCCACGGGTTTGTTGGGCGAGCACCCCCACCCGGTACCCGCCCGACCAGGGGTCAGCGGTGCCACCGTCGACTTCGACATGACCCAGCAAGGGGGCAAAGCCCAGGTGTCCCTGACGCAGGGGCACCTGGGCTTTCCGGGCGTCTTCGAAGAGCCCACCATCCCCATGGACAAGTTGAGTGCCGAGCTGCGATGGCAACAGGACGGGGAGGCCCTGCAGGCCCAATTCCACAACGTGCGGTTTGCCAACGCCGATCTGCAGGGACAAGCCAGCGGCAGCTGGCACACCAGTGACCCGGCCACCTCCTCCGGGAAGTCCCGCTTTCCAGGCGTCCTGCAACTGAACGGGCAACTGACGCGTGGCAAGGGTGAGCGGGTTCACCGGTACCTGCCGCTGGTGATCGCGCACCCCGCACGCGCCTACGTCAAAGAGTCCATCCTGAGCGGACACACCAAAGATGTGCGATTCCACGTGGCTGGTGACCTGTGGGACATGCCATTCAAGGACAACCACCGGGGCGAATTCCGCATCGCCGCCAAGGTGAGTCAGGTGGACTATGCGTTTGTGCCGCCGTCACTCATGACGCCCGATAGGCCCAAGTGGCCCGTCTTGAAGCAAGCCGAGGGTGAGCTGGTGTTTGAGGGCGCCAGCATGGCACTGTCGGTGACCAAGGCGGGGGTGGCCGACGCGGCGGGCCTGAAGGTGACGCGTGCCAAAGCCCGCATTGCGGACATGTCATCCCATGCGGTGGTGGAGGTGGATGCCAGCCTGGAAGGTCCGCTGACCGACGCGCTGGGCGTGGTCAGCCGGAGCCCGCTGGCCGACATGACGGGTGGTGCACTGCGATGGGCCAAGGGCTCGGGCTCGGCCAACGTCCAGTTTGGTCTGACCGTGCCACTGGCACAGGTGGACAAAACCACCGTCAAGGGCCAGGTGGTGTTGACGGGCAACGACATTCAAATCACCCCCGACACCCCTCTGCTGGGCCGCGCACGTGGCCGAATCGACTTCAGTGACCAAGGTTTCCAGGTCACCCAGGCCAGTGCCCGCCTGTTGGGTGGCGAACTGCAGTTTTCCGGGGGCATGCGCGCCAAGGATGGCAGTGGCATGCAGTTTCGTGGTCAGGGCATCGCCACTGCAGACGGTCTGCGCCAGGCCAGCTACCTGGGCGTGGCGGCGGCGATGGCCAGTCAGGCCAGCGGCTCGGCCAGCTACGCGGCGCAGTTGAATGTGGTGGGTGGTGTACCCGAGTTGGCCATTCAATCCAACCTGCAGGGTCTGGGCCTGGACTTGCCCGCCCCGCTCAACAAACCCGCCGATGCCGCCTGGCCCCTGCGCTACAGCAACCAGCTGAGGCCCACCCCGGTGGGCCCCAGCACCGACGTGACCAGTTTCACCCTGTCTTCACCGCAAAGCCCCCTGCTGTCCATCACGCTGCACCACGAGCAGGGCAACCAGCCCTTGCGCCGTGGCCTGGTGCAGGTGGGCACAGCGGCGGCGCTCACACCGGCCCTGCCGGCGAAAGGGCTGGCTGTCCACGTGGCCTGGCCGTCGCTGAATGCCGACGCCTGGCAAAACACCCTCACGCGCATGGCGGCAGAGCCAATGCCCGCCCAGCACCCTGGTACCACCACAGACCTGGGCGAACTGGTCCCACTGCCCGATCGGGTGGTGCTGGAAACCCCGTCACTCATGGCCATGGGCAAACACTTGCACGACGTGAACCTGGACGCGAACCGCCATGGTGACCGTTGGGTGGGCCGGGTGCAGGCACAGGAACTGGCTGGACAGCTCAGCTACCAACCCGCCACCACCAGACAAAGCGCGCACGTGGTCGCCCGCCTCGACCGGCTGACGCTGAACGCCTCCCACGAACCACCACCCGTGGCCTCACCCCCTGTCGCGGATGTCCAACCACAGGCGCTGCCGTCGTTGGACGTGCAGGTCAAGGCACTGGAACTGGACCACGTGGCTCTGGGTCAGTTGGACTTGCAGGCCACCAACCGCCAGACAGACAACGGCCCGCGCGAATGGCGACTCACCCAGCTCAGCCTGCGCGTGCCAGAGGCGCAGCTGAGCGCCACGGGGAACTGGGCCGCCGTGGGCGCGCAGTCCGGCAGAACACCGGGCGCTCGCCGCACAGCCCTTCAGTTCAAACTGGAAGTGGAGGATGCCGGCGCCTTGCTGACCCGGTTTGGCATGCCGGGCGTGTTCAGGGGTGGAAAAGGCCTGCTCGACGGCACCTTGGGTTGGCTGGGGGCGCCCCATGACCTGCACACACCCAGCCTGAGCGGGCAGGTCAAGCTGGATTTGGCGGCCGGACAATTCCTGAAAGCCGATCCCGGCCTGGCCAAGTTGCTGGGGGTGCTCAGTCTGCAGTCGCTGCCCAGGCGGCTCGCCCTGGATTTTCGTGACGTGTTCACGCAAGGCTTTGCGTTCGACTTTGTGCGGGGCGACGCCCGGATTGACCAGGGTGTGATGTTCACCAACAACCTGCAAATGAAGGGGCCCAACGCGGCCGTGCTGATGGAGGGCCAGGCCGACATCCAGCACGAAACACAGGACATCCGGGCGTTGGTGGTGCCGGAAATCAATGCGGGCACCGCATCGCTGATCGCCACGGTGATCAACCCCGCCGTGGGCTTGGGCACCTTCCTGGCGCAAGCCGTCCTGCGCCAGCCCATCATCCAGGCATCGACCCAGACGTTCAGAATACATGGCACGTGGGCCGACCCGTTGGTGGAAAAAATCCCCGCCCAGTCCACCAGTGCGCCCCCGACCACCCCCCCCTGACAGGACACACAAGCATGAAGATCGCTGCGCTGCAAATGGTGTCAGGCCCGGACCTGACCAGCAACCTGAACACGGCACACCAGCTGCTGGAACAAGCGGCCCAACTGGGGGCCGAGTTGGCCGTGCTGCCGGAGTATTTCTGCCACATGGGCCACCGGGACACCGACAAGCTGGCCCTGGCGGAAACCCCCGGCCACGGCCCCATACAGGCCATGCTGCGGCAAGCTGCCAAAGACCTGGGGCTGTGGGTGGTGGGTGGCACGCTGCCCTTGGCCACACCCGACCCCCAGCACGTGAGCAACACCACCTTGGTGTATGACCCGGATGGCGAGTGCGTGGCCCGCTACGACAAGATTCACCTGTTCCGCTTTGACAACGGGCGGGAGCGCTACGACGAGTCCGCCGTGCTGGTCCGGGGCCACGAACCCGTGACCTTTGCACTCACGCCCCGCGAGGGGCCTGCCATCCGCGTGGGCCTGAGCGTGTGCTACGACCTGCGCTTTCCCGAGTTGTACCGGCTGCTCGCCGCCGACTTGCTGCTCGTGCCAGCCGCGTTCACCTACACCACGGGCCAGGCCCATTGGGAAGTGCTGCTGCGCGCCCGGGCGGTGGAAAACCAGGCCTATGTGCTGGCCAGCGCCCAAGGGGGCGAGCACCCCAACGGCCGACGGACCTGGGGGCACAGCATGGTGGTGGACCCGTGGGGACAGGTATTGGCCTCGCAGGCCCAGGGCAACGGCGTGGTGGTGGCCGAACTGACCCACGCCCAACTGACCCTGACACGGCGCAACCTGCCCGCCCTGCAGCACCGGGTGTTCTGAGTGGCATCGGCCAAGGGCCCTGGCCGCCACAAGCGGGGCAAACGCCCACCGCGTCAGGGCGAAGACGGCGGCCACCAGCGCCCCGCGCTGACCGAGGACGCCCTGCCGCCCGTGGCCTGGCGACGACACGCCCTGTGGGGCTCGTTGCTGTTGTTGCTGTTGGCCTTGCTCGGCACCGCCATGGTGCTGGCCCGCCAGTTCCAGGAAAACCAGATGCAGCACCGACTGGAGCGGGAGGCAGAGCAGCTGGTCGGTGACATCCGAACCGGGCTGACACGCAACGTGCAAACGTTGCAGTCGCTCAACTTTCGCCAGCGCTCACCCGGCGAATGGGAGGGACCCGCCCTGGAAGTGCTGGAGCAAAACCGCGAAATGGCGGTGCTGGAGTGGCGCGACCGCCAGTTGCGTGTGCTGGCCAGCCGGATCAGCCCCTTCCACGGCGAAGCCCTGGCACAACGCCCGCGACATGAACGCCGCCAGGACGTCGCCACGGCCTGCGCCCAGGCCAAACGGACCAGTGCCCCGGCCTATTCGCCCAGCTACTTCTGGCCGCAGGGCGATGGTCGAGGCCAGGAAATGATGGAAATGTGCCTGCCCAAATTCCAGCACGGCGAGCTGGAAGGCTACCTGGTGGCTTCCTACGCCCTGCCGGGTCTGCTGAGTGAACTGCTGGAGCCGGCGGCGGCACGGGGCCTGGCCCTGTCGCTCACCGAAGTGGACGGCACCCACCTGGCCATGGCCGGCACCCGACCCGAGGGGGCCATGCTGAGCGCCGAACACCTGCTGGAGTTGCCTGGCCATGTGCTGATGCTGCGCATCATCCGCCCGCGCGACCAGAGCGAACTGACGCCCTGGAGCGTCACTGGACTGGTGGTGGGCATGTCCGCACTGATGCTGGCGGTACTGGCCCTGCTGGCGCGCGACATGCGGTTGCGGCTGGCGGCCGAGCGCGGGCTGGCCGAGGCCCTGGCGTTTCGCCAGGCCATGGAGAACTCGCTGGTCACCGGCCTGCGCGCGCGCGACATGCAGGGGCGCATCACCTACGTCAATCCCGCGTTCTGCGACATGGTGGGCATGACCGCCGGGCAGTTGCTGGGCACCAGCACGCCCGCGCCCTACTGGCCTGCCGACATGGTGAACGAGTACCAGCAGCGCCAGGCCATTCGCCTGGCGGGCCAAACCCTGCCCCGGGAGGGGTTTGAATCGGTGTTTGTGCGCAGCGATGGCAGCCGCTTTCCGGTGCTCATCATCGAAGCGCCGCTCATCAACGCACAGGGCATTCAAACCGGCTGGATGAGCGCCATCCTCGACCTGACCGAACAACACCAGGTGGAAGCCCAGTCCCGCGCCAGTCAGGAGAAGCTGCAGGCCACGGCCCGCCTGGCCATGCTGGGGGAGATGGCCTCGCTGCTGAGCCACGAAATCAACCAGCCGCTGTCGGCCATCGCCAGCTACGCGTCGGGCACGTTGAACCTGTTGTCGCAACCGCAGGCCGACGGCACGCAGGCCTGGCAGGACATGACCCAGGCCATGCAACGCATCCGCGAGCAGGCCGAGCGCGCGGGTCGGGTCACCCACAGCGTCAGCAACTTCGTGCGCCGACGTGGGCAGGCCCAGGGGTTGCGACGCGAACCCGTGAGCCCGCAGGCCCTGGTGCAGGCCATCTTGCCGCTGCTCAACCTCCAGGCACGCAAAGAAGGCATACGGGTGGTGGTGGACCTGCCCACCGACTGTCCCGATGCGCTGTGTGACCACACCATGGTCGAACAGGTGCTGCTGAACCTGGCCCGCAATGGCATGCAGGCCATGGCCGACGACCACCCCCCCGCCGCCAGCGGTCTGCGGGTGTTGACCATTCGGGCGCAGCCCCACGCCAGCCAGCAGGGCAAAACCTGGCTGATGTTCTCCGTGACGGACCACGGCATTGGCCTCAGTCCCGAAGTGGCCAGCCAGCTGTTCACCCCGTTTTTCACGACCAAGCCCGAAGGCACCGGCCTGGGCCTGAGCCTGTGCCGCACGGTGGTGGAACAGCACGGCGGTGCACTGGTCCACGCACCCGCGTCACCCTGCGGCACCGTGTTTCGCTTCACGCTGCCTGCGGTTTCCCCCACCGCGCCGGTGCAGGCCAGCACCGCATAATCCGACCCAACATGACACCCCACCCGGCCAATCACAAGGTTTACATCGTGGACGACGATGCGGGCGTGCGCGACGCCCTCTCCTGGCTGCTGCGCACCCGCCGGCTGCTGAGCGACACGTTTGACAGCGCCGAAGCCTTCATGGCCGCCCCGTGCTGGCAGGCGCCACCGACGGAGGCCAGCTGCCTGCTGCTGGACGTGCGCATGCCCGGCCAAAGCGGGTTGGCCATGTTTGAACAATGGTTGGCACGGCCCTGGGCCAGCCTGGTGCCGGTCATTTTCCTGTCGGGCCATGCGGACGTGGCCACGGCCGTGGACGCGGTCAAGCGCGGGGCTTTCGACTTTTGTGAAAAACCCTTTTCAGACAATGCCCTGGTGGACCGGGTGGAAAACGCGCTGGCCGCCTCCCGGACCCAGGTGCAGCACCTGGCGCACATGCAGGCGCTGCAACAGCGCATGGACCAGCTCACCGACCGCGAGCGCGATGTGATGCAGCTGGTGCTGGCCGGCCTGCCCAACAAGCTGGTGGCCGATCAGCTCAACATCAGTGTGCGCACGGTGGAGGTACACCGCTCGCGGGTGTTCGAAAAAATGGGGGTGAAATCGGCGGTGGAACTGGTTAATACCATCAGAAATGAATAGCAAACTATTCAATGAATACAAGCGCAAAAGGCTTATTTATTTATCATTTTCTTGGGGCAACCGGTCTTCCCCGTCTGGTGGTGCATCGGCGGGGAGCTCCCCCTTGGGTCGGCCCGAGAACATGGTCCACCAGACAATCAGCAGCAAGATGACCAGCGCACCCAGCGCTTCCAACAACAGCAACGTCATGGGGGCCTTTATCCTTTGTTCCAGCTCGGCGGCCAACGGGTCCGCGTCACACCGCATTGTAAAAAACCTGGCAGGGCCGCTGCTGCCGGTGGCCTGCGCCCTCGCGCTGAGCGGCTGCATGTCCACCCCGCCCGCAGAGCCCGAAGTGGCCGCCGCCCCTCCCACCCCACCACCGGTGGCGGCCCCGGCCACGCCGCCCGTGGCCACCCCGCCCGGCGAAGCCCTGGCGCAAGCGCTGGCCCAGGCCAACGCCCGGCCACTCCCCCCCATTATTCAGCGCCCCCGCAGCCAATGGATTCCCGTTCGCTGGACGGACCTGCCAGGCCTCCAGCAAGACCCACTGAGCGAGGCCTGGAACGCCTGGGTGCGCAGCTGTGAGCGCCCCGGCCCCACCTGGGCCACCACCTGCCGCCAGCTGCGCCCGCTGTCGCTGGCCAGCCAGGAGGAGCAGCTGCGCTGGATGCTGGACCACCTCCAACCCTACCGGCTGGTGCCCGCTGACGGTTCCGCCAGCGACGGGCTGCTGACCGGGTACTTCGAGCCCATGCTCAGCGCCAGCCGTGTGCGCACCAGCACCCACACGGTGCCCCTGTACGCGCCACCGGCACGGCTGGCCCAGCGCCAGCCCTGGTACAGCCGCCAGGACATGGACACCCTGCCCCAGGCTCTGGCCGAGCTTCAGGGGCGGGAGATTGCCTGGCTGGCCGACCCGATTGACGCCCTCATCCTGCAAATCCAGGGCTCAGGCCGACTGCAAATCACCGAAACCGACGGCAGCGAGCGCACCGTGCGCCTGGCGTTTGCCGCCCACAATGGCCACGGCTACAAAAGTGTGGGTCGCTGGCTGCTGGACAGACGCGCCATCACCGACCCGTCGTGGCCCGCCATCAAGGCCTGGGCAGCCAGCAACCCCCAGCGGGTGAACGACATGCTCTGGAGCAATCCCCGCACCGTGTTTTTCCGGGAGGAGGCGCTGTCGCCCCTGGATGCCCAGTTCGGCCCCCGTGGCGCCCAGGGCGTGCCGCTGACGCCCCAACGCTCCATCGCCGTGGACCCCCTGAGCATTCCTTACGGCACACCTGTCTGGCTGGTCAGCCGGGGCCCGACCGCGCAGCTGGCCCGGCTGGTGCTGGCCCAGGACACCGGTGCAGCCATTGTGGGCGCCGTGCGTGCCGACTACTTCACCGGCTGGGGGAACGAGGCCGGCGCACTGGCCGGTGGGCTGAAGCAACCTTTGCAACTGTGGGCCTTGTGGCCCCGCGCCGCCAACCCCTGAGCCCGACCACCCCAGACGGGGCAGCACCAACGCCCCCTGCAACGGTCACGCAGGAGATGGGTGATGGGCCCGCCACCAATTTTCGAATTCGGCCGTGGGCATGGGACGGGCCACCAGCCAGCCCTGCACGTGGTCGCAGCCGTGCTCGGCCAGGAAACTGCGCTGAACCCCCAGCTCCACACCTTCGGCCACCACCACCAGGCCCAGGGCATGCGCCATGGACAGGGTGGCCAGCACAATGGCCTCGTCTTCCTTGTCGCCGGGCAGGTCGCGCACAAACGAGCGGTCTATCTTCAAGCGGTGCAGCGGAAGGCGCTTGAGGTAGCCCAGGCTGGAGTAGCCCGTGCCAAAGTCATCCAGCGCCAGGCTCACACCCATGCGGGCGATTTCACCCAGGCGCTCCACCAGCTCGGGCAGCGCCTGCATCAGCGCTGTCTCGGTGATTTCCAACTCCAACCCAGCGGGGTCTATGCCCGTCTCCCGCAACACCTGGCGCAAGCGGGGAATGAAGGTGGGCCGTGCAAACTCCACGGCCGACACGTTCACCGCCATGGTCACTCCGGTGATGCCCACCGCCTGCCAGGCCCGCAACTGGTGGCAAGCCGTGCGCATGACCCAGGCGCCCAACTCATCGATCTGGCCATTGTTTTCGGCCTGCGGCACAAACCGCCCTGGCAACAGCAGACCCAGCTCGGGGTGCTGCCAACGCACCAGGGCCTCCACCGCCACCACAACACCCGTCTGGCAGTCGATCTGGGGCTGGTAGTGCAACACCAGTTCGTGCTGGGCAATGGCCCGGCGCAGCCCCGTTTCCACCAGCAGGCGCTGGGACACGGACTGCTCCATGTCGGGCTCATAGAAGCACCAGCCGTTGCGCCCGGTCGCCTTGGCCTGGTACATGGCCATGTCGGCGTGCCGCAGCAGCGTGTCAACGTCGTCCTCTCCGCCGTCGAACCACGCCAGTCCGAGGCTGGCCGATACCCGCACCTCGTGCCCCTGCAGCTTGAAGGGAGGCCCCATCGTGGCGACCATTTTCTGGGCCACGGCGGCAGCGGCATCGTGGCTGGGCAAACGCGTCAGCAACACCACAAACTCATCCCCCCCCTGACGCGCCATCACGTCCTGCGCGCGCAAACATGACTGCAGGCGCTGGGCCACCGCCTTGAGCAGCAAATCCCCCACGCTGTGGCCCAGGCTGTCGTTCACGTTTTTGAAGTGGTCCAGGTCCACAAACACCACCGCCAGGCTGTCGCCGTGGCGGCGCGCGGCCTCCAGCGTGTGGCGTGCCTGGTTGGTCCAGTGGGTGCGGTTGGCCAGACCGGTGAGCGCATCGAACATGGCCAGCTCGTGCAAGCCCGCATTGCTCTGGGCCAGTTCCAGGGTGCGCTCCACCACCAGTTGCTCGGTGCGGCGCGTTTGCCCGGTCAACACCAGCAAAAAGGTGCCCAGCATGGCCACGGAGAGCAAACTGACCGTCAGGGTCCCCCAGGTCACCCATCCGTTGTCACTGCGCTCAAACAATGGCCCGGCAGCCACCTGGAGCAGCCAGGTCCGTTCGCCAAACCACACCGGCAAAGAACTGAAATACCGCACACGGGTGGCGGTGTCACCGCCACAACCCGGGGGGCCACTCAGGCGCTGGTTGTCGTTGGGCGCTGCGGGATCGATCAGGCACACACTGAAATACCCCGTGTCCTGGTACTGTGGGTCGCTGTCGTCCCCCCGCACGGCGCGCACGATGTCGTCCATGCGAAAGGCCCCGGCCACCGCGCCCACCAGCCCTTGCTCGCCCCGCCGCTGGTCCTCGGGTGTACCAGGGCGATAGACCATCTGGTACATCACCACCCCACGCTGATCCCCCGTTTCCTGCACGAGGCGAAAGCCTGGCGTCACCTGCGGCAACCCGGTGCGGATGGCGGCCTTGACCGTCGGGCCGGTCTGGGGTGAATTCAGCACATCCAGGCCCAGCGCGGCGGCATTGCCCGCCAGCGGCTCCACCCGCCGGATGGGGAGGTACAGCGGCTCGGCACCCGAAACAAACAGCTCTCCGTGGGCGTTGCGGGCGCGCACCGCGAACGGCCGCTGAAATTCGGCACTGGCTTCGCGCTCAAAGGCTGCGCGCTCACCATGGGTCAGCAACGGGTACCAGGCAAAGTTCTGGGTCGCGGGATAGCGGCTCAACCACTCGGCGGTGGCCCGCCGAAACACCGCCGCACTGCGTTCGCCAGCCACCTCCATGAGGCGAGCCACAGCCAGGACAGAATCCGTCTGCACCGTCAGGCGACGCTGCAGGCGCTCGGTGAGGGCCGTGGCCTCCTGAAAAAACCGCTGTTTCTGAACCTCCTCCTGGGCCGCTTTCAGCTGCTGGAAAGCCACACCCACCACACCCAACGCCAACACCATGGGCAAGGCGACGGTCTTCCAACGAGGGCGCCAAGCATCAGCTGGCTGACCAAAAGCCACCAACACCAGCGGCGTGAACAGCACGGCACCCACCGCGTCTCCCTGCCACCACGACCACCAGCTGAACCAGGCGTCGACAGGCGGGATCACGCCCCCGGCCACCAGCAAGGGAACGGACACCGTCGCGTTCACCATGTGACCCAATGGCACCAACACCAGCAGAAACAACAGGGTGCGCCGTGGCGTGTCCATTTCGCTGGGGTAGCCCACCCAGCGGCGCACCGCCACAGCCGTGAGCCAGGCCTGGAAAGCCGCCCCCAACGGTGACACCAGCCAGGTCCACTGCCAGCTGGTCAGCCCCGCCTGTCCGGTGGCCAACCACTGCACCACGCAGGAACCCACCGCCACCCCCGGCAGCGCCCATCCCCCCCAGACCAGCACAGCGCCCAGCGCCACCCCTGCTGGCATGAACATCAGAGACACATACTGGGGCGACACGCTGATGTGCAGCGACCACCAGCCGGTCACGGCATAGCTCACCGCCACCAGGGTCATCAGGGCCATTCGGTGCCACAGGGTCATGCGCAAAAAGTCCTAGGGTAGTCAGAGGGGTGGGTGGTCGTGCGGGCCTTCATGCGCACTGTAACGTCCGTCGCTGGCGTGAAGCTGGCAGGCCCACCCACCCGTGGTTCAGCGGCGTCCGGCCGCCCTTGGCGCCTGAGCAGGCTCCCCCGCGTCGCGCAGGTGCCCCAGGGGCAGGGGTGCCGCGGCCTTGACCTCCCCCAGCGAGAAACTGGTGTGCACGTCCTTCACATGGGGCAGGTTGAGAAGGCTGTTGAGCGCAAAGCGCGAAAAGCGGTCCAGGTCGGGCGCGACCACCTGCAGCTCAAACGTGCCGCTGCCGCTGATGTAGTGGCAGGAAATGACCTCGGGCAGTTTGCTGATGGCGTCTTCGAGCACCCGGGTCGCGTCCCCGGTGTTGCGGTCGGCGTCCACCCGCACAAACGCCAGCACCCCCAGCCCGACCTTGCGGCGGTCCAGCTCCGCGCGGTAGCCGAGGATGAAGCCCCCCTCCTCCAGGGCGCGCACCCGGCGCCAGCACGGGGCGGCCGACAGGCCGACGCGACTGGCCAACTCGGCATTGGTGAGGCGGCCATCGCGCTGCAGCTCTTGCAGGATGGCAAGGTCAAATTTGTCAAGCGTTTCCATGGCGCCGATTTTAAGAAAGATCCTTTCTTTTCGGAGCCCTTCCAAGCCATCAAAAGCAAACACCTGTCGCCGGTGTGCCCCTACACTTTGCCTCCGGTGCCACACCCCGCACTCGCCCTTGCGCACGGCCTGGTTCACCCCGTTTACCCCGGGGTGGCGGGGCCTGTCCAGACAACGCCGCACACCCCCGGCGAGCCAACACCACAGGAGACACACATGAACGCCCCCTTTGCACGCGAACTGCCCGAGCACATCCGCCGGGCGCTGGAAACCGTCACGCTGGACGACAAGTACAGCCTGGAACACGGCAGGGCCTTCATGAGTGGCGTGCAGGCACTGGTCAAGCTGCCCATGCTGCAGCGCCAGCGCGACGCGCTGCAGGGCAAAAACACCGCCGGTTTCATCAGCGGCTACCGGGGATCGCCACTGGGCGGCTACGACCAGGCGCTGCAAAAGGCCGCCAAGTACCTCAAGGGCCAGAACATCGTGTTCCAGCCCGGTGTCAATGAAGAGCTGGCGGCCACGGCCCTGTGGGGCACGCAGCAGCTGGGCTTTGCACCGCCCGGCACCAACAAGTTCGACGGGGTGTTTGGCATCTGGTACGGCAAAGGACCCGGTGTGGACCGCTGCTCCGACGTGTTCAAGCACGCCAACATGGCCGGCACCACGCCGTGGGGTGGCGTGATCGCGGTGGCCGGTGACGACCACATCAGCAAAAGCTCGACCGCCGCGCACCAGAGCGACCACATCTTCAAGGCCTGTGGCCTGCCGGTGTTCTTTCCAGCCAACGTGCAGGAAATCCTGGACCTGGGCCTGCACGCGCTGGCCATGAGCCGTTTTTCCGGCGTGTGGGCGGGCATGAAGACCATCCAGGAAATTGTCGAATCCAGCGCCACCGCCATCATCGACCCCGAGCGGGTCAACATCGTCCTGCCCGACTTTCCCCTGCCCCCGGGCGGCCTGCACATCCGCTGGCCCGACCACGCGCTGGACCAGGAAGCGCGGCTGTACGACCACAAGTGGTACGCGGCGCTGGCCTACATCCGGGCCAACCGGCTCAACCACAACGTCATCGAAGGTCCGAACGACCGTTTTGGCGTGATCGCCAGCGGCAAGGCCTACAACGACACCCGCCAGGCGCTGCACAACCTGGGGCTGGACGACGACACCTGCCGCCGCATTGGCCTGCGGCTGCACAAGGTGGCCGTGGTGTGGCCGCTGGAGGCGCAGACCACCCGCGAGTTCGCCACCGGCCTGCGCGAGATCCTGGTGGTGGAAGAAAAGCGCCAGGTCATCGAATACCAGCTGAAAGAAGAGCTGTACAACTGGCGCGCCGACGTGCGCCCCAACGTGCTGGGCAAGTTCGACGAGGGGCCGAACGACTTCTCGGGCGGCGAGTGGAGCATTCCCAACCCCAGCGCCCACACCCTGCTGCGGGCCAACGCCGACCTGTCGCCCGACATCATCGCCCGCGCACTGGTCAAACGCCTGAAGCGGCTGGGCGTGGACAGCGATGTGGCCGCCCGCATGGACGCGCACCTGGCACTGCTCGACGCCAAAGCACAGTCCATGCAGACCCTCACGCTGGCCAGCAACGCCGACCGCCAGCCCTGGTTCTGCTCGGGCTGCCCGCACAACACCAGCACCCGCGTGCCCGAAGGCTCGCGCGCCATGGCGGGCATTGGCTGCCACTTCATGACCATCTGGATGGACCGCGCCACCGTCGGCTTCACCCAAATGGGCGGTGAGGGCGTGCCGTGGGTGGGCCAGCAGCCCTTCAGCACCGAGCAGCACATGTTCGCCAACCTGGGCGACGGCACCTACTTCCACAGCGGGCTGCTGGCGGTGCGCCAGAGCATCGCGGCGGGCGTGAACATCACCTACAAAATCCTGTACAACGACGCGGTGGCCATGACCGGTGGCCAGCAGGTGGGCGAGCGCCCCGAAGGCCACAGCGTGGTGCAGATCGCCAACAGCATGCGCGCCGAAGGGGCGCAGAAAATCACCATCGTCACCGACGAGCCCGAGAAATACGACACCGTGAAAGGCCTGCCCAGCGGCATCGCCATCCACCACCGCGACGAGCTCGACCGCATCCAGCGCGAGTTCCGTGACATCAAAGGCACCACGGTCATCATCTACGACCAGACCTGCGCCACCGAAAAGCGCCGCCGCAGGAAGCGCGGCACCCTGACCGCGCCCACGCCCACCGTGGTCATCAACGAGCTGGTGTGCGAGGGCTGCGGCGACTGCGGCGTGCAAAGCAACTGCCTGAGCATCGAGCCACTGGAGACCGAGTTCGGCCGCAAACGCACCATCAACCAGAGCAGCTGCAACAAGGATGTGAGCTGCGTCAAAGGCTTCTGCCCCAGCTTCGTGACGGTCGAAGGCGGACAACTCAAGAAGAAAACCCAGTCGGCCAGTGCGCCCGTCCCCGCCGCCAACCTGCCCGAGCCCGTGCCCACCCCGCTGACCGAGGTGTGCGGCATGGTGGTGGCCGGTGTGGGCGGCACCGGCGTCATCACCATTGGCCAACTGCTGGGCATGGCCGCGCACATGGAGGGCAAGGGCATCGTCACCCAGGACGCGGCCGGTCTGGCCCAGAAGGGCGGCGCCACCTGGAGCCACGTGCTCATCGGCCCCGACCAGGCCAGCATCTGCACCACCCGCGTGGGCATGGCGGCGGCCGATGTCATCCTGGGTTGCGACCCGCTGGTGACCGCCAGCAAGGACACGCTGCAACGCATGCAGGCCGGGCGCACCCGCGTGGCGCTCAACAGCAGCAGCACGCCCACGGCGGCGTTTGTGGTCAACAGCGAGTGGCAAAACCCGTCGGACGCCTGCGTGGCCAGCATTGCGCAATCGCTGGCGCCCGATGACCTGGGCCTGTTCAACGCCGAAGCCATGGCCAGCACCTTCATGGGCGACACGCTCTACATCAACCCCATGCTGCTGGGCTACGCCTGGCAAAAAGGTTGGATCCCGCTCGCGTTGGCGTCGCTGATGCGCGCCATCGAACTCAACGGGGTGCAGGTGCAGGCCAACCAAACCGCCTTCGCCTGGGGGCGTCAGGCGGCGCACGACTGGGCGTCGGTCCAGCGCCTGCTGGCCCCGGCCCAGACCATCACGCTGCACAAGCGCGAATCGGTCGCACAGCTGGTTGACCGCCGCGCCGAGTTCCTGACGGCTTACCAAAACGCCGCCTACGCCGAGCGCTACCGCCAACTGGTGGCCCAGGTGCAAACGGCCGAGGCATCCCTTGGCAAAACCAGCCTGACGGAGGCCGTGGCCCGCAACCTGTTCAAACTGATGGCCTACAAGGACGAGTACGAGGTGGCCCGCCTGCACAGCGACCCGGCCTTCCAGCACAAGCTGGCCAACATGTTCGAGGGTGAGTTCAAGCTGAATTACCACCTGGCCCCGCCCCTGCTGGCCAAGAAGAACGACAAGGGCGAAATGGTCAAGCAGAAATTTGGTCCCGCCACCCTCACGCTGTTCAAGCTGCTGGCGCCCCTCAAGGTGCTGCGCGGCACCGCCTGGGACCTGTTCGGTCGCACCGAAGAGCGCCGCATGGAACGCCAATTGCTGGCCGACTACCAGCGCACCGTGAGCGACATGCTGCGCCACCTGAACAACAGCAACCACGCCCTGGCCCTGGAGCTGGCCAATTTGCCACAGTCCATCAAGGGCTTTGGGCACGTGAAAGCTCGGCACGTGCAGGCCACCCGAGCCCGCTGGGACGCCCTGCAAGCACAATGGCCAGGCCTTTGAGAAAAATTTTCAATATTTTTGACATCCAACGCTTTACTGGTATGCATTGATAGCTATTGTTTTATACAAACGCACGGTGACTCCGGCACCACAGCCAGTGACACCATGCGGACCCGGCCAGGGCACCCGGTCCCGGGTGGCTCGCCGCCGGGCGCCGCACGGTGCCGCAGTGGCCCAACTACAATCCCAAGGTTCACCGATCCGTGCCTGGCGACAGGTCTCAGAGACAACTGGAGTTTTTTGTGTTCATTTCTTCCGCATTCGCCCAGACCGCTGGCGCAGCCGACACCCAAAGCACCCTCATGAGCATGCTGCCACTGGTGCTGATGTTCGTGGTGCTGTACTTCGTCATGATCCGCCCACAAATGAAAAAGGCCAAGGAGCACAAAGCCATGGTCGAGGCCCTGGCCAAAGGTGACGAGGTGGTGGTGGCCGGCGGCATGCTGGGCAAAATCTCCAAGCTGGGTGAAACCCACATTGGCCTGGAAGTGGCTGCTGGCGTGGAAGTCCAGTTCCAGCGTTCTGCCGTGGTGCAGGTGCTGCCCAAGGGCAGCATCAAATAAGGCCTGCGGTCACACGACTGGCTCTCCCCCCGATGGGCGGCTCGGACACTGGCACAGGCAACGCCTGCTTCCCCAGTTGGCCCAGCCGCCCTTGAGTTTTTTGACATTGGTGCCAAGCACATGAACCGTTACCCACTCTGGAAGTACGTGGTCATCCTGATCATGCTGTTGATCGGGTCCATCTACAGCCTGCCCAACCTGTTTGGCGAAGCCCCTGCGGTGCAGGTGTCGTCCGGCAAAGCCACCATCAAGCTCGACAACGCCGCGCTGACGCGGGTCGAGCAGGTGCTGCAAACCGAAGGCCTGCAGGCGAGCATGATCCAGATGGAGGGCAACTCCATCAAGGCACGGTTCAACGACACCGATACCCAGCTCAAAGCGCGCGATGCGCTGGAAAAAGCCTTCAACCCCGACCCGGCCGACCCCAGCCACGTGGTGGCCTTGAACCTGTTGCCCCGCACACCCGCGTGGCTGCAGGCCCTGCATGCCTCGCCCATGTACCTGGGGCTGGACCTGCGCGGCGGCGTGCACTT
>PNML01000025.1 GCA_013823635.1 Polaromonas sp. | reverse complement strand
GTGGGCAGCTTGAGGTCGGGGGTGAGCATCCAGGCCGTCCAGCCGGGGAAGTTGCGCTTCCAGTGCGTGGCCAGGCGGGGGAAGAAGTCGGAGCCTCCGTCGTCGGTCTGCGCCTGCTCGCGCCCCCTGCCCACGGGGGAGGCGGGTTGACGCCCCTCGGACGAGTGGACGCGGTGCACGCGCGGCCCCTGGGCGCGGTCCTGCGCACGCTGGCCCGCCACACCGGCGGCGGCGATGCGCTCGCCGTACGGGGGGTTGAGCAGCATGACACCGGGGCGCTCGCACGGGGGCATGCGCTGCAGTGCGTCGCCGCCCCGGAACTCGATGGCATGCGCCACCCCGGCACGCTCGGCGTTGCGCTGGGCGAAGTCCACCATGCGGTGCGACACGTCGCTGCCAAAAATGAAGGGGGCATCGCCATTCTTAAAGCCTTTTGGCCCTCCAGCGCATGCGTTGTATGCCTCTTCTGCTTCATCATTGATACCGTTCCACACATGGGCCTGGAAGGGCAACAGGCGTTCAAAGCCGAAACGGCGCTGCCCGCCGGGCGGGATGCACAGGGCCATCTGTGCGGCTTCGATCGCAATGGTGCCGCTGCCGCAGCAGGGGTCGTACAGCGGCAGGTCAGCGCCCTGGCGACCATCCCACCCGGCGGCGGCCAGCATGGCGGCGGCCAGGGTTTCCTTCAGCGGGGCATCGCCCTTGTCTTCGCGCCAGCCGCGTTTGAACAGCGGCTCGCCCGAGGTGTCGATGTAGAGGCTGACGTGGTCGGTGGTGAGGTGCACAAAAATGCGCACATCCGGGCGGGCGGTGTCCACGTCGGGGCGCACGCCGGTTTTGTGGCGGAAGCGGTCGGCCACGGCGTCTTTCACCTTCAGGGCGGCAAAGTTCAGGCTTTGCAGGGGGCTGTGCTGGGCGGTGATGTCAATTTTGAAGGTCTGGCGCGGGGTGAACCAGATCTCCCAGGCCACAGCCGCGGCGGCCTCGTACAGGTCGGCCTCGGAGCGGTAGGGGTCGTGCGCCAGTTGCACCAGCACGCGCTGGGCCAGGCGGCTGTGGAGGTTGAGCTTCATGGCGTCGCGCCAGGAGGCCGACAGCATGAGCCCGGCCCGGCCCGGACGCCCCCGCAGCCCGGTGATGCGGGTGACTTCGTCGGCCAGATAGCCTTCCACGCCGGCGGCGCAGGGCAAAAACAGTTGGATTTGGTTCAAGGGGGTGTGGCCGGTCAGCGGCAGAAGGGGGCGGGTGGCAAGGTGGCAGGCCATGGCACCCACGGTCACAGGTGCCTGCCAATGCCCCCATTTTCGCCGATGCGGGCCTGCGTGCCACACACTCCCCCCGCCCATCCGGCGGTATGCTGGCATTTGCCCGGTCAATTTATCCCCCACACCGTCCCACACCAGCCATGACAGACGCCACCCCCTGCCCATCCCCAGCCCAGTTGCGCACGGCACACGCTCGCCCCATGCCCCCACCCAAGGGCAGCTGGCGGCAGCGGTGCGGCACCGGCCTCGCCCAAGCGTGGCACACCTGGGCGCTGCTGCTGGCCCTGGCCCTTGCCGGGCAAGCACAGGCCCAACCCCTCAAGGGCTGGAGCGAATGGAAAGCGGCCTACATGCAGGCCGATGGCCGGGTGCTGGACACGGCACAACAAAACATCAGCCACTCGGAGGGACAGGGCTTTGCCATGGTGCTGGCCACCGCCGCCAACGACCGCGCCGCGTTCGACGTGCTGTGGACCTGGACACAGAACAACCTCGGCACCAGCCGCAACGACGGCCTGTTTGCCTGGCGCTGGGAGCCCGGACGCGCGGTGACCGACGCCAACACCGCGACCGACGGCGACCTGTTCATAGCCTGGGGACTGGCTCGGGCGGCCGAACAATTCAAACACCCCCCCTACCGCGAGCAGGCGGCCCGCATCGCCAAAGCCATACGGGAAAAAGCGGTGGTGGAAGGCACCCCTTGGGGTACCGTGCTGAAACCCGGCGCCAGCGGGTTCGACACCCCCCGGGGCCTGGTGGTGAACATGTCGTACTGGGTATTTCCCGCGTTTGACGAGCTGAACAAGGTGGACCCGTCCCCCCAGTGGGCCGCGCTGACCCGCTCTGGCCTGCGGCTGGCGGAAATCGCGCAATTCGGCCGCTGGAAGCTGCCGCCCGACTGGCTGCTGCTGGTCAACCCGCTGGAGCCCGACCCCGGCCGCCCGCCCCGCCATGGCTACGACGCCACCCGCATTCCGCTCTACCTGTATTGGGCCAAACTGGCGGAGCCCAGCAAGCTGGTGTCGTTCAACCAGTTCTGGAACCACTTCAAATGCGATGCGTTTTTGCCCGGCTGGGCCAATGTGCTGGACAACTCGATTGACTCGTACGGCGCCGACCCGGGCGTGGTCGCCATCCGCACGCTGCTGACCACCGGCAAAGCCCCGGCCACCAAGCCGCCCATCGCTGGCCAGGGTTACTACTCCGCCACGCTGGGCCTGCTGGTGGACGTGGCCGCGCGCGAGGGCGGACGCCGGTAAATGATCTGACCTGGGGCCCCCTTGCCTGGCGCATGGGCATCACACGTGCGGCGGCGCTCGGTACTGTCGACACTGGCCGCATGGCTGAACGGGGCACCTGAGTGGCATGGGCCGCTGACAAGCTGGACCACATGCACGGCGTGGTGGCGCACCCGAGCAATGCGCAAAGCATGCTGGTGAACGTGAAGGATGCGGCCGATGTGCGGCTGCTGAACCACCAGGTATCGGTGCGACAGCGCAAGCAACCAACGGCATGTCAACAAGCTCAGCGGTTCATCAACAAATAGGCCGTGACCGTGGCAACTTGTGCTTCGTCTTGATTTGCGCCGGGTGCTGAGGTGTCACTGAACTTCCAGATGTCGGTTTTGCTCCACGGCGTACCCACGATCGTGGTGTGTGCACCAGCTTGAGAGCTTTCCCGGAAACGGCCAAACCGTGCATCGTTCTGGGTGTCAATCTGCGAATCCAGCATCTGGGCCAGCGACGGGGTGAGGCCCTGCAGCACCATCACATTGCGTGGCCGTGCCACGTAAGTGCCTACGGCGGCACCTGGCTCGGCCCAGGTCACGTTTTGAAAACACACCCGCGCTTCCTGCGGGTTGCCGTTGGCATCCAGGTACACAAATCGGTTGCGCTGAGCCTCGTTGCGCCCTTCGGGCAGGCCCACGCCAGCGGCCAAAAATTCATTCACCAAATTGGGGGTGGTGTCATCGCACAGGATGTTTCCTGGCGTGGCCACAGCCGTCGCAACCGATGCCCTGATCGCCCCTGTGGGCGCTGTGCCGCTGTCACCCGGCACCCGCCCCGTGGCGGTGACATAGGTGTCGTAAGCCACCAACCAGCCCTGTACAAAATCAGTGCTCAGGCGCTGATACGCCGCATTGCGCTGCAGGTCCTTTCCGATGGCCACCGCCCCCACGATGAGTCCGATGACAGCCAACACAATGGCCAATTCGACCAGGGTAAATCCTTGCTGAGTCGACTCACGCTGTTTGACGCGTATTTCTGGTTTCATATTCAGTCTTTCAGTAGCCAGCGGCATCGGCAGCACGGGCATTGCCATCCACCGATGCGGCAATGGTCGCCATTTCGCCAACCATGGGCGCAAATGCAGTTTCACGGCCATCGGCCTCTACCTTGAAGGCAATGGCCGTGGCCAACGAAGCGACCGAGGTGACCGTTGCCGCCGTGTTGGCAATGATTGCAGCAACTGCCGCTGCGGCGATGGCCGACAACGAGCCTTGGGAAACCAAAATGACCGAAGTCACGTTGAGGGATGCTGCGATCGCCTTGGCCAAGCCCGAGCTGGCCATCAATGTGCCGGCCGTGGCAGATGCCACACTGGCTCCCGCCGCATCGGACAGCAACTTCAACTGTCGCTTGTAATCAATGAAGGCTTGCTCCATGAAACGCGAGGCCGCCGCCGCATTGAAGTGTGCATGGCCCGTTGCGCCCAACGCCTTGCCACACCCCAATTCGGCAAACAACGTGTCAAAACCCTCCGCCAGCACCTGATCGTCGTAGCTTTCACTCAAAGGGCGTGCGCCATGGTCGAAAAGTGGGTTCGCAGCCGTGGCGGCAGCATTGAGTCCATCCAATTTGCTGCCGTTGCCATCTGCGTCCAGCAAACCTGGGGCGACCAGCACAAATGCCATGTGCCGGACGTTGGCGCCCGCCGCGTCACTGGCAACCCTCAGTCGGTCGGCATGCACCGCCATGTCGCGACCACCTGTTTGCAAGGCAAAGCAAAAATCCAGCAGGTTGCTGTTGCCCAGCAACACATCGTTCCCCGCAGGGGGCGAGCCAGTGACCACCAGCGGACGGTAACGGTCTTTGGCAACCGCCAAATCCACGTCGGCATGAGCAGCGGCAGCATCTGGTGCCCGGTAAACACCGTAACGCATGTCACGAACCGCTGGAGCGAACACGCCCACCGTGCGCCAGGGGAAGGTGCCGACCACGTCGGTCGCCACACAACCGGATGCGCCGCCTTCCAGTCCATTGCCATTGGTATCCGGGCACGGCAGCCTGGCGTGAGCCTGGGCAAACGCCAGTAACGCTGTTCGAGCATCGTGCGCCGCATTGCGCTCAGCCTTCACGACCGTTTGCTGCGCATTGAGCCGCCAGAACGTGAACGCGGCGGTGAGCAGCACCCCCAGCACAACCAGGGCCACGCCCATTTCAACAAGAGAAAAGCCGCTTTGGCGCAGGTACCGGCCCCTCGCACGACCAACATACCGAGAGTTCATGGTCGCAACCCCTTTTGATCGGCGGTCACGGCATCGGAATACCCGAGCAGGTACGCCGCAGCCGCTCGGTTGAGCTCTGTCTGTGCGGCTTGTTTTTGCTCATTGGCCTTGATTTCGGCGATGATGGCTGTGACCAAGGAATACCCTGCAGCACCTGTGGCCGCAACCGCAGCTGTGGTGGCGATTCCAAGAGCGATGATGTCGGCAGCAATGCTTGCTTCCGGCAAGGCAGCGGTAATCGCTGCGGCCGTGACACCTGTCGCCACTGCATTGATGATGTCCAGAGTGGCAATGGCGACGTTGACGCCTGCATACACCACATTGGTTTGCCGCACTTGGTGTGCAAACGCGCGAAAAGCATAAAACTGCTCGGCATTGCGCCAGATGTCATAACTGGCATAGGCCGAGCGTGCCGCCACCTGCGCATCCGCCAGGCGTTGTGGGCAATTCAGAGTACCCGACAGCTCAGCCACTCCAACGGCCCATACCGAGTCGTCGTACACAGGGTCTGCCTGGTGCGGCTGGCCCGGCAATGCAAACGAGGCTGTGCGATTGGTACCATCAAACACCCTGTTGGTACCGGGGTGCACCAGTGCGTAGGCATAAGGCACACCCCCAGCAGTTTGTCCGCCACCGCCCGCCGCCAGTTGGCGCAATTGCTGACACAAATCCAGCCCGTTCTTGTTGGCGAGGGCATCGTAAGTCACCAGCACATTGCCGGTTGGCCCCATCGGGGCCAACGGCAAGTTGGGAACATAGGATGCCCCGGCAGTCAACAGCGTCACGCCATTGACGCCATAGCGCAACACCGCCGCATCGGCACCCAGCCCCAAGTCACGCCAGGGCAGCGAGCCCACGGCACTGGGCGTGGTGCAATTCTCCCGGCCATCCCCATCGGTGTCTGGACAGGGCAACCGGAACTGCCGCTGGATGAACCCATCCACCGCAGCCTGCGCCTGCAGAGCCGTCAGCAAGGCAGCGTCGCCGGCAGCAACTTGTTTTGCTTTGGGGTACAGCCCCCAAACGGCCAAACCAATGAGTGCACTGGCCGCCATGCCCACCGACATTTCAATGAGCGAAAAACCCCGCTGCGCCAAGGCATTGCTGCGCGTTCGCCTCATTTGACAACCCCCTTCTTGTCAGCGCGCTCCAGAATATCGAGCGCGCCACTCCACACTTGAATACCCCCCGCCCCCACACCACTCAGGGCGTTCAGTGTGGACAAAGCATCGGCCTCGTCCTGCTGGGCTTTGGTCAGTGCAGCCAGAGCCTCAGTGAGCTCTCCTTCCCGGGTCACGTAGTCGTACTGCGTGTTGTACAAATCACTCACTTTGGCTGTGAAATCTTTCACCACGCCTGTTGGAATGAAAATTCCTTTCCATTGAATAATGTCCAAGTCTGAGGCGATGGCGTTGTACTGGTAAACGGTACACACCGTGCTTTTGACATCTGCCGCCACATTGGTGAGTTTGCCGTCTTTGTCTTTGCGCACGCAGACCGTGTAGGCCATTGACTCCAGTCCGCTATTCAGGGCTGTGACGGCCGCGTTGTAATTTGAGGTGGCAGTGGCACGGTTGGCATCTGCCGTGTTCCGCAACGATAGCGCCAAAGCAGGGGTCATTCCCAATTGGTTCAATTGATCTTGCAAACCGGCTTGCAAAGACTGCGCCTTGCTGCGCTGTTCTTGCAAAATACTGCGGTCAACGCAGTTTTGCCGCAAAGGCTCGACGGTTGCCAGCGGCGAGCAGGCATTGCCACCAATTTGCACAGTCAACGCATTGATTTGAGCGGTGTACTGATTGATTTGCGTCTGCAGTTGATCGATGCGTGCAACCAGGTTTGTCACCCTTTGATCATCTGTGGTGGTGGCTTGACCACTTGCCATCGAATCAAAATACTCGATGGCCTTTTCCAAACCAGCTATTTTTTCTGCATCATTGGCAGCACGCGCTGCGTTGAGTTGATTGACCAATTCAGCCCTGGCACCAGCAGGCAGTGGAGAATTGGCTGGCGCATTCGTGGCTGGATTGTTTGCAGCATTGAGCGATCGCGAATAGGCGGCATCAGCGTCCCTGTAGATCAAATCCGTGCGGGCCATTTCAGCACCCGTGTCCCTGACCGCATTGATTCTGGCCTGGTACGTTGCCAAGCTCAATACAGGCGAACAATTGGTGTCGCCGGCGTACACAGCCGGATTGCAGTTATTGAGTCCGTTGACGTAATTGGCAAAGCCAGAAACTTTATTCTCAATAGCCGTCACGGCTGCATTGCGAGCAGGCACCACCGTTGCGTTGAACTGTGCAAGCAAGTTGTTGTAATTGGTTTGTGCCGTGTTTTTGCGCGTCACCGCATTGTTGTAAGCTGTTTGTGCATCTGCGGTCACGTTGCTCAAATTGAAACTGCTGTTGACTTCAGCTCCCGCCTGCACCGCAACCGAAATGGACAAACCAGTCGCAACCAGCGACGAGGCCAATGAGGCTGTGGCCAGAGCAATCGTTGCCACGAATGCGGCGACCGAAGCAATCGACACCGCCACGGCGGCGGCCATGGTGGGAATCAACGCGCAGCCCACCAACACAATGCAGCTGGCAATGGCCGCCGACAACGCTGCAATGGCCGCGCCCAACTGAGCACCGGCTTTGACCAACCCCTTGGTGGCAAGACCTACTTTCAGCGCAGCCACACCCGACTTCACGCCGTTGATGGTCGAGGCAATGATGGCCGAGTTGCGGGTTGACGTTTTCTGCTCGCTCACCTCCTCCACAACCTCGGTGGCCAGCGACAGGTGGTTCAGGGAGTCCAGGATGCGGTCGCAATCCAACGCACGAGCCAATCCGGCGTAACTGCGCACCTGCACGATGTCGTCATAAGCGCCCAGGCTGGTGGTCTTTGACGGCAGCTCCACAGCCACGGCCGACGCCGCAGGCGCATTCAAGCCATCGAAACCGGCGCTGCCTGCCACCCCGTCAGCATCCCGTTGCCCCGGATGCACCAACGCATAGGCCAGGCCGACTCCCCCCGATTGGGCATGCGCCGCAGCCACTGGCATACTGCGGGCCGCATTGGTGGCGAAGCACAGATCAGCAGTAGACAGCACCGTGCCACTTGAATAGCTGCGTGTGGCGTTGTAGCTGCGCGGCGGCGAACCCGCGGTATTGAACGCAATGGGGCGGTAGGTGTCGGCCAGGTTGGCCAGATTGATGTCGGCATTGCTCTGCACCACATAGAGCAGACGCCCCGCGCCACGCTCTGCCCCTGCGCCGTCCAGGCCGAGCGTTTTGACCGGCAAACGGCCTTTTTGGGCTGCACACACATCACCCGCCCGATCCTCTAGACCATCGTTCGTGGTGTCGGGGCAGGGCAAGCGGTCGTTGATGGCAGCAAAGGCCAGCACCCTCTCGTCGGCCTGCTGCATCAGCGTTCGGGCCAGGTCTGCCTCCTCGCTGGCTTGCTGGGCTTTCAGGCCCACAAACCCTGCCATGACCGCACCGCCCACCAGCAACAGCAACAGGCCGGCCTCCAGCAGGCCAAAGCCGCGCTGGCGCAGCTTTGACGCGGGAGGCGTGGTGAACAGGTGCCAGCCGCGCATGCTAGGACCCCATGCTCTGGCTGACAGACTGCCGCACCAGATCATAAATAGGCAACAGCAACGCCACGATCAGGAACAGGAACAATCCACCTGCTATCAAAATGATGACCGGTTTCAGGATTTCAGCGAGGGACGCGACCAGTACTTCCAGCCGTTTGCGGTATTCGTCAGCCAGGTGAGTCAACTGGCTGTCCAGGCTGCCCGACTCCTCGCCGACACCGATCATGCGCACCGCCATGGCCGGAAAGCCCCCTGCCCGTCGCATGGATGACGACACCGACTCGCCCCGGCTGACCGCCTCGGTCACCTGCTGCAGGCGGGTCCGGTAGTAGCGGTTTTTGGTGGCCCGCGACAGGGTGGTCAAGCTGGTGACCATGTCCACACCTGCACGCACCAGTATGGCCAGGTGTTCGGTCATGTGAGCCATGCCTGAGGACACCAGCAGCGTGCGCGCAATGGGGGTGCGGTGCAGCACGTTGTAAGTGATCAACTGGAACCGCTCGGACCGGTTGAATGTCACCACAAACAGCACCACCAGCACCACTGTGAGCAGCAGCACCCACGGCAGGTGCGTGGTCAGGGAGTCGGCAAATGCCACCAACCACTCGGTCAGCGGCGGCAACTTGGCCTGAAGCTGCTTGAACAGGCGCGCCATGCTGGGCACCACGTAGTAGATCCAGAACGCGGCCACCCCAAAAATGGTGGCGAACACAAAGGCCGGATAGATGAGTGCGGTTTTGATGTCGCGCTTGATGTTCATCATGCGCTCCACGTGCTCGGCACTCTCTTTCAGCATGCGGTCCACGGTGCCTGTCTGGTCGCCAATGGAAATCAGATTGCGCACCGTTTCAGGAAACACGTTGGGGTGTCGGCTGAAGGCCTCGGTCATGCCCACACCTGCATTCAGATCATCCCGCATGTGGCGCGCGACCTGGCTCACAGCCTTGTTCCCGCTGAGTTCGCTTTCCTCTACCAAGGTGCCCAAGGCCTCCAGCGCGGGCACACCGGCAGTCATCATCAGCCCCATGTCACGCAGGAAACCGGCCAGGTCTTCGTTGCGGATTTGCCGCCTGAAAATGCGCAGCACAAAATCCATGACAGCCGCCAGCCATGACGGGAAGCGCCACAGACTGACCACCGTGCCATCGGTTTCGCTTTCAAGGCGCAAACGGGCAGACAAGTCCCGCTCGACAGCCAGACGCAGCAGCCCAGTGCGCAGCGCCCCGTGCGGTAGCAATACGCGGTAGTAGTAGGTGTTCAGGTTGGCCATGGCAGCGTCAATATGGCGGATCAGTCTTCGCCCACGGCACGCAATATTTCGTCCATGGTGGTGTCGCCTTCCAGCACGCGCTGGCGTGCCAACGTCAAGATGGGCCGCATGCCTGCAGCCAGGGCGCGCTCACGCAACTGGGCTCGGCTGGCATCCGATGCAATGGCATCTGCCAGGTCGCGGTCCACCAGCAGCATTTCGTAGACGGGCAGGCGCCCGAAATAGCCGGTGTTGCGGCAATGCGGGCATCCCATGCCGTGGTACACCTTCGGTGCCTCGGCCGACTCAACCTGCCCCAGCCAGGACACCTCGGAAGGCGTGGCATCGCGCGGCGTGCGGCACTGCGTGCAAATGCGACGCACTAGGCGCTGGTTGATGACAGCCACCAGGTTTTCGGCGATGGTTTCGGCATCCACACCCAGCAGCTTGAGCCGTGGCATCACGCCAAAAATGCTGCCGACGTGCAGAGTGGACAGCACCAGGTGGCCTGTTGACGATGCATCAAGGGCGGCACGCGCCGTCTCACCATCGCGAATTTCCCCCACCAGAATGATGTCAGGGTCGTGCCGCAGAAAGTGCCGCATGGCATTGGCAAACTCGTACCCGGCGCGGCGGTTCACCTCGGTCTGGCAGGCCACGGGCACACGGTATTCAACGGGATCTTCCACCGTCAGGACGTTGCGCTCGATGAGCGGCTGCATGCGCAGGGCCGCGTGCAAGGTGGTGCTTTTGCCCGAGCCTGTGGGCCCGGTGATGAGGATGAGGCCGTGTGGCCTGGCAAATGACTTGGCCATTGCAGCCACGTCGGTTGGCTTGAAACCCAGGTCATCGAGCTTGTCCAGGCTGCTGCGCTCGGGCAGCATGCGCAGCACCATGCGTTCACCGAATTCCGAAATGAGCGTGGACACCCGGATGGTGTAGTTCTGCTCCATCACCACTGCGGTGAAGCTGCCATCCTGAGGCAAGCGCTGCTCGCTGGCATCCATGTCGGCTTGCAGTTTGACGTACACCACCAAACGATCCAGCGCCGGCGACAAGGCAAACATGGGACGCAACACACCATCGATACGCATCAGCACCGAGCGACTGCGGGCGGTGGGTGCCAGGTGAATGTCGGTGGCGCGCTCGCGTACCCCCAGATGCAACATGTACTCCAAAAGCCGGGCAGGGCTGTAGGCTCGGTCAATGTCAGCCTCCAGCTTGCGTACCTCGCTCTCAAGCAGTTTGACAGGCGGGTTGTCAGCGAAGTAGTAGTGCTGCTGAATGGCTTGTGCAACCTGATCAAACTCACCCTGAAAAAAACGACAGGCCTTGCCCAGCTTGCGCTGCACCAGGTCTTCCACCACTTCACGGCGCGCATCGCCCAGCACAACGTCGACCAGTCCGCCTGATTCGCGCACAGGCAAAAACCCGTTGTTCAGACACTGAGCCCGGTTGAACAAGCCAGCCACCGCCGTTTCAGGTTCGGGCAGCTGGGCCGCCTCCAGAAACGGAATGTTGCGCTGCTGAGCCAGATAGCGGGCCACCTCTTTGGCGCTGGTGAACCCCAGTTCCACCAACAGGTTGCCCATGGGCACCTTTTCAATTTTCTGCTTCTGCAGCACGTAATCGATGGCCACAGGGGCCACGATGCCAGCACTGATCAGGCTTTCGCCCAACGACTGGGCTCTGTCCGCCGCGGGAGCTGATGCCGCTGCACCCAACGTCTGGCGCTGTTCAACGGGTTGCAACATCGGCGTTCTCCAGTAAGAAAAATGTCATTTCGTCAAGTTGACCTGTCGGTGCCAAGCGGTGCTGCTGCTGGAACCTGGCCAGTGCCTCGGCAGTGCGTGGACCCAGCAGGCCATCAGGGGCAATGCCCTCCAGCAAGCCTTTGTTTTTCAGTGCCACCTGCGCGCTTCTCACGGCCTGTTGCGCGGCCACGATGTGCCGAACCGAGCCATTGGCGACCCACGCCACCCAACGCTGCCCCGCCTCTCCGAACAGGCACACGCGTGACGACGGTTTGATCCGTGGTGCCAGCTCTGGGGACAAACGCTGAAAATCAATCAGTTGCCCCTCTGCAGGCAACCCGCCGAGTTGCCGCTCGCACGCCGCACGGGTATCCGCCTCGGGCTCTGGCAGGGGCGTCGGCACGTCTTTGCTTCCAACCATCACCGGAGGGCTTGATGACGTTTGCGCAGCCCCAGTCGACTCGCTTGACACGACGGGAACCGAAGCCGTGGCATCAGAAACCGTTGCAGGAGCAGACTGGGGAGAGCTGGGTTCAGCTACCGCCTGAGAAGTGGCCGCTTCGGCACCACTGGCCACAACCACCGGTGTGCTGAACGAAGGCACACGCACGCTCACATCAGAAACCACCCAGGCGGCCACAGCCACGGTGGCCACACCCATGGCCAGACCTGCCAACATCCACGTCCGCCCTGCCCGGGCAGCGCCGGTACTGCGCGGAGGGGCGACCACCGCATCGGCACTCAACGAGGGCACATCGGCCATGGCCCGGCGCACCAGATCAACATCCACCACACTCTGCCGACTGCCCGCCAGGCCGTACAGACACCTGTCGAGCACCAAGTGCAATTGACGCAAATTCCCTGAAGTAACCTTGTGCAACACATCGGCTGCTGCGGGTTGCAGCGTCAGCCGCCCAGCCCCGCCAGCGGCATTCACCCTGAAATCGAAGTAACGGCTCAGCTCGTCTTTGTGCAAGCCACGCAAACGGGCGTGCTTGACGATGCGGCTTTTGAGTTGACGCAACTCAGGCGCAGCCAGCGCCTGCTCCAGCTCCGGTTGCCCCACCAGCAGGATTTGCAACAGCTTTTCCTGGTCGGTCTCGAGGTTGCACAGCAGCCGGATCAGCTCAAGCGACTGGACACTCAGGTTCTGCGCATCGTCCACCACCAGCAGGCATGTTTTGGATTGCTGGTAGCTGTCAAGCAAAAATGCGTTCAGCTGGGCCAGTCCAGCCTCCAGACCGGGCTGGGGGGTCAACCCGAAGTCACCCAAAATGGTGGCCAGCAGCGCCTCACCTTGCAAGAAGGTGTTCAATATCAGTGCCGAATGGCACCCTTCTGAGGGCAAGGTGTCGAGCAGCCGACGCACCATGGTGCTTTTTCCCAACCCCACCTCGCCGGTGAGCAGCACAAAACCCTTGTGTGCCTGGATGCAGTGCGCAATTTCCGTGAACTCTTCTTCCAGCTGCGACGTGAAAAAGTACGACCCTGCATCCGGCGTGGGCGGAAACGGGTTGCGGGACAGGCCCAGCGCAGCATAGACCGAAGCAGCACTCATGGACGGCCTGCCGGTGCAAATTGATTCAACGCGTTACGCAGCGCCACCGAATCGGGGTTGACCCGCACGGCAGCAGCCAGCACGCCGCGCGCCTGCTCGCCCTGTTGCCGATGGCTGTGCACGCTGGCGACGTTGATGGCAGCCTCTTCATCGCCGGGCAGGCGGTCGAGGATGGTCTGGTAGCCAGCCAGTGCCGCGTCTTCACGGCCGTTTCTCAGATCGAACCAAGCCTGCGCCCTGACCAAGCCCAGCGCGCCCTCGGGCAAGCGTTTGCGCAACGCGGCCAACTCGACATCGGCACCCGCCACGTCGTTCACGCGCATGGCCGCCACGAAACGGGCAAAGCGCAACTCGACGGGTGTGTCGTCCACGGGCTCCGCGACGGGGGCTGGTTTGGGCACAGGTTTGACCGGCGCCCGCCTGATCGGGCGAGCTGCGCCGGTTGCGGATGCTGTACGCACCGCACCTGCCGAGGCACCCACTGCAGCAGACACCGAAGCAGGTTTATCAGTTTTTATAGCTTCTACTACTTTACCATCAAGCGCTGGAGGCACTTTTTGATCATCATTTTTAGCCGTGACAGACGCGGGTGTGGCAGCGGCTGCTGTCAATGCATCTTGCGCAGGCGCAGCGGCCGGTGACCCCATCACTTGGGAGGGGACTGGCGTGGGCACTTGAGCTGCCACAGGCGGCGGGGTTTGCGCAAGCGGTTGGGGCTGCGCCAATCCCGCACGCTGGGCCACTGGCTGCGTGCCCAGCCACAGCCAGTAAGCGCCGCCACCGGCGGCCAGCACCAATGCAAACGCAGCCAAACCACCCAGCCAACCCGTTGCAGGCTTGGCAGCCGTGGGAGCGGGTGCGGTTACCCTGGGCAACGCGACCGAAGGGGCCACGCCATCCACGGTTTTGAGGGCATCGTGGATGAGGCTCATATCACACGCACCCGCAACACAATGACCAGCTCCCGGCTGCGGTGTGTCTTGTTTTCGTTGCCAAACAGCTTACCCAGAACGGGCACATCAGACAGCCCGGGCGCCCCCCGGTCGCTGCCCGATGTGCGCTGATCGATCAGACCCCCGACCACCACCACGTCGCCATCAGACACGTTCAGCGTGGTGGTCAAACCTTTGTAACTGACCGAAGGCAGCGACACCAGGTTACTGCCGCCCACGGCCACGAGCTGCAGGCTGCTCTGGTCGACATCGCTCTGCATGGGGTTGACCAGCAACTCGATGCGGCCGTCCTCACGCACAAACGGCAGCACGCCCACCATCACGCCCGAGAACACCGTGTCTGTCTGCACGTTGGCCGACGTGGTGGTGGCCCCGCCACCGGGTGCGGTCTGTGTGGTGGACGACTGCGACACGTACCGCGTGCTGGTGCCCACCGACAACAAAGCGGGCGTGCCGTTTCGCACCTGTACATTGGGGTTGGACAGCACCTTCAGGTTACCGAACGAACGCAGCGCATTGATGACCACGCCGTAGTTGCTGCCCTGGTATGACAGCCCGGCAGCCGGACCGGTCAAACTGCCGATGACCGCCGCCGGAATGGTCAGCGCACGGTCCAAGTACGCACCCCCTGTGCCGTTGGGCAATGTGGTGGTGGCACCACCGATCTGCATCGGGGTGGTGCCGAACCCGGTCGCCAGGCGGCTGCGCAAGTGTGTCCAATCCACACCGAACTCGAAGTTGTCGCTCAGCTGCACGTCGATCAGCTGGGCTTCCACGTACACCTGCTTGCCCAGTGTTTTCTGCACGTGGTCAATCAGCTTTTCCACCGCTCTCATTTTGGAAGGCCGTGCCTTGACGTACAGCGTCCCGGTCATTTTGTTGAGGGTGAAGCCCGTGTCATCACCCATGGTGGAAGGCACCGCCAGGGTGGCTGCAGCCACGCCTGGGTTGTTGAAGCTGGCACCCGCTTGACCTGCACCGGGTTGACTGGGCTGCACCACACCCCCTGCCAGTGGCTGACCCTGCTGCTGTTGCTGACCACCGCGAGCCTGCGCGGTTTCACCCAGCACGGCCTTCAGGGCAGATTCCAGCTCGTTGTAGGGATCGTTGGCCGCACCACCACCCGCCGACATGGTCAGGTTGCCCTGCTGGGCATTGGAGCTGGAATTGCCGCCCGTCGACGCGCCAAACACATTGCCACCCGAGCTCATTTGCAGGGCACTCTTGGCATTGAGGAAGCTCAGGTTGAAAAACTTGTCTTCGGTCAGGTTGACCCGCAGCGTGTTGCCCTTGAACTCGCCCGCCACGTCGTAGGTGCGCAGCACCTCGTTGAAACCCTCGCGCAACGTGACTTGGCGCAAATACATGTCAGCCAACTGACCGCCACGGATGACGGCGGGGTCCACGATCAGGTTCAGCTTGCCCGCATCGGCAAAGGCCGCCAGTATCTGGCTGATGCTGGCTTTGGACATGCCCACATTGATGAGCTTGCCCTCCAACGGATCGAAAACCGGTGCCACCGGCTGAATGACAGGCTTGGGCGCAGGCTTGTTAAGGTCTTGCTGCAACCTTTGCTGGTGCTCCAGCAAGCGGGCTGACTCCTGCGCCATTTGCTCGCGCAGGCGCTCGGCGGCCACGTTGTCAGGCGCTTGCAGCCCTTCCACGCTGCGCGGTGGTGAATGGGCGCAGCCCGACAACCACAGCGCCACCGCGATGAGGCTGCCTGCGGACAGGGCACTGCGTGTGGCACGCAAGGGTTGGCCCAACCGGCTGCCGAATCGCCATGCGGGATGGTCTGTGGGGACGTGTTGGGCGCTCATGAGGGGGTCCTTGATGCGTCGGTGTGTAACAGATGTGAACATGCGGTCGATTCTCAAAAGTCAGGGTGCGCGAGCCTGCAGCCAGCCCGCAAGCACGCCCAGGGGCTCGACAATGACCACGTCGTCGTTGTCAGACGTCATGGCAGTGCCAGGGGCCTGGACGCACAGCGAAGCATTCGCCACCAAGGTGGCCGCCGTAACCGTGGCTTGCACACCATCCGAGCGCGAGCCTGAGCCATCGCGGTCTTCAAGCGGCATGGCCAACCAGTACGCGGGGTTGGCACGAACATTGGCCGTGCAGTCAATGGCACCTTGCACGCCGTTGTCACCGGTGTGATGTGGCCGGGTGACCAAGGGTGTGGGCACCGTCTGTGCGGTTGCGTTGTTCAAGGCTGCAATCAGATCGTGCACGTTTTTGTACCCCACGGTACCGACGGGGTCCGCCGGGTTGGACCGTTCCAGTTGCACGGCCAGGTCGGCATCGCTGCTCGGCACGGCATCGTCCGGGCTGCGGAACACCGCATAGGTGGCCCGGAATTTATCGGCAGGCAAATCCAGGCCCAACGTGCGGTAAGGCAACCAGCCAAACTGCCCTGTGGCACTGGCACAGCGCAGGTTGCCGGTGGTGGCACGACTCTCCCAGCCGTTGCCATCGGTATCGGGACAGGGCAAATGCCCGTTGCGCAAGGCAAATGCGCGCAACGTCTCGCGCAGGGTTTCACCCATTTGAAGCGCGCGTTCGCGGTCGCGCGCCGGCCCCACATTGCCAAACGCAGCCGACACCGCCCAGGTCATCAGACCCAGCACGGCCATCGCCACAGCCAGTTCGACCATGGAAAAACCTGTTTGCATTGAACGGTACCTGACAGCGTGCATGCCAACCCTGCTTTCATGGCTTGCTGGCCGTGATGTCGAGCCGGATCTCGCCCTGGATCTTCTGCAGCTCTTTCATCAGATCCATCAGTTTTTGGGTGTTCTCGGGCGTGGGGTCCTTGGCCAGGCCCTGCATCTGGTCGGTCACGACACGGATGCGTTCAGCCGCCTGCATGTTGGCCCGGAGTGCCTTCAGGTCATAACCGGCCACCACGCTGGATCCCTGGTTCTGTTCCAGTTTGGCCAACACGGCATCCACCTCCATGGGCGATGGCTGGCGGCCATGGGCACTGAGTGCCTGCAACTCTGTTTGAATGGCCTGCAGCGTGGGCGCACCCGGCTGCGGTGGCTTGAAGCCCTTGGCGGCCGAAGCCAAATCGGGCTGTGCCTGGTCGCCGGTGGGCGAGACGCCCCCACTTGCCCCGATGCGGGGCAACTCGCTGCCAGCCGACATGCCCCCGGGCGCACCACGCGTCTCGCCACTGGTGGCCGACACGGCACCGGTTTGCTCGGTGGTTTGCCTGAGACCCATCCACGCCAACAGCATCACCAGTACCACGACACCGGCCGCGCCTCCCCATACAACAGACTTGTTCATGGCAGACTCCGCACTGGCGCAGGCGCCGAGCCCGGCAAACCTGGCTTGAACTCTTTGGTGTTGATGCTGGCCGGCGACCCATCGGCCCAACGCAGGGTTCCCACCCGCATGTCGTCCACGGGCAGCTTCAATGTCTGTTTGCCCTCTTTTTCAGACACCGTGGCCTCGTTGGGGCTCACGCGCAGCACACGGCCGCCTTCAACCAGGCGGTCACCACGCTGCACCAAGCGGTTGTCAATCACCACTGTCTGCTTGCTCGTCAGCACGTTTTCAAGGTGCAACGACATGGACCGCTGAGGCATCTGCACACTGCCGACCTGCGGCGTGCCCGGTGCTGGGACGGCCAACACGTCGCTGGCAGACGCCGTTTTGACGAACTCGTTGCCAGTGGCCATGCGCCGCATGGCCTCCAGCGCTTCGGCCACTTTGCCCTGCTCGGCCATGGTTGTCGGCGGCAGGGGCATCAACTCCATCGTGACCGGGCGCACCGAGGGCGCCCGCACCCCCGAGAGTTGCAGCACGCCGTACAGGACCCAACCCAGCAACAGCAACGCCAAGGCATTCAATATGAGGGCAGCGTATTTCATGACATCAGGAATTGGCAGGGGCCACCGAAGCAACCAGTTCGTAAGAGAACGCGCCCGGGGCGCTGTCTGTCGGGTCAACCGCTTTCAAAGACCAGCCCGCCGCTTGCAAGGCATTGACGAAACGGACCACGGCACCCGATGCATCCAGGGGCGCCACACCGTCGACGCGGTAAATTTTGGGCTTGCCTTGCTGACCGGGTTCAAGCCGGACACGTTGAATGCGTATGTCCTGCCCTGCATGTGTTTTCAGTGTGTTGAGCAACTCGATGGGGTCGTACCGCACACCGCTGTCCAGCCGCTGCGCAAATTCGGCCACGGGCACCAAGCGCTGCGATGCGTCGAGTTTGTTCACCGCCTGGATGCGCACTTCCAACTCCTGAAGTGCCTTTTGTGCACCCGCTGCGGCTTGCCGTTGCTGCTGAGCCTGCTGACTCGAAAAAATGCCCAAGCCCACCAAGCCAATGGCCACCACAGCCGTGACAGCGGTGATCCGGCCCACCCACGACTCGGCACGCCAAGCGAACCGGTCGATGCCCGGGTTGAGTGCCTGCGTCAAAGCCGCCGTGGCAGCCAGTGCAGGCAACACGCTGTTGACCTGACCGCCACCACCGGTGTAAGCGGCGGTGGGCATCAAAACAGGGGTGGTGTCGCTGGCCTGGGCAAACGCATCGGCCACCTCGACCCAATCGGTCTCAGACGCCAACCCCCACAGACCGCCCAACTCCAGGCGCAGCTTGCTGCCCATTGACAGCGCGCCCCGCGCGTTGGCACCCAGCAACTGGGCAGCGCCCACGACGGCACCGCCCCCCCGCCCCAGCGCATGCGCACTGAAAAACGACATGGCGGCGTCGGTTTGCATGAACAACGACAAATGGCGCTCGGACACCAGCACACGCCCCTGGCCAGCCTTGATACCGCTGCACAGCAAGCCGGCAGCCGTCATCAAGATGCAATGGTCAGCCTGCTGGCTGGCCCAGCCACTCAGTCGCTGCCAGACGTCAATGGCCACCGCCGAAAAAAACACCTGGAAACCGCTGGGCGACTTGATCAGCCGGTGCACAACGATGTGGGCGGCCCCTTCCACCAGGCCCTCGGTGCGCACACGCTTTTCAATGAGTGCGGTCGCGTACTCGGGCTTGCCCTCGAAGCGCCAGACTTCGCTGGGCACGTCGTCCGTGTCCAGCACCACCAGTGCCGGATGGCTCAGTTTGGGCCAGGCGGGCACGTCCACCCACTCCTGGCCTTGAACGAACTGCCACCCTTGCGGGCCAATGCGATACACGTGGTTGACGTTCATGGGCGATCCGCCGCAACTGCGGCCGTTTTGAAATGCAAAGTGCCTGTGACCCCCAGGGTCAGCCCCTGGTCACCTGCTGCAGGTGGCGTGAACAGGCCTGCCTCTTTGGATACCGTGGCCAACTCGAACGAGTCAGCCACAAACAGCGCACCACGCCCGCCCGCGCGCAGCTCGGACAAAAACTGCGCCGCCTCCACCCTGGACACCGCAGCGGGGGTGCGGCGTATGCGCCGCTCGCCCCACTGCGCGGGATCGAACCCGGTTTCGTTGACCTTGGCCGTCACCTCTTTGACAGAGCGCGACAGCGCCTCGCGTTTGTCCATCTCGGGCAACAAGCGTCGCGCGGCCTCAAGCCTCGCCTGCACCTGGGCCGCCTGCTGACGCTCCAAGGCCAGCGTGGTCAGACCGTCCTGGGCCATGAAGGCACCTGCACCCATCAGCACGGTGGCACCCGCCAAAGCAACCAGCTTGATGACCCGGACGCTGTTCATGCTCACTGCTCCATGATCCAGTGGGCGGTCAGCAAAATCACGCGGTCTTCGTCCAGCTTGCGCCCGCCTGCCTCACCCGCTGTGCTGCCACTGGTGTTGCTGATGGTCCCGCGGGTATCTGCCGTGCCGCCCATGCTGTTGGTGCCCCCCACATCAGTGATGCCCACGCCCTGGGTGTTGTTGGCTTCCCACTGGGTGCCGGGTGCGTTGGCATCGGTGGTGGTGGTGTGCACGGGGCGCCCCTGGATGCGGAAGCGGCCTTCACGCGAATCGGGCTTGCCGTCGATCACCTGGTCCATGAAGCGTGCCAGGTCGGGCGTGAGACCACGGATGACCATCACGTTGCCCGCACCGCTGGCGGTGCCCGCCGGGTTCCACTGGAAACACACCTGCAGTTCGGCCGCGTTGCCGTTGGAGTCGATGTACAAAAAGCGGTCTTCATGCGCTTCACCACGGCCAGGCGGCATGCGCACACCGGCACGCGACATCAGGTCGCGCAAGTTGTTGACCGTGCTCAGCGTCGCGTCACCCGCACCCACCTGGCCTGCTGCATAACCCTGGCCATGGCAAATTTTGGAGCCCTTGCCGGTGAAGTTTTCAGGCACGCCGGCCACACCCTGGCCACCTGCCCGCGTGCAAGACGGGTTGCCCCCGATTTGAGTGGCCGAACCATCCACCATGTAGGTGGGGGCCTGCTGACAGTCACCCAGTACCACACCCGTGCGCTGGTAGTACTGGTCGTAGGCCATCTTCCACTGGTAGGCAAACTTGTTCACCACCTTCTGGTACTCGGCATTGCGCTGCACATCTTTGGCGATGGCCACCGCGCCGATGATGAGGCCGATGACAGCCAGCACGATGGCCAGCTCGATGAGGGTAAAGCCCTGCTGGACCTTTCGGCCCAGGCGGCTGAAACGTTGACGTGTGGTCATGTGAAATTCTCCTGGTCAGTTGGACGGGCGGTGGGGCGTCACTGGTTCATTTTGTAAATGGCCACCACGGTGAGCACTTGGTCTTCGTCCAAACGGCGGCCAGTCGGCGTGACCGCTGCGCTGGTCGCTGCGGTTGGCGCTGATCCAAATTGATCTGTATTGGTACCCGTCCACTCGGTGCCTGGTAAATTGGGCGTACCGTTGAGCACCCCTTGCATGCGGAAGCGCCCCTCCTGCGCATCAGGCTTGCCGTCGATCATTTGGTCGAGCATGCGGGCCAGGTCGGGCGTCAGGCCGGAAATGATCATCACGTTGCCGGCGCCTTCGGGCATCCCTGGGCGGTTCCACTGGAAACACACCTGAACTTCCTGGGGGTTGCCGTTGGTGTCCAGGTACACGTAGCGGTCCTCAAAACCCTCGGCACGGCCTGGAGGCATGCGGACGCCAGTGCGGGCAAAGAAGTCGCGCATTGAGGTCAGGGCAGCTGCTGTTCGGGTGGCAGTTTCCATGCCAGCACCTACCGCCTTGTCGCAAATGCGACCGGGCATGGCAACAGCACTCATGTCCCCACCCGAAAACTGCGTCACCCCTGCGCCAGTGTTGTAGTTGGCACCGTTGACCATGATCCTCGGTGCGGTCTGGCTGTCCCCCAGCACCACGCCCGTGCGCTGGTAGTACTGGTTGTAGGCCTGCTCCCACTGGTCGATGAATTTGTTTTTGATCTTGGTGTATTCGGCGTTGCGCTGAACGTCTTTGCCGATGGCCACCGCACCGATGATGAGGCCGATGACTGCCAGCACGATGGCCAGCTCAACCAAGGTGAAACCGCTCTGGCCTGAGCGGGCGGAAGCGGGGCGCATGGCACGCCGACGCAGAGTAGGTGCAATTGTGTGGATCATGATTCCCTTCAAACGGCAGATGGAGCACCACCCATCTGGTGGCGTGGACGGAATGTAGGCAGTCACCGTTAGACAACCGTTAGCAAGTGCTTGAAAACGGCTGACGCAAGCGGCTTCGTCTGTGCGAAAGGCCACCGTCAAGGCTGTCAAAGCCTCAAAAACGAACTTAACTGCCCGAAAGCGTTGCCTGAAAACAACGGCACAACGCATCCGGCGGCGAGCGCACAGCCCCCTGCCAGGCGCTCACCCCGGCCAGCGGACCAGCCAACCGGCCAAGCCTGCCTGTTGGGCGCACAGCAAGGCTTGTTGGTGCGCAAGGTGAGCGGTATCGGGTTCGCCCAAGGCCTGCAGTGCCACACCCTTGAGGCGAAGCAGGTCGGCCCGACAGGTACCGTGCCCCGTGTCGCCCGCCATCTCCAGCGTGCCACCGATGACACCGAGTGCCATGGCGTGCTGCCCGCTGGCCACCAGCGCAGCACCGCCCAACCACAGCGCCACCACCACCGCCGAGGGGTAGTGCGTTTGCACGTGGTCAGCCCATTTGGCCAAAGCGGCAAAGTCAACCTGCTGGCCTTGCTCGGCTGCGGCCAGTGCCTGCATCAGTGTGGCCTGGGCTTGCCAGAAGACCAGCCCCTCGGCTTCTGCCACGTCCAATGCCTGGGTGGCTTGGGCGCGCGCTGTGTCGAATTGGCCTTGCAGCCAGCTCAGCAAGGCACCGAATACATGGTGAATGGCATGGTCTTGCCGGGTGGTGGTTTGGCTAGCATGGTGGGCGGCCAGTTGCTGCGCCTGCCGCAAGCCCGCCTCGTGACCACAAAGCCATTCCATCCATGCAAGCTGGTGTTGGCCAAACACCATGGGGTCGGATGGGAAATAGCGCATGCGTTGCGACAGGCTCAGCGCCGCCCCGCTGTCGGCCATGCGTGCGAACCAGATGCGGGCTTCGTCAAACTCACCGATCCAGAACAGCGCGTTGGCCATGGCCCAACAAGCCGTGTGGTGGGCGGCAGGGCTGTGTGCGGTCTCCACCATTTGTCGCCCCACAGCCAATGCCGCCTCGTGGCTTTGGCTGCTGGCGTTGAGGTAGCCCAGCGACAGCACGTCAAAGGCCAGATCGGGATGCTCCACTGGGTCGGGCAGCACAGTGGCAAGGGTTTGCGTGATCTCGTGAGCCTCGGGACTCCCATAGCCATTGCGTGCCAACAGACAGCGCACGTGGATGGCACGGGCCTCTACACCGGGTGCACCAGGCAGGTAACCCAATGCCGCCAAACGCTCGAACGCATGGATGGCCGCAACCAGGTCATCGTTTCGGGCGGCTTGGGTGGCTGCGGCATGCCAGCAGCGCTGCGCGGCAGGGGTGTCTTGCGCCTGCAACCACAGTTCGGCCGCACCCACATGCTCGCCGCGTGCCTCCAGGAGGGTGGCGCAGCGTGCGCTGGCACGCCGCAATGCCACGCCGGTGAGCGTGGACAACAGGTATTCGTGCAACCTGGGATGAAAAAATTCCACGTGACTCGGGCCGCGTGTCACCAGCAAACCAGCAGCAAGGGCCTGTTCAAGGGCTCGGTCCACCGTGCCGGGTTCGCCAACGGCGTCACACAGTTCGCGCAAATCTGCCGTGGCAAAACGCATGCCCAATGTGGCGGCGGTTTGCAGCACCGGCCGGTGCCCGCGCAGGCGGTTGAGCATGGCATTGCAGAACTCGCCAAAATGTGGGTTGCCATCGACACCGGCACCGAGATCGGCCAGCAAATACAACGGCACGCCTTGTGCTTGGGCCAGACGGCCTTGCAGGCTGGCATCGTCGAGGTGCGCCCCCCCAGGCAGGGCACGCACCAACTCCCGGGCAGCGGCATCGTCAAGCGGTGTCAGATCGATGTGTTGATGGTCGGCACCGGGCTGTTGCTGAAAGGCCCGTGGTAAGGGGGCCTCGCTGCGTACCGTGACCAGCCACATCAGGCCGTTGGCCACCGTGGCCACCCGGTTGATGGCTTCGATGCTGGCATCGTCCACCCAGTGCAGGTCGTCAATGACGCAGACTGTGGCCCCTGCCTGCAACGGTGGGCGGAGCAAAGCGGCCAGCGCGATGATCAGATCGGCTCGGGCAGCGTGCGCGACGCTGCGGGTATGCAACAGGCTGCGCACTGCAGACAAGCCCTGTGGCGTCAATGCACCACCGTTGGCCCGCTGCCAATTCGCCAATGCGGCAGACAGTCCGCCCTCCCCCACGAAGAGTGCGGCCAAACCATCAGCCAGACAGCACCAGGGTATGGCGCGCGTTTCAGGCCTTCCCGACAACCAGACAACCTTGCAGCCTTGCCTTTGGGCGTTCAGGGCGACCTCCCCGGCCAGACGGGTTTTTCCCCATCCGGGAGGGGCCTGAACTGTCAGCGAGGTGGCGTGGCCTGCTGCGGCCCGGCCCAGGGCTTGCGCCGCCACATCCAGCGCAGCTTGCCTGCCCACAAAACGGCCTTCCAGGGCACCGCCGCCATGCGGCAGGAGGCTGCAGGCAAGCGACGCCAGCGGCAAAACATGCAAATCGAAAGGCCGATCAAAACCTCTGAATGCAACGCCATGCACTGTGCGTGCACCGTTGTGCTCAGCCAATTCAGCGAAGGCGTCGCAGCAAACCAGTTCGCCGTCGTCGGCGAAGAGGGTCAGCCGGTCCAACAGCCGCAGGCGCCAGCCCAGCACCGCCAGTCGGGGGCTCTGCCGAATCAGCATCCGCCCGGCGGTGACGCCCATGCGCAGTGAGGCACCTGCGCCCACCCATGCCCAGGTTTTGGCCGCTGCCTGCAGGGCCTGCCAACGGCAGCCTGTGTACTCGCTGGTCAGCCCGAACACAAAGGTACACGCACCGTCATCGCCACTCAGCCGGTGCCCCCCCAGCAGCGCCAGTTGCCGGGTGAGGTGATCGAGGGTGCGGAGCCAGTCGCGGTCCGCCCCCGCATCACGCCAATCGTTGTTGTCGAGCCCTCGTTCAAACCTGAACAGCGCCAGCACTGCCAACTCCTGACTGTCCGCAGTGGAATCAAGTGCCACGAAATTTTCGATGTTTTTTGTAGCATCTTCTACTTTATATGAAAGCAAAATGTCCACATTTTCTTCATGTTTTTTCAGCACATTTTGTTGTGCCACTGCGGCCGATGGCAGCGGTGGTGCCTGAGGCCCCCTGGCATCGGCGCCCTGGCATGCGCGCTGCAGCAAGGGCGCCAACGACTGGCGCTGGGCATGCAACCAATCCAGGAAATTGTCCGACAGACCTTCGTCCACGCCATCCAGCCAATCCGTGCGGGCGCACTGCGCGCACACGGCCTCGCTGTCCCAGCAGCCGTTGGGTGGCGCCTTGTCGAACCCGCTGAGCAACTCCAGATCGGTTGTCACGTGCGGCGATGGCCGGTAGACCAGGGCGTCCCTGGACACGTTCAGCAAAGGGGTGCTGCTGACAAGCCGCCACGCCTGAGCCCAGTCGGCCAGCACCAGGCGCAAATTGGCACGGGCCTTGTCGGCAGTCAGGTGTGGCCAGAGCAGGTCTGCCAGCGCTTGGCGCCGCACGTCACGACCCGGATGAGCCAACACGTAGCCCAGCACGGCAATGGTTCTGCGGTACTTGAACCTGATCACGGTAGGCGGCCCAACTTGCCACAGGCATGGCACACCGAACAGGGTCAACAGTTTTGCACCGGCAGGAGGTGGTGCATACGGCTGCGTTCGGTGAGACATGGATGACATGCTGCGGGCTTCGGTCCGTTAGCCGGTCAGACCAGCGCGGGGGTCCATCGGGTGACCCAACCCTGCAGGCCATGTTTGTGCGCGAGGACGAAGGCGACATCCATGGCAGCACGCGCGCCGAGCGCATCACCTTGGCCCCCAAGCGCCTGGGACCGTATGCGCCAGACGTCCATCAGGCAGTAACGGTGTTCACGGTCATCAGCGTGCGAAAGAATGTCTTCGGTCACGGCCAGGGCGGCTTCGTGCTGGCCACATGCCAGGTAAATGTCCGCCACCATCCACAACGCTGAGGTCAGGCCCGCCTGGTACGACTCGGTCACTTCTGCCGATTGAACGGTCAAGGCGCTCAGATCAGGCACAGTGCCTTCATGGGCTTGCGCCAAGGCCAGCTGAAGGCCAGCAATGGCCCGCCACAGTGCAAAGCTCTCGGCTTCAGCAACCAACAACGATTCGGCGGCATGGTAGGCGAGGGCTTTCAAATCACCCTGATTCCAGGCCAGAAAAGCACTGATCGAGTGATAAACGCACACATCCTGTCTGTGCAGGGAATCCTGCAACCAGTCTGCCGCCTGTTGCTGGTGCCACACCACTTGCGTTGCCGACTCACCTTGCAGCCACATGACCCAAGCCAACTGCACCGAGGCGAACACGGCGGGGTCAGATGCGAAGTATTTGCTTCGTTGTGCACTGGGCACGCTGGCGCAGAGCCCGACGCAACGCTGGAACCAGTCTCTGGCGGTATCGAAATGCCCCAGCCAAAACAGCGTGTTGCCTTGGGCCCAGGCCGCTGCCACCTGATGGGCGGGCATCAGCGCCAAGTCTGACAGGGCCTGCGCATAGGCCAAACCATCCACGCGCCCCTGGGAACTGGACCCCAGGTAAGCCAACGCAGCCACCCTGAACTGCAGCTGCCCTGATGTGTCGATGGCATGAACGAGCCCTGCGACCTCTCGGGCCAGCTCGTGCACACGGGCAAAACCATACCCCCTGGATGCCACCAACGCCAGGGCATGCTGCAATCGCCATTCGACGCCCCGCTCGACGGGCTCATCGATACCCGCATAACCCAACCGCTCGATCTGGGCGAAATGCTCGCACGAGGCATACACGTCATTGACGCGCAGCGCTGCGTGCACCGCCTCTCGCCAGGCCGCCATGGCCTGTTCAGGCTGATGAGCCCGCTCCCACAGCTGGGCGGCCTTGGCGAACAGCCCCCTGCGCAGAAAGACCTGGGCGGCACTGGTGGCATGCGCCTCCAGCACGTCCCGAGACATTGACCGGATGAGGTATTCCAACAGGGCGGGGTGAAAAAACGCGAAATGGTCCGCACCACGCCCGAGCACCCACTGCGCGGCCACGCCTTTGGCCAATGCGCTTCGGGTGGGCTCGTGGCCGCACAGGTCTTCAAGGTCACTCACGCGAAACAGCAACCCCAGCAAGGCTGCCTTGTCCAACACACCGCGCGCATCGCCCAACCGGTTGGCCAAGGCATGGCAATGGGCATCAAAGTGTCCTCCCGGCAAGGAGGGCTCGCTTTGAGCGAGTAAATACAACGGCAGCCCACGAGAATCCTGTATCTGGCGGCGCATGGCGGCTTCGGTCAGGCTGTCCTGCCCAATGTAAGCCCCGCCAGCGGTCAGCAACTGATGGCAATCTGCATCTGTCAGTGGCCCGACTGGTTGGCGCACCAGGTTGGGTAACGCATCCAGCAAAGGGCCAAGGGTGGCCTCCATGGCGTTCAAGTCTTGCGCAATGGCCAGCCAACGCACACCATCGACCCTGCACGCGACTTGGGCCAGCAGCGCCAGCGTGGTTGCATCGAACCACGACAGATCTTCCAGCACCACGAGCAAAGGCAGTGTGTGCACCGCAGAGCCCTCACCCAAAAGCCATGCAATGGCATCCACCAACGCGGGACGCGCGAACGCTGAAACCTGCCGCTGCCGAACCAGTTGAGCAATGACTTCCACGGCGTCAGCGCTGGGCTGACAGCGCCAGGTGGTCAGCCATGATTCCGCATGCAGAATCGACTCTTGGCCTGCGCCGAGTTCACGGACCAGTGCATCACGCACAACCGACCAGGGTTCTGACTGGGTTTCCGGGCGCCCGGCAAACCAGACCAACCGCCCCCCCTGATTGGCATGCTGCCGGGCGAACTCCAGTGCCAGACGCGATTTACCCACGCCCGACGGCCCCAGCAGGCAAACAGACGCCCCCCCTTGAACCAGCGCGTCACCCAGCCGCTGCTCAAGCAATTCGAGGTCTTGTGCCCTGCCCACCAGCGGCAGGTGCGAATCACCCAAACCGGGTATTCGCACACCCTGTGCCTGGGCCAGGTCGAGCACAAAAAGTTCGACGGATGCGGCAAACCCCCTGAACTGCCGGATACCCAACGGCTCGAACGCCATGGACATCGCCAGATCTCTGCAACTCTCGTCACAGACAAGCTGCCCGGCATTGGCCGTCAGTGCCAACCGCTCCGCCAGACGCAAGCGCCATCCCACAATGTGAGGCTCGGGGACCAGTTGCTTCAGCACGGGTCCACAAGTCAGTCCCACCCGAACGCCAACTTTGCCCGCCAACAAACGGGCCGCCCTCAGTGCGAAATGGATGACGTCCACCCGGTAACCCGCATGCAAGCTGTTGAGTCCGAACACATACAGACAACCCACGTCATCGTGCCTGATCCGTTGTCCACCCAAATGCGCAGCTTCGACATCCAGCATCGGACAGTGGCGCTCGACATGCGCGAGCGCCTCGTCGTCTCGCCCCCCTGCCGCGGCCCCCAATGGATCCAAATCCACCCTCAGCAAAGCAACAGGGACCAAATCAGGGAAAACGGGTACGGGTAACGGACGCTCAAGCGTTTGTAGGCCATCCTTGCCTACCGGCCCATCGAACAGCACGCCTGCTTGCGAACCCTGTGTGAAGACACCTCGCTGGGCATGTACCCAGCTCGCAAAGTCGGCAGACACACCGTCTTCAGCCCCACTCAACCACGGCACCTCGGCACGCCGCTGCAACCAATGCGCTTTGTATGTGGTTTGCGCCGCATGTGCGAACGCATCAACCGCGGACGCCCCCCAGTTCTGCAACGCCCATCGGTCCGTGTGGACAACCCCGTCGGGGCTGAATTGGATCCAATCCCTCTGAGCAGTCAGGATGTGAGGCAAATTCAGGCTTTTGAGCACCGACTGAATGTCAGCCAGCACCACACGCAGGTTTGCTCGCCCGCTGGCAGCGTCCAAGTCAGGCCAAAGCAAATCAGCCAATGACTCGCGCCGAACCACCTTGCCCGGCTGACATGACAGATAGCCCAGCAGTGCAATGCCCTTCTGATAGCGGAAATGCACCTCCTCATTCCCGCCCACTTGCAACAACGCGGGAGTACCAAAGAATGTGAGAAGGGGCAATGAGTCCAAAGGCACAGAAACCGACATGGCCCAATCGGGTGGTGAGTTGGAATGAGGCGCTGAAAAAACAACAGTTTTTCAGCAAACCTTGAAGTATCACACAGATACCCCCGCACCGTACACCTGCGCGATGCCCCTCAAATGGCCTTGCGCAAACTGGCCGAGGCGATGCGCATGCCCTCGCGGTACTTGGCCACGGTGCGGCGCGCGCACTCGATGCCTTGCTCCTTCAGCATGTCAGACAGCTGGCTGTCGCTCAGCGGTTTTTTGGGGTCCTCCCCCGCCACCAGCTGCTTGATGAGCGCACGCACCGCCGTGCTGGAGGCATTGCCCCCGGTTTCGGTGCCCAGTGACGACCCGAAAAAGTACTTCAGCTCGAAAGTGCCAAAGGGGGTGGACATGTACTTGGCGGTGGTGACGCGGCTGATGGTGGACTCGTGCAGGCCCAGCTCATCGGCGATTTCGCGCAGCACCAGGGGGCGCATGGCCAGCTCACCGTGCATGAAGAAGTTGCGCTGGCGCTCGACGATGGCGCTGGACACCCGCAAGATGGTGTCAAAACGCTGCTGGATGTTCTTGATGAACCAGCGCGCCTCCTGCAGGCGCTGCTGCATGTGGCCGCCGCCCTCGGTGCGGGCGCTGCCCCGTCCGTCACGCAGGGCGTTGGCGTAAGCATCGTGCACCCGCAGGCGGGGCATCACCTCGGGGTTAAGCTGCACCTTGAAGCCGCGCCCGGCGCGGGTCACGATGACATCGGGCACCACCACGTTGCGCGACACATCGGCAAATCGGCGACCGGGCTTGGGTTCCAGGCGGGCAATGAGGGCCAGTGCCTCACGGGCCAGCGGCTCATCCACCCCACACAGCACCGCCAGCTTTTTGCTGTCACGCCGTGCCAGCAGGTCCAAGGGGTGGTTGCACATGGCCAGGGCCGCTTGCGCCACCGGCGTGTTGCGCAGGTCTTCGATTTGCAGGCGCAGGCACTCGGCCAGGTTGCGCGCCCCCACCCCGGTGGGTTCCATGTGCTGCAACAGCCCCAGGGCCACACGGAAATGGTGGGTCAACTCCTCGCGCTGCAGCAGCAGGTCGGGGTGCAGCGCCTCGTCACCGGGCGCCAGCGCCTCCGCCAGCGCCTCCAGGGAATCTTCCAGGTAGCCATCTTCGTTGAGCGACTCGATCAGCACGTACAGCGCGGCGCGTTGCTCATCGGACACCCGCAGGCCCAGCGCCTGTCGGTGCAGGTGATCGTAGAGCGACACATGGGCGTGCGCCAGATCAGCGGCGCTGGTCGTGTCGTCACCATCACCGCCCTGGCGGGGTGGAGCGTCCCCCCCCCACTCGCCGTCGTCCGGTGCCATCTCCACCGTGCCGTCCCCGTCCCAGTCAAGCTCGGGACCGGCCTCGGCGCCGTCGTCGGCGGGGCTGGAGGCTTCCGGCACGTCAGGGGCTGATGATTTGGAGTCAAATTGGCCTTCAGCGCTTTCCTTGTATAAAGTTTCAGCTGCATCGTTGGGAGCATCGGCGGCACTGACCTCCAACAACTGGTCACCCAGGCTGACCGGTGCATCGGCCTGCTCCAGGCCGAACGCCTCGCGCTCGGCGGCATCGTCCACCCGGTCCAAGAACGGGTTTTCGTCGAGCATTTGCTCCACTTCCTGGCTCAGCTCCAGGGTGGAGAGCTGCAACAGCCGGATGGATTGCTGCAGCTGTGGCGTGAGGGCCAGGTGCTGGGAGACGCGTAAGGACAGTCCCTGCTTCATGCTCACATCCGGAAGTGTTCGCCGAGGTACACCCGCCGGACATCGGCGTTGTCCACGATGTCTGCCGGTGTCCCCTGCGCCAGCACCGTGCCCTCATTGATGATGTAGGCGTGGTCGCAGATGCCCAGGGTCTCGCGCACGTTGTGGTCGGTGATCAGTACCCCGATGCCGCGCGCCTTCAAGAAACCGATGATGCGCTGTATTTCGATGACGGCAATCGGGTCAATGCCCGCAAACGGCTCATCCAGCAGGATGAAGCGCGGATCGGTGGCCAGCGCGCGGGCAATTTCCACGCGGCGGCGCTCACCGCCCGACAAGGCGGGCGCCGGGGACTTGCGCAGGTGCTCCACCCGCAGCTCGTGCAGCAAGGCGTCCAGCCGCTGCTCGATCAGCGGTCGCGCCAGGGGTTTGCCTTGCGCGTCCTGCTGCAGTTCCAGCACCGCCCGGACGTTGTCCTCCACATTGAGCTTGCGGAAGATGGACGCTTCCTGGGGCAAATAACCCAGGCCCAGGCGCGCGCGGCGGTGAATGGGCTGGTGCTCAATGGCCTGCCCGTCCAGCAGAATCTGCCCCTCATCGGCCCGCACCAGGCCCACGATCATGTAGAACGAGGTGGTTTTGCCGGCGCCATTCGGGCCCAGCAGGCCCACCACCTCGCCTTTGTCCACCGCCAGCGACACGTCCTTGACCACCTTGCGGCTGCCGTAGGATTTTTTGAGGTGCCTGGCCTCCAGGCGAACGACACTCACCGCCCGACCCCCTCCATGCGTGGGCTGCTGCGCAGCGCCGGTGCGGCCGATGGCACAGGCACCGGTGCCGCACCGTCTTTGGGGGTGGGTGTCAACATGGCCCGCACGCGTCCCGAGGGATTGGCGGCGGTGCGGTTGGCCGTGCCCCCGTCCACCGAAAAGGTCTCAGCCAGGTTGTCGTAAACGATGAGGCTGCCGGCGGTTTCGTCGCTCAGCGTGCTGCCCCGGTAGCGGCGCAACACCGCCCGACCCTGAAAGCGCACGTTGTCCGCCTGCCCGTTGTAGTCGATGCGGTCGGCCACGCCCTCGATGTACTCATCCACGCCATCGCGTTTCTGCCTGAAGAAGGCCTGGGCAGACGGTGAGCCCAGCACCTGGCCAAACTGGTTGCCCTGCGCATCCTGGCGCACCTCCACCCGGTCGCCACGGATGACGATGGTGCCCTTGGTGATGACCACGTTGCCGGTGAACACGCTGATCTGCTTGCCGTCGTCGTAGCGCAGGGCATCGGCCTCGGCGTTCATGGGCTTGTCGCGATCAGTCCGCTCGGCATGGGCAACGCTCAGCCCCACCAGCGCCAGCAGCCCCACCACCAGCACCTCGCGGTGCACGCGCGAAACCCAGCCCAAACGAGCAGCGGCCAGATGCAGCAAAAAAGGGGAGCAGGCAGGTGATTTCATGAGGGCACACTATTTGCTTGGGATTGTAGCGGCCAGTCACCGCCAACGCGGCCCGCAGACAGGTTCAGGGCAACCCTGGGCGCTGCAGACGCAAAAAAACCCGCCAGCAGCGGGTTTGGGGTGTTCAGCCGGGGGCGCCCAGCCCACCAGGGGGCTTGGCTGACCGGCGGTGGGTGCATCAGCTTTTGCGGCTGACTTCCACCAGGTGGTCCACCACCATCAGGGCGCGCTCCATGGATTTGGCCAGCGGACCGGACGTGAAATAGCGTCCGGCCACGCCCAGTGCGGGTACGCCGTCCACCTGGTAGCCCTCGGTCAATTGGGTGGCCCGCTTGGCCTTGCCCACCACGCTGAAAGAGTTGAAAAACTCCAGGAACTTGGTTTTGTCCACGCCCTGCTTGGCCACCCAGGCCACGATTTCATCCTGCGTGTTCAGGCGCTGTTTCTCGGCGTGCACGGCGTTGAACACCTTGCCGTGCAACTCTTCCACCTTGCCCATGGCTTCCAGCGTGTAGTACAGGCGCTGCTGCGGGACGTTGTCGGCACGGAAGGCAACGGGCACGCGGCGCACCACCACATGGGCGGGTGCCTTTTTGGCCCAGGCCTCAAACTGCGGCTCAAATTTGTAGCAATGCGGACAGTTGTACCAGAAGAACTCCACCACCTCGACCTTGCCTGCGGGGGTGTCCACCGGGGCTGGGCTGGACAACTTGTAGTAGTCCACGCCCTCTTTGGGGGCGGCTGGCTGGGCCACCGCAGGGGCCTGGAGCACAGGCAGCACGAGGCCCGCAGCTGCAGATGTCAGCAACGCACGTTGGGCAAATTCACGACGACGCATATCGGTTCACTCCTGTTGAGAATGTGGGTGAGTGTGGGGGCAAGGCCCAATAGTTCCGGTCAATGCCGGGGCTTCAGCGCTGCACCCGCACCAGCGCGGCATCAAACCCGTTGGGTTCCAGGTTGTCGCGCATTTTTTCGGCGTCCCCTTGGCGCTCGTAGGGACCGAGCCGCACGCGGTACACCGTGCGCCCAGACTGCTCGCGCTCGGAAATTTTGGCGTCCAGCCCCATCAGCACCAGTTTGGCCCGCTGGGCCTGGGCATCCTCGGGCGAGCGGTACGCACCCACCTGCACAAAGAACAGGAAAGGCTGGTCGGCAGAAGCCCCCGTGGTGGTGGCGGGTTCGTTGGCTGGCCGGGGGGCCGTGCTGAAGGTTTTGCCCTGTGCCTTGCTTTGCGCAAGGTCGCCCAACGGATCCGACGAGTAGGTTTTGCCTTTGGGCGCGGGTTCGGCCGCGCCGCTGGACTCACCCGCTGCCGGGGCAGGGGCTGCGCCTTTTTTGACGGGCTCGGTGGGCTCGGGTGCGGCCACTGGCGCGGGTGTGGCGGCGGGCGCAGGGGCCGCCCCGGTGGCCGTTTTGGCGGGCCTGCCGTTCAGCGTGGCGTTGGGGTCCCAGTTTTTGTTGCGCTCGGCCTCGGCCGCATCGTCGGCGGCCTTGCGCGAAATGACGCGGTCCACAAAGGGCACAGGCACCTTGGTGACGTACACCGCCACGGCCAGCGCACCGGCCAGGCCCACCAGCACACCGAGGATGAACCCCAGCAGGGTACCCCCACGCTGTGGCAAGGCCCGCACCCTGGCAGGCACGCGCGGATGCGCGGGCCGGGGTTTGGGCGGCGTGGCGCCCGGGAGCACCTGGGTGGAAAGTGTGCCGGTTGGGTTCATGGTCAGTCCTGGTGTGGGCCGCAACGGGTCCGTGAGGGTTACATCTTGCGCGGGGCGCTCACGCCCAGCACGGCCAGGCCATTGGCCAGCACCTGGGCAGTGGCGGCAACCAGTGCCAGGCGAGCGAGTTTGACCGCTTCATCGTCCACCAGGATGCGTTCGGCATCGTAGTAGCTGTGGTAGCAGGCGGCCAGCTCGCGCAGGTAGAAGGTGATGTCGTGCGGCGCATGGTCTTGCGCGGCGGCGGTGAGCATGCCGGGGTATTGGGCCAGCTTGAGCATGAGGGCCGCCGCTTGCGGGCTCTCCAGCGGGGACAGGTCAACACCGGTCAGGCGGGCTTCGTCGCCCCCCCAGGCCGTGAGCACCGAGCAGATGCGGGCATGGGCGTACTGCACGTAGTACACCGGGTTGTCGTTGTTCTGCTGCACCGCCAGATCCACATCGAAGGTGTATTCGGTGTCGGGCTTGCGGCTGAGCAGGAAGAAGCGCACCGCGTCCTTGCTGGTCCACTCGATGAGGTCGCGCAGCGTGACGTAGCTGCCGGCGCGCTTGGAAATCTTCACCTCCTCGCCGCCGCGCACCACCCGAACCATGGTGTGCAGCACGTAGTCGGGGTAGCCCTGGGGAATGCCGACGTTGGCCGCCTGCAAGCCCGCACGCACGCGGGCGATGGTGCCGTGGTGGTCCATGCCCTGGATGTTGATGACCTTGGTGAAGCCCCGCTCCCACTTGGCGATGTGGTAAGCCACGTCGGGCACAAAGTAGGTGTAGCTGCCGTCCTGCTTGCGCATGACGCGGTCTTTGTCGTCGCCGTAGTCGGTGCTTTTCAGCCACAGCGCGCCGTCTTGCTCGTAGGTGTGCCCGGCGTCCACCAGTTTTTGCACCGTCTGCGCC
>PNML01000024.1 GCA_013823635.1 Polaromonas sp. | reverse complement strand
TGCGGGCGTGTTCGCGCACCCAGCGGCGGCCTTCGGCCATGTCCAGAAACAGGCCGTGGTTTTGCCCGCGCAGCAGGTGCACGGCGTAGCGGGCGCCGTCTTCGGTCACCACATGGGGCTCGGGCACGGCACCGGCCATCAGCCGCGTCTCGGTCTGCCCGCCGTGGCGGCACTGGAGCACCCAGTTCAGCGGCTGGTCGGTGGCCAGGGTGGCCCAGCGCTGGCGCAGGGCCTGGTCCACTTGCACCAGGTCGTCGTCGGGCAGCGGTGAAAAACTGGTCAGCACCCAGACGGGTGGGTACCAGTCCAGCGCCAGGTGTTCGCAGCCGGGGTGCAGACCGCCACGCCCGTGGAAGATGCGCTGGGCATCGGCCAGCTCGGGGGCGGGCAAGGGAGTGTGGGCAATGGCGTTGAGCAGGGCTTGCATGGTGGTTCGGTTGACGGACTGGGCGGTGGCCGTCGGCAGGGGGGACACAGGGCCGCCGGTGGGGTGGGGCGAGCTCAGGCGGTGGCGTTTTCTGGCAGGGTCGGCAGGCCGTGGCGGGCGCGGGCTTTGTGGCAGGCGTAGCTGCCTTCGCTCAGTTCCATGCAGGGGCGGGGGCGCTGGGCATAAATGTTGCAGTCCACCTGCTGACCCACGGTGCCCGCCAGCGCCACGCAGCGTATGGGCACGCTGCCCGTGCCCTGCATGCGGCAGGTCACGCCTTTGACGGGTTCGGTCAGCGCGGCAGGCACATGGCCACCCAGCTCGTCCAGCTCGTACACCGCAAACTCCACCCGGTAGCTGGCGCAGCAGGCGCCGCAAGTCTGGCAGTGGCTCATGGGTGCCGTGTGGCGCCAGTGTGGCCGGGCGGGTCAGCCCTGCTGGCCCAGCAGCAGGTACTCCATGAGGGCTTTCTGGGCGTGCATGCGGTTCTCGGCCTCGTCCCACACCACGCTTTGCGGCCCGTCGATGACCTCGGCGGTCACTTCTTCGCCCCGGTGGGCGGGCAGGCAGTGCATGAACAGCGCATCGGGCTGGGCCACGGCCATCATGTCGGTGTTCACACACCAGTTGGCGAAGGCGGCGCGGCGGGCTTCGTTTTCGGCTTCGTAGCCCATGCTGGTCCACACGTCGGTGGTCACCAGGTCGGCGCCACGGCAGGCGTCGATGGGGTTTTTGAAAACTTGGTAGCAAGAAGTGTCGGTCACACACGCGGTAGAGGCCTGAACTTCATATCCCCGTGGGGTGCTGATGTGCACGGTGAAGCCCAGCAGCTCGGCGGCCTGCAGCCAGGTGTTGGCCATGTTGTTGCCGTCACCCACCCAGGCCACCACCTTGCCGCGCAGCGCGTCCAGCGGCTGGCCGCTGGCGGCAGGGCGGTGCTCCACCAGGGTGAACAGGTCGGCCAGAATCTGGCAGGGGTGGAACTCGTTGGTCAGGCCGTTGATGACGGGCACGCGCGAGTGGGCGGCAAACGCTTCGATTTTGGTTTGCTCATAGGTGCGGATCATGACCAGGTCGGTCATGCGGCTGATGACGCGGGCGCTGTCTTCAATGGGCTCGGCCCGGCCCAGCTGGCTGTCGCCCGTGGTCAGGTGCACCACGCTGCCACCCAGCTGGTACATGCCCGCCTCGAAGCTCACGCGGGTGCGGGTGCTGGCTTTTTCAAAAATCATGGCCAGCGTCCGGTCGGCCAGGGTGTGGTGCTTCTCGTAGGCCTTGAATTTCTTCTTGATGAGGGCGGCGCGCGCCAGCAGGTAGGCGTAGTCGGCGGCGGACAGGTCCTTGAATTGCAAATAGTGTTTCATGGCGACGGTCTCGTGCGGTCAGGGCTTTTCGGCCAGGAATTGCTGGATGATGGGCACCAGAATCGCCACCAGGGTGGCGGCTTCGCCCTCGGTCATGATGAGTGGGGGCACCAAGCGCACCACCGTGTCGGCGGTGACGCTCAGCAGCAGGCCGGCATCGGCACAGCGCTGCAGCAGCACGCCACAGGGGCGGTCCAGCTCAATGCCCAGCATCAGGCCCATGCCGCGCACGTCTTTCACGCCGGGTGTGGTCATCAGCTGGGTGTGCAGCGCGTTTTTCAGGTAGGTGCCGACCTTGGCCGCGTTGGCCAGCAAGCCTTCTTCTTCCATGAGGCGCAGGGTTTCGACCCCGGCGCGCATGGCCAGGGGGTTGCCGCCAAAGGTGGTGCCGTGGTTGCCGGGCTGGAAAATGTGGGCCGCCTTGGGGCCTGCCACCACCGCGCCAATGGGCACGCCCGAGCCCAGTCCTTTGGCCAGTGGCATCACGTCCGGGACGATGCCTGCCCACTGGTGGGCAAACCATTTGCCGGTGCGGCCGATGCCGCACTGCACCTCGTCGATCATCAGCAGCCAGTCGCGCTCGTCGCACAGCACACGCAGTTGCTGCATGAAGTCGATGGTCATGGGGTGAATGCCGCCTTCGCCCTGGATGGCCTCGAAAAACACGGCGGTGATGTTGGCGTTGCCCGCGGTGGCTTTTTTCAGCGCGGCGATGTCGTTGCGCGGCACACGCACAAAGCCCTCGACCAGTGGGCCGAAACCGGCGTGGATTTTGGGGTTGGCGGTGGCGCTCAGCGTGGCGATGCTGCGGCCATGGAAGGCGCCTTCAAACACCACCACCTCGGGGCGGTCAATGCCCTTGTCGTGGCCGAATTTGCGCGCCAGCTTCAGGGCCGCCTCGTTGGCCTCCAGCCCGGTGGAGCAGAAAAACACATTGGTCATGCCCGACAGTTCCACCAGCTTGGCCGCCAGGGTTTCCTGCCCTGTGACGTGGTAGTAGTTGCTGCTGTGGATGAGCTTGGCCACCTGGTCTTGCAGCGCAGCCACCAGCTGGGGGTGGGCGTGGCCCAGGGTGTTGACGGCGATGCCGCCCAGGCCATCCAAGTACTCCTTGCCGTTCACGTCCCACACGCGGCAGCCTCGGCCATGCGACAGCGCAATGGGCAGGCGCCCATAGGTATTCATGACATGGGGGGAGGTGGCAGCAGGGGCTGTGGCAGCGGCGGTCATGGAAAGGCTCCGGATGTAGGGGTAAAAAACCACACAGGCTCAGAATGAACCCACAAAACACAACGGCCCAACGAAGGTTGAGCCGTTGAAAAGCGATTTTAGGCGCAGCCGGGTGGGTGGCTGGCTGACATCCGTGGCCGTGGGTCGGGTGTTCCCCATTCGGCACACTGGCTGTGGCAGTCTTATATAAGATAGAATACTTGCTGCGCCGCAACAGAAAGCGATCCTTCCTGAGCGTGCCGCGCTCCCATCGACTTCAACCGGGCCACCTACCCATGGTCTCCAGCACGTCAAGGCAATTGTTCATCCAGGGGGTCACCAAAGCAGGCCGCACCTTCCGTCCCAGCGACTGGGCCGAGCGCCTCGCGGGCGTGATGAGTCAATTTCGCCCCGGTGGTGCCATCCATGGCAGCCACCTCAGTTACTCACCCTGGTGTGTGCCCACCACCTTGGGCGGCGTCAAGTGCGTCATCGTCCACCGTGACATGCAGGCCGCCGAGCCCATGGCCTGGGATTTCTGCATGAACTTCGCCCGCGACAACGACCTTCAGGTGGTGGAGGCCTGCCTGTTGCCGGATGCCGCTGACAAAAAGCCGCCCGCCGCCCGCTGAGCTTTTCGTGTTGCCCTGGCTTGGGCCGCCACCGCCACCCAAGGGTGGTTTTTTTTCGTCTGGATGTTGGTCGTGTGTGTCATCGCCGCCATTCGCCCATGAAAAAACCGCCAGGGCCAGGGGCCAAGGCGGTCATTCATTTTTTTTGCTGGCAGCGCACCGTTTCAAACGGCGAAGGGGGCTGGGCCACCCTTCGGGCTGTTGGCTCCCGCAGGCGGGGAGCCGGGGAGGGCCAATCAGGCGGCAGCGGCGGCTGCCATGCCTTTGACCTGGGCGCTCAGGCGGCTCTTGTCGCGAGCGGCCTTGTTTTTGTGGAAGATGCCCTTGTCGGCAATGATGTCCACCACGGATTGCATTTTGGCGAAGGCGTCGGTGGCCTTGGCCTTGTCGCCGGTCAGGATCGCTTTTTCAACGTTCTTGACGAAGGTGCGGTATTTGGAACGCAGCGAGGTGTTGGCGGCGTTGAGTTTGACGTCCTGGCGGGCGCGCTTGCGACCGGAGGCCAGACGTGGGTTCTTTTTCTTGGGCTTGGTTGCCATGGTTCAATGTCCTTAAATGGTTTGTGGATGTTGCCAGCAAAGCCCGCGATTGTAACCTGTTCGCCGGGCTGGCATCTCGTACACTGGCTGGCGTGAACCTGATCAAAGCCGCCTCCCTCATTTCCGTGCTCACGCTGGCCTCGCGCGTCACCGGTCTGGTGCGCCAGTTGCTCATGGCGGCCATGTTCGGCGCCAGCCCCATGACCGATGCGTTCAATGTGGCCTTTCGCATCCCCAACATGTTCCGCCGCCTGTTTGCGGAAGGGGCGTTCAGCCAGGCCTTTGTGCCCGTGCTGGCGGGCATGAAAGAAAAAGAGGGCGAAGCCGCCACCAAGGAGCTGATTGACCAGATCGCCACCGTGCTGGCGTGGGCACTCTTGGTCACCTGTGTGCTGGGGGTGCTGGGTGCGCCCATTCTGGTGTGGGCCATGGCCAGTGGCCTGCAGCAGACCGCCCAGGGTTTTGACGCGGCCGTGTTCATGACGCGCTGGATGTTCCCCTACATCGCCTTCATGTCGCTGGTGGCGCTGTCCGCCGGTATTTTGAACACCTGGAAGCGGTTTGCCGTGCCCGCGTCCACGCCGGTGCTGCTGAACCTGAGCATGATCGTGGCCGCTGCCTGGGGTGCACCCTGGTTCACCCGCATGGGGGTGGAGCCCATTTACGCCATGGTGGGCGGCGTGATGGTGGGGGGCGTGTTGCAACTGGGGGTGCAAATTCCCACGCTGAGCCGCTTGGGCCTGCTGCCACGGGTGGGCTGGCGCTGGTCAGCCGTGCGGGCCGCCTGGCAGCACGCCGGCACCCGACGCGTGACCCGCCTGATGCTGCCGGCCTTGCTGGGTGTGAGCGTGGCGCAAATTTCACTGCTCATCAACACCCAGATCGCGTCGCACCTGGCCACGGGCAGTGTGAGCTGGCTGTCGTATGCCGACCTGCTCATGGAGTTCCCCACCGCCATGCTGGGGGTGGCCTTGGGCTCGGTGCTGTTGCCGCAGCTGGCGGCGGCGCGCTCCGCCGACGACACCGGCAGCTACAGCCAGCTGCTGGACTGGGGCTTGCGCCTGGTGGTGGTGCTGGCCGTGCCCTGTGCCGTGGCGCTGCTGACCTTTGCCAAGCCCTTGGTGGCGGTGCTCTACCACTACGGCAAATTCACTGCCGCCGATGTGCAGCAGACATCGCTGGCGCTGACCGGCTATGGCGTGGGGCTGCTGGGCTTGGTCGCCATCAAGGTGCTGGCGCCCGGTTATTACGCGAGCCAGAACATCAAAACACCGGTGATGATTGCCGTGGTGGTGCTGGTGCTGACCCAACTGCTCAACCTGGTGCTGGTGCCGGTGCTGGCCCATGCCGGTTTGGCGCTGGCCATTGGGCTGGGGGCCATGGTGAACGCCACCTGGCTGCTGGTGGGGCTGGTGCGCCGTGGCATGTACCGGCCGTTGCCCGGATGGGGGCGCTTTGCCTTGCAGGTGGTGGCGGCCAGTGCCCTGCTGGCCGTGTACCTGATGTGGGCGTCCAGCCACTTCGACTGGGTGGCACTGCGGGCCGAGAGTTTTAAACGAATTGGCCTTTTGGCGCTTATATTGGTGGGGTCAGGTGCTATATATTTTGCTTCACTGGCCTTGGCGGGTGTGAAACTCAGGCAATTTGCCCGCCAAGCGCGCTGACGCTGCCACCGGGGCCGCGGAAACCACCCGGATAACCCCCGCCACGCCCCGAGGGCGTTGATTTTGCGCTACCGTCAGGGGGTACACACAGCGATGCAGAACATGTCTTTTTCCCTGGCACCCCTTTCGTCACTGGATTACTTCGAGTCCCTCGTGCAAGACGATGCCCAGCTGCCCCTGCTGGAGGCGGCCATCAGCCTGGCGCAGGACGAGTACCCCGACCTCGACATCCAGCAGGTGCTGGGCGATGTGGACCAGCTCCAGGCCCGCCTGAACCGCCGCCTGGGGGCCGATGCCTCTGCACTGCAGCGCCTGCGGGCCCTGGCCCAGTTTTTTTACAGCGACCTGGGCTTTGCTGGCAACGTCAACCACTACCACGACCCCGACAACAGCTTTGTCCACGCCGTGCTCAAAACCCGGCGCGGCATCCCCATCAGCCTGGCGGTGCTCTGGCTGGAGCTGGCCCAGGGCCTGAAGCTGGATGCCTGCGGGGTGGGTTTTCCGGGGCACTTCATGGTCAAGGTCAGCCTGCCCCAGGGCCAGGTGGTGGTGGACCCGTTCACCGGCCAGTCACTGAGCCGGGACGAGCTGCTGGAGCGGTTGGAGCCCTACCAGCTGTCCCGCGGGCTGGTGGGAGACGACGAAGTCCCACTGGGCCTGTACCTGCAGCCCTGCGCACCGCGCGACATCCTGGCGCGCATGCTGCACAACCTGAAGGAAATCCACCGCACCGGTGAGGACTGGCACCGTCTGCTGGCCGTGCAGGAGCGCCTGGTCCGTCTGCTGCCACGGGCGTGGGACGAGGTGCGTGACCGTGGCCTGGTCCACGCCGAAATGGGCCACCACCACCACGCCGAGCGCGACCTCTCGACCTACTTGGCCGAGGTGGGTGAGGCCGTGGACCGCGAGGCCATCACCGGGCGCCTGCGCGACATCCGTCGCCTGACCAACTGAGGCGACGTCAGCTGCGCCATGTGAGCCCGATGGGGTGGGGTGCAGCTTCACACCCCCCAGGCCCAGTGCGCCACCTGCGTGTACAGCGGGATGCCAAACAGGATGTTCAGCGGGAAGGTGATGCCCAGTGACAGGCTGAAGTACAGCGAGGGGTTGGCCTCGGGGATGGCGTGGCGGATGACAGCGGGCACCGCAATGTACGACGCGCTGGCCGCCAGCACCATCAGCAAAATGGTGTCGCCCAAGGCCACATCAAACACCTTGGCCAGTGCCAGCGCCAGGGTGGCGTGGGTCAGCGGACCCAGCACGGCGTAGGCCATCAGCCAGGGGGACTGGCCGCGCAGTTTGGGCAGGTTGCGGGCGGTCATCAGGCCCATGTCCAGCAAAAAGAAGGCCAGCATGCCCTTGAACAGGTCGCCCGAGAACGGCTGCATGGCCGAGCGCCCGGCTTCGCCGCTGACCAGGCCCACCACCATGGCGCCCAGCAGCAGCAGCTGGGCCCCGTCGGTCAGCGACTCGTGCAGCACCTTCTTCAGCGGGGGCAGTTGGCCGTTGGACGGCAGCGGGCCGCCCCCCAGCACCGCTGTGCCACCGGCCTGGACCGTGACGGCCACGCTGGCCGCGGCCTTCTGGCGCAAGGCGTTGGCCATGAGCACGGCCAGGATGATGGCGGGCGACTCCATCAGCGCCATGGCCGCGGCCATGTGGCCGCCGAAGGGGACGGCGTGGTTTTCCAGGTGCTGCACGGCGGTGACAAAGGTCACGGCGCTCACGGAGCCATAGGTGGCGGCCACGGCGGCGGCGTCAAAGCCCGACAGCCAGCGGCGCAACACCACAAAACCCAGCAGCGGCACCACCACCGCCAGCAGCACGGCCAGGCTGAGGCTGGTGGCCACGCTGGTGGTCAGGCCCGACTGCGCCAGCGCAAAGCCGCCCTTGAGGCCCAGGGCCATCAGCAAATACAGCGACAGAAATTTGGAAATGGCCGGTGGCAACTCCAGGTTGGAGCGCACGGCCCCGGCCAACACCCCGAACACAAAAAACAGAACCGCTGGGTCCAGCAAACTTTGCATGGCATCACTCCTTGTTGGGGGCGGATGCTAAAAGGCTGAATGGCAAAAGTAAAATCGATTCTTGCACCTATATATATCAGTAAAAGTCTATGAACATCAGCTTTCGACAGCTGCGGCTGTTTCTGGCGCTGGCCGACACCGGCAGCGTCAGCGCCGCCGCGCGGCGCATGCATGTGACGCAGCCCACCGCGTCCATGCAGCTCAAAGACATGGCCGAAACCGTGGGGCTGCCGCTGTACGACGTGATTTCGCGCAAGGTGCACCTCACGCAGGCGGGTGAAGAGCTGGCGCGCACCGCCCGCACCATGGTGGACGAGTGGGAGAGCTTCGAGCAGCGCATGGCCGCCATTCAGGGCCTGGCGCGCGGGCGCTTGCGGGTGGCGGTGGTGAGCACGGCCAAGTACTTCATCCCGGGTTTGCTGGGCAGTTTCTGCGACCGCTACCCCGAGGTGGACATTTCGCTGGAGGTGCTCAACCGCGACCATGTGGTCAACCGCCTGCGCGCCAACATGGACGACCTCTACGTCATGTCCATGCCGCCCGACGACCTGGCGCTGGAAGACGACATCCTCATGCCCAACCCGCTGTGGCTGGTGGCCCCCGCCTCGCACCCGCTGGCGGGGCAGGGCGGCATCACGCTCGCCCAGTTGGCTGGCAGCCGCTTTGTGCTGCGCGAACGCGGCTCGGGCACCCGCATGGCCACCGACCGCACCTTCCGGCAGCAGGGTTTTGAGCCCAACAGCTGGCTGGAGCTGGGCAGCAACGAGGCCATCCGCGAGTCGGTGGCCAGCAAGCTGGGCGTGGCCGTGTTGTCCAGCCACGCGTTGAGCTGCGGGCACAGCGATCCCCGCATCGTGCGGCTGGACGTGGCGGGGTTTCCCATCCAGTCCCAATGGCACCTGGTCTGGCCCAAGGGCAGGCAGCTGTCACCACTGGCGGGTGTGTTCAGGGCGCATGTGCTGGCGCAGATGCGGGGAATGGCAACAGACTGAAGGTGCAGGCACCCCAATGCCGGTGCCGCCCATGAAAAAGCCCTGATTTCGTAAGAAATCAGGGCTTTGCGATTGGTGATATTGAAAAGTCAGCTATCAAAATAAATATATAGCAAGCTTTCTAGGTCTATCAAGCGGTGGGTGTGATTTTGGTTTAAAAATCAACCCACCACCACCTGCGCACCGTCGCCCTGGGGGGCAATGGTGCCGATGGTGTACACCGCTTCGCCTGCGGCGCGCAGGGTGGCGGCCACGGCGTCGGCTTGGGGCGCAGACACCACCACCACCATGCCAATGCCGTTGTTGAAGGTGCGGTTCATTTCGATGTCGTCGATGCCGGCGGTGGCTTGCAGCCAGGCGAACAGCTCGGTCTGGGGCCAGCTGCCTTTTTGCAGGTGGGCGGCCAGGCCGTCGGGCAGCACGCGGGGAATGTTCTCCAGCAGGCCACCGCCGGTGATGTGGGCCAGCGCCTTGATGCCGCCGTCCTCGGTGGGGTGGGCGGCCAGCGCGGCCAGCACGTTTTTCACGTACAGGCGGGTGGGTTCCATGATGGCGGCCTTGAAGGGCTTGCCGTCCAGCGTGGCGGGCAGTGTGCCCTGGCTGGTGGCGCGGTCAATGCACTTGCGCACCAGGCTGAAGCCATTGGAATGCACGCCGGCCGAAGCCAGGCCCAGCACCACGTCACCGGCTTGCACGGTGGCCCCGGTCAGGATCTTGCGTTTCTCGACCGCACCCACGGCAAAACCGGCCAGGTCGTATTCCCCCGCGGGGTACATGCCGGGCATTTCGGCGGTTTCGCCACCGATCAGGGCGCAGCCGCTGAGCTCACATCCTTTGGCAATGCCACCGACCACGGCAGCGGCGGTGTCCACGTCCAGCTTGCCGCAGGCAAAGTAGTCCAGAAAGAACAGGGGCTCGGCGCCTTGCACCAGCACGTCGTTCACGCTCATGGCCACCAGGTCAATGCCCACGGTGTCGTGCATGTTCCACTCGAAGGCCAGCTTGAGCTTGGTGCCCACGCCGTCGGTGCCGGACACCAGCACGGGTTCCTGGTAGCGCTTGGGTACTTCAAACAGCGCGCCAAAGCCGCCAATGCCGGCCAGCACGCCTTCGCGCATGGTTTTTTTGGCCAGGGGTTTGATGCGTTCGACCAGCGAATCGCCGGCTTCGATGTCAACACCGGCGTCTTTGTAGGAGATGGGGGCGGGGGAGGTGGGGGGGGTGTGGGCGCTGGTCATGGGAAAGATAGAATTTGACCGAATTTTAAAGCCTGCCCCGCGCCATGCCCGCCGTGTCCCACTTTGGGTGCGGCCTGTGGCGGTGGCCCTGGCCCGCCCGGCCCCTGCCGGATTTCCTTTCTGCACCCCCACCCACACGCCAACCACCGTTGGCCCCCTTCATGACGCTGACCCCTGCCCAATCGCGTTTCCTGGCCTGGCTGGCCCTGGCTGGGCTGGCCTGGGCGCTGCTGGCCTTGCTGGCGCCCGTGCTCACGCCATTTGTGGTGGCGGCGGTGCTGGCCTATGCGCTGCACCCGGCGGTGTCGGCCATGCAGCGCCACCATGTGCCCCGCTGGCTGGGCGCGGCGGTGGCCATTGTGGTGCTGAGCTTGCTGCTGGCCGTGGTGGTGCTGCTCATCGTGCCCGTCATCACCCGCCAGTTGCCGCTGTTGCGCGACCAGGTGCCCGCCCTCATGGAGCAGCTCAACACCCGGCTGCAGCCCTTGTCCGAGCGCTTTGGTTGGCACCTCGCGGTGGATGTGGAGGCCGTGCGCGGCGCGCTCAAGCAGCTGGTGAGCGGCCGCGAGAGCGAGCTGGTGGCGGGGCTGATGTCTTCCTTGCGCATCGGTGGCAGCGTGCTGACTGCCGTGCTGGGCAACCTGGTGCTCATGCCCATCGTCGCCTACTACCTGCTGCTGGACTGGGCCGGTCTGGTGGCGCGGGTCAAGGTGCTGGTGCCGCCGCGCTTCATGGAGGCCACCCAACGCTTTCTGGACGAAACCGACGCCGTGCTGGGCCAGTATTTGCGTGGCCAGCTCATGGTCATGGGGGTGCTGGCGGTGTTCTACACCGTGGGCCTGGCCCTGGTGGGGCTGAAGCTGGCCCTGCCCATTGGCGTGTTCACCGGATTGGCCGTGTTTGTGCCCTACCTGGGTTTTGGCCTGGGCCTGGTGCTGGGTCTGCTGGCGGCGGCCTTGCAGTTTCAGGATTTCATGGGCGTGGCGCTGGTGGCGGCGGTCTACGGCATCGGGCAGGTGGTGGAGAGCATGTGGCTGACGCCCCGCCTGCTGGGTGAGCGCATTGGCCTGCACCCCATTGCCGTCATCTTTGCGTTGCTGGCGTTTGGCCACCTGTTCGGTTTTGTGGGCATTCTGGTGGCGCTGCCCGTCAGCGCCGTGCTGCTGGTGGCGCTCAGGCGCCTGAGCACCGCCTACACCCACAGCGAGCTGTACGTGGGTGAACCACTGAAGCGCCCCCCCCGGCAGCGCACCCCCGGCCTGCCCGCCGAGGTGAACACCTCCGACCCCGGCGACCCTCCGCCCGCAGCATGACGCAACTGGCGCTCGACTTCGGCCTGTCGGCCGAACCCCAGCTGGACAACTTCATTGCCTTGGGCAACGAAGCCGCGCTGGCCCACCTGCAGCAGTGGGTGGCACACCCCCTGCGCTCGCCCGTGCCCACCTACCTGTGGGGCGAAGGCGGCTGCGGCAAAACCCATTTGTTGCGCGCCGTTGCCCAGGCGCTGAAGGCCCAGGGCGAGCCCGTGGGCTGGCTGGATGCCCAGACCCTGGAGCCCGCGCCGTTTGACAACGCCTGGCAGGCGGTGGTGCTGGACGATTGCCACCTGTACACCGCCCAGCAGCAGGCGGCGGCCTTCAACTGGTTTGTGAACGCCCAAACGCCCACCCAGGGCCGTGCCCGCTGGGTGCTGGCCGCCGGCGCACTGCCCCCCGCCGACCTCAAGCTGCGCGAGGACCTGCGCACCCGCCTGGGTTGGGGGCAGGTGCACCACCTGCTGCCACTGGGCGAGGCCGAGCGGCAAACCGTGCTGCAGCGCGCGGCACAGACGAGGGGGCTGCACCTCAGTGACGAGGTCATGGCCTTCATGGTCAACCGGTTCTCGCGCGACCTCAGCAGCCTCATGCAACTGCTGGACCACCTGGACCACTACGCGCTGCAAACGCAGCGCGCCATCACCATCCCGCTCATCAAATCCATGCTGGAAAACGAATGAAACTGGCCCTTTTTGACCTGGACCACACCCTCATCCCGATGGACTCCGACTACGAATGGGGTCAGTTCACCGTGGCCATCGGCTGGCGCGATGCCGAGGCTTTTGGCCAGGCCAACCGGGTGTTTTACGAACGCTACAAGGCGGGTACCCTGGACATTGCCGAATACACCCGCTTTGCCACCGCCGCCATCCGCGAACAGGGCATGGAAAAAGCGGTGGCAGCACATGCCCAATTCATGAGCGCTGTGGTGCAAAAAGGCATCACACAACAAGCGCTGGCGCTGGTGGAGCGGCACCGCCAGGCCGGGGATGCGGTGCTCATCGTCACCGCCACCAATGAGTTTGTCACCCGGCCCATTGCCCAGGCGTTTGGGGTGGAAGAGCTGATTGCCATTGAACTGGCGCGCGACGCCTCCGGCCTGCCCACTGGCGAGATACAAGGCGTACCCTCGTTTCGCGAGGGCAAGGTGGCGCGTGTGGAACAATGGCTGGCCAAGCAAGGTGCCAGCTGGGCCAGCGTGACGCACAGCACCTTCTACAGCGACTCCATCAACGACCTGCCGCTGCTTGAAAAAGTGACCCATCCCGTGGCCACCAACCCCGATGACCGCCTGCGTGCCGTGGCCGAGCAGCGGGGCTGGCCCACACTGAACCTGTTTCCATGATCAAAAATTTCATCAACAAGCTGCTGGGCAAAACCGGCGCAGGTCGGGGCAAGGCCGCCCCCAAATTTGGCAAACGCGTGGACGTTCCGGCGGATGTGCACCGCATCAACCCCGAGCTGGTGGACCGCCGCGCACTGGACGTGGTGCACACGCTCAAGCAGGCTGGCTTTGAGGCCTACATCGTCGGCGGTGCGGTGCGCGACCTGCTGCTGGGCCTGGCACCCAAAGACTTCGACGTGGCCACCAATGCCACGCCCGAGCAGGTCAAGGGCCTGTTCCGCCGGGCCTTCATCATCGGGCGGCGCTTTCGCATCGTGCACGTGGTGTACGGCCGGGGGCGTGAGCACGAGGTGATCGAGGTGTCCACCTTCCGTGCCCACATGGACAACGCTGCCGCCGAGCAGGTGGCCGGCAACGAAAAAAGCAGCAAGCGCGAGCTGGCCGGCATGACCCACGCGGTCGATTCGAGTGGCCGCGTGCTGCGCGACAACGTGTGGGGCCCGATGGAAGAAGACGCCGCCCGGCGCGACTTCACCATCAACGCCATGTACTACGACCCCGAGCGCCAGATGGTGGTGGACTACCACCACGGCATCCGCGACGCGCAGAAAAAAGTGCTGCGCATGATCGGCGACCCCGCCACGCGTTACCGCGAAGACCCGGTGCGCATCATCCGCGCCGTGCGCTTTGCGGCCAAGCTCAGTGCGCTGGGCTTCACGTTCGAGCCCAAAACCGGCCAGCCCCTGGTGGGCAGCGTGGCCCTGCTGGCCGATGTGCCGCAGAGCCGCATGTTTGACGAAATGCTCAAGCTGCTGCAAACCGGTCATGCCACGGCCAGCGTCAACCAGCTGCGCCAACTGGGGCTGGCCAAAGGCATTTACCCCCTGCTGGACCTGGCCGTGGAGCGCGCCGACCTGCCGTTTGTGGCCCAGGCCCTGCAGGACACCGACCGCCGCGTGGGCGAGGGCAAGCCCGTGGCCCCCAGCTTTTTGCTGGCCTGTGTGCTGTGGTCCGACGTGCGCGAAGGCTGGGCCCGCCGCGTCACCGCCCGCCAGCCCGCCTTCAGTGCCCTGCAAGACGCGGTGGACGAGGTGTTTGATGCCCGCATTGGCGACGTGTCCGGCCGTGGCAAGCTGGGTGCCGACATGCGCGAGATCTGGACCATGCAGCCCCGCTTCGAGCGGCGCTCGGGCAACTCACCGTTTTCGCTGGCCGACCAGCCACGCTTTCGGGCGGGGTTCGACTTTTTGCGCCTGCGTGCCCTGGTGGGCGAAATCCCTGAAGAGCTGGCCCACTGGTGGGAAACCTTCAGCACCGCCGACGACGCCCACCGCAACGACATGATCGAGGCCATCCGGTTGGAGCAGTCGCGCGCCAAGTCCGGTGCGGGCCGCAAGACCAAGGTCCACCGAGTGTCTGCCGACGGCGCGGCCCCAGGCGCCACCGGTGAGGACGATCCCCGCTGGCGCACCGCCGATGGTGCCGAAGGCCTGCCACCCGGCGGGTCGGCAGACGCCGGCGAGCCGACCTTGGGCGCCGACGGCAGCCCGGCGCGCAAACGCCGACGCCGCCGCCGCAAACCCGGTGGCGCAGGCGAGGGCGGTGAGGCCAGCCCCCGGGGCGACGGTGGCCGCAGCAGCGGCCCCGATTCGGATGCCTGAATACCCCCCTGGCCACCCCAGCCGTGGCTGGGTCACCGCCCAGGTGGCGCTGGGGGCCAACCTTGGTGATGCCGCCCACACCCTGCGCTATGCCGTGCAGGCATTGGCGCAGGCCCCAGGGTTGCGGTTGGAAAAAGTCTCTGGCCTGTACCGCACAGCGCCCATCGGTGCCGGTGGACCCGATTACTTCAACGCCGTGGCCCAGGTCGCCACGCTCCTCACCGCTCCCGCCTTGCTGGCCGTGCTGCAGGCCACCGAGCAGCGGTTTGGCCGCGAGCGGCCCTACCCCAACGCCCCGCGCACACTGGACCTGGACCTGCTGCTGTACGGCAGTGCCCACATCGGGTCACCCACGCTCACCGTGCCGCACCCGCGCATGTGGCAACGCGCCTTTGTGCTGGTGCCGCTGGCCGACATTGCCCCCGACCTGGTGAGCGACCCAGCCCTGGCCGCGGTGCAGGGCCAGCCAATCGAGCGGGTGGGTGAGGTGCCCGGCTGGCAGCTATTTTTATAATGAAATGGACGCTCAGCGCATATCGATAAAGCATTGTTTGCTATCGACTCTGATTTCTCTCGGTGTGCCTGTGCGGGGCGCTTCAGTGGGCTGAAAAAAGCCACGCAAAATGCCCGGGTTCGGTTCAAATCGGTGCCGTGAGGCGCTGCCGCATCCACTTTCTCAGAGGGAGATCCGCCATGACACCACTGCCAACACCACCCGAGCCCACGTCGCCGGTGGTGCCGATTGCCTTGGCGCAGCCCACGCCGTCCCCGTTGGCGGCGGCCACGGTGCTGGCCTTGGGCTTGGCGCTGGGCTTGTCGGTGGGTGGGTGGTTGCTGGGCCGGGGTCTGGAGCACTTTCGCATGGCCGACCGGGTCGTCACCGTCAAAGGGCTGGCCGAGCAAGATGTGCCCGCCGACCACGCCATCTGGGTGCTGCAGTTTCGTCGGGCGGGCAACGACTTTTCGGCGGTGCAGCGTGCCCTCAGCCAGGACCGTGACCAGGTGTTGGCGTTCCTGAAAACCCTGGGTTTTCAGGAGGCCGAGCTGGACGTGCGCCCGCTGCAGGTGCAAGACGCCTTTGCCAAGGAGTACGCCCAGGCCGGTCAGCCCCTGCGCTACGGGGGCAGCGGGCGGGTGGTGGTCAGTTCATCCCGGGTGCAGCTGGTGGACCAGTCGGCCAAGGCCACCGATCCGCTGATCCTGGCGGGCATCCAGCTGGGGGGCGACATGGAGGGCGGTGGCCTGCCCCGCTACCAGTTGCGCGGGTTCAATGCCATCAAGGCGCCCTTGCTGGCCGAGGCCACGCGCAACGCCCGCGAGCAGGCGCAGAAATTTGCCGCCGAAGCGGGCGCGGCGCTGGGGGCGCTGAAAAGTGCCAACCAGGGCAGCATCCGTGTGTCGGACGACGATGGCACCGACATGGACTCGGGGAACACCCTGACCAAGCGTTTGCGCGTGGTCAGCACCTTTGAATATGTGCTGAAGTGAGTGGGTGCTGGCGTGTCCGCACCCGATGGTTGGGTCAGGGCGCCAGGCGCTCTCGCGTCCACTCGCCATTGGCCTGCAGGCGGTAGCGCAGGCGGTCGTGCAGGCGGCTTTTGCGGCCTTGCCAGAACTCCCAGGTGTCGGGCACCAGGCGGTAGCCACCCCAGTGTTCGGGACGGGGCGGCTGCAGCAGAAACTGCGCGCCGTAGCGCGCGGCGTTGGCCACCAGCACTGATCGGCCAGAAATGACCTGGCTTTGCGGGCTGGCCCAGGCGCCGATGCGGCTGTCCAATGGGCGGGAGTGGAAGTAGGCGTCACTTTCCTCGGCATCCACCTTTTCCACCCGGCCTTCGATGCGCACCACACGCTCCAGCTCCACCCAATGGAACTGCAGGGCCGCAAACGGGTTGCCGCTCAACTCCTGGCCCTTGCGGCTGCCGTAGTTGGTGTACCAGACGATGCCACGGGCGTCGTAGTCCTTGATCAGCACCACCCGGGTGCTGGGACGCAGGTTGCTGGCCACGGTGGCCAGGGTCATGGCGTTGGGCTCGGGCACTTCGCTGTGCATGGCTTCCTTCAGCCAGCGGTCGAACTGGTTCAGCGGTTGGGCGTCTGATTCGGACTCGCTGAGTTCCGCGCGCTCGTAACTTTTGCGAAGGTCTGCGATGTTCATGGTCATGGCGCAGCAGTATAGGCAGCGGCCTCAGGTGCCGCTGCGAGGGCCAACAGTTTCCCCAACGCCCGGTCGTGGATGTCCATGCTGCGCAGCTGGTGGTGGGTCTGGTGCGCGTAGTCCAGCGTGCTGCCGTAGCGCCCCACCGAGTGCCGGAAGATCTGGCGGTAGGTGTCGGGCGCCAATTCGCCGGTGAAATTGGGGCTGCGTCGCGACAGGGTGAAGCCCAGTGCCTGCACGGGCCCAAGCGGGGTGTGGGCTTGCAGCCAGCGCGGGTCATACACCGGGTTGGGCATCTCCCGCAGCCACAGTTGCTGCAGGTAATCGGGCACGTCGCGCCGGGCAATGCGCTGCACCACGCCTTGACAACTGCCGCCGGAAATCAGTGCAAACACCAGCCCGGGCCGCTCCGGCGTGCCCCGGTTGACGCGGCTCCACATTTGCAGGGCGCGGTGGTAGCCGTGGATGCGGGCCCGGCGGGTTTCGACCACGTTGCCTTCTGGTCGCCAGATGAGTGAGGCATAGGCAAACACCCACAGGTCACTGTGGCCACCCCAGGCCGCCAGGGTGTGGTTGAACAGGGTTTTGCTGCAGCGCGTCATGTTGAAAGGTGGTGTCATCTGCACCCACTAAAATCCGAGGTTGTTCATTTTCTACGGAGCATTCATGTCAGTTCAAGATCAAGACGAAGGCACACGTTCGGCTTTCGCCATTCTCATCCCCCTGATCGTCCTGGTGGTCGGGTTTGTGGTGGGCCTGGGCATCCACAAGGCCAAAGGGCCAGCGGCCAAGCCAATGGCCACCGCTGCAGCGGTGGACGAGTCGCAGGCCCGTGTGGTGGTGGACAACGGTGTGGTGAAGTTCTATTTTGAATCTGGCAAGGCCGATCTGGCCGCCGGTGCAGCCGAGGCCCTGGTGGACGCCATGCAAGCGGCTGGTGCTGGCAAAAAACTGGTGCTGTCGGGCTTCCACGACGCCACCGGCAACCCCGAGCAAAACGCCGAGCTGGCCAAGCAGCGGGCCCTGGCGGTGCGCGACGTGCTCCTGGCCGTGGGTGTGGCCGAAGCCGCCATCGAGCTGAAAAAGCCCGAGCAGTTGACCGGCGCTGGCTCCAACGCCGAAGCCCGCCGCGTGGACGTGGTGGTGGAGTAAAACCGCCAGCCACGTGGACTGAGGCTGGCGGTGGCGGGCCTCAGCCCAGCGTCACGTGGTCGGTGCGCTGGATGAGTTCGATCTTGTAGCCGTCTGGGTCGGTGACAAAGGCGATCACCGTTTTTCCGCCCTTCACGGGCCCAGGTTCGCGGCTGATGACGCCACCCGCCGCGCGGATGCGGTCACAGGCCGCCGCCACATCGGCCACGGCCAAGGCAATGTGGCCATAGGCGGTGCCCAGCTCGTAGCTGCTCACCCCCCAGTTGTGGGTCAGTTCCAGTTCGGCGTGCTCGGGGTTGCTGCCGAATCCCACAAAAGCCAAGGTGTATTGGTACTCGGTGTTCTCTGACGTGCGGAGCAACTTCATGCCGATGACGCGGGTGTAGAAATCGATGGATCGCTGCAGGTCACCCACCCGCAGCATGGTGTGCAAAAGTCTCATGGGCCGTATTGTGCATGGGTCAGGGCAGTGGGACGGTGTAGTTCAGGGCCATGCGCCCACCGTCGACGGTGACAATTTCGCCCGTCATGTAGCTGGACGCGTCGCTGGCCAGGAAGGCCACCACGTCGGCCACTTCTTCGGGCTCGCCCAGCCGTTTCATGGGTGTGCGGGCCAGTATTTTTTGTCTGGCTTCTTCACTGGTCAGCACGGCCTGCGCGGCCAGCTCCGTGGCAATGGTGCCAGGCGCCACCGCGTTGACGCGGATGCCGTGGTCGGCCAGCGCCAGGGCCATGACGCGGGTCAGCTGGTTGATGCCGCCCTTGCTCACGTTGTAACTGGCGATGTTGGGGATGGCCAGCGTGGCGTTGACCGAACTCATGTTCACCACCACGCCGCGCCCCTGTCGCGCGCCCACGGGCTGGTTGGCCGTCATGGCGCGTGCCACAGCCTGCCCCACCAGAAAGGCACCCTTCAGGTTCACGTTGAGCACCGCGTCCCAGTCTTCTTCCGTGATGTCCAGGAAGGGGGCTGCCTTGAAAATGCCAGCGTTGTTCACCAGCACGTCCACTCGGCCCCATTGGGCCAGTGTGGCCGCCACCAGGTGGTTGACGTCGGCCGGCACACCCACGTTGGTGTGCACGAACAAGCCACCCAACTCACGGGCCAGGGCCTGCCCTGCATCGGTGGCCACATCGGCCAGCACCACCCTGGCACCTTCAGCGGCCAGGCGCCGCGCACAGGCCGCGCCAATGCCCTGGGCGGCGCCGGTGACCACGCACACCCGACCGTCCAGCCCGAACCGCACTGGCGATTCAGTGGCGGTGTGGTCGTTGCCCGCCGCCGTCATTTGTGGGTGATGCGACCGAAGTTGGTGCGCAGGGGGTCAGCCGGGCCACCCCGGTTGCCGCCAGGTGCGCCGCCGCCCCGGTTACCGCCAGGGCCATTGCGGTTGCCACGGTAGCCGTTGCCGCCACGGCTGGTCATGGAGTCGATGCTGGTGCGCAAGGGGTCGGGTTGACCACCGCTGTTGGCGCTGCGCGGTTCGTTGCGCGGTGCATGGCGGTTCTCACTGCGGACATCGGCGTTGCGAAACGCGGTGGGGCCGGGTTGCGCATCCGACTGGCCCGGGCCGCGCCCTTCTGGGCGGGGACCACGGGCCGGACGCGCCTTGGGGCCACCATGCGGGTTGCCCGGGCGGGGGCGCTGGTCGGGGTGGGCACCTGCGGGGCGACCATGGCCGGAGGCGCCCGTGTCGGCACCACCGGCCGCGCTGCGGCCACGGCCACCGCCGCCGCGGGGCGCGTTGCGGCCACCGCCGTTGCCGCCTTCGGTCTGCTTCTTGTCGCGGATGCGTTCCATCATTTCGCTGCGCGCGGCCTTGGCGGCAGCGGCCATGACCTCGCGGCTGGGTGGCTTGCCTGCGCCGCCCCAGATGGTCTGGCGACCCATGGCAATGGGCTCGGCCTTTTCACCGGGCTCGGGCCCAAAACCTTCGAGGAACTTGACTTCGATGCGCTGCTTCGTGAAGCGCTCGATGTCCTGCATGAAGCCTTCTTCGTCCATGCACACCAGGTTGACGGCTTCACCGCTGGCGCCCGCGCGGCCGGTGCGACCGATGCGGTGCACGTAGTCTTCGCTGACGTTGGGGATTTCGTAGTTGACCACGTGTGGCAGCTCGTCAATGTCAATGCCGCGTGCGGCAATGTCGGTCGCCACCAGGGCGCGGATGTCCCCGCTCTTGAATCCCGCCAATGCCTGGGTGCGGGCGGCCTGGCTCTTGTTGCCGTGCAGCGCCATGGCGTTGATGCCGTTTTTGGTGAGGTATTCGGCCACGTTGTTGGCGCCGAATTTGGTGCGCGTGAACACCAGCACCTGGCTCCAGTTGTGCTCGTTGATGATGTGCACCAGCGCCGCTTTTTTCTTGCCGCGGCCCACGGGGTGGATGAGCTGGGTGATGCGCTGCACCGTGGTGTTGCGTGGCGTCACCTGGATGCTTTGTGGGTTGCGCAGCAGGCCATTGGCCAGTTCACGGATTTCATCGCTGAAGGTGGCCGAGAACAGCAGGCTTTGCTTGTGACCGGGCACCATGGCCAGGATTTTCTTCACGTCGTGGATGAAACCCATGTCCAGCATGCGGTCGGCTTCGTCGAGCACCAGCATCTGCACCTGGGACAGGTCCAGAAAACCCTGCTGGGCCAGGTCCAGCAGGCGGCCGGGCGTGGCCACCAGCACGTCCACGCCTTTTTTCAGCAGGTTGATCTGGGGGTTCATGCCCACACCACCGAACACCACGCCGGAGTTGATGGAGGGGAGGTACTTGCCGTAGGTGGACACCGACTCCTCCACCTGGGCGGCGAGTTCACGGGTGGGCGTCAGCACCAGGGCGCGGATGGCTTTGCCGCCGAAGCGGTTCTTGCCGGCTTCGCTTTGGCTGAGCTTGTGCAGCATGGGCAAAGTGAAGGCGGCGGTTTTGCCTGTGCCGGTTTGTGCGCCCGCCAGCAGGTCTTGCCCGTCGATCACGGCCGGAATGGCCTGTGCCTGGATGGGCGTGGGGGTTTCGTAGCCTTGCTCGCGCACGGCTTGCACAATGGCCGGGGCCAGGTTCAGTTCTTCAAAGTTCATGGATATTGCACCCGTCCGGGGCGCGGGGAGCATTGCCTTGCCAACCCGTTTGATGGGGGGTGGTCAGTCCGGGTCAATGCAGTTGGGGTTTCGGGAGTGGCGGCTGGCCTGATGAGGCCACGCGATTCTCCCCGGCAGGGTGCCGGTTTTCACACCGACTGTGGCGCGAAACGGGTTGCATTGTCGCATGCTGGGATAATCCACGCCAGACAGACAGGCGGTAACCGTGTGTTTTTGCGTTGGCAGCCCACCACCTGGTGTGGGCGCTGATGCCCAACGGTGCGCGCCACCCTCGGTGCGCCCGCCTGCTGACCCTTATCCGTTTCCCACAGAAAGCGACCGATGGCCCAATACGTTTACTCCATGAACCGGGTGTGCAAGACCGTGCCCCCCAAGCGGCAGATCCTGAAAGACATTTCCATCAGCTTCTTCCCTGGCGCCAAGATCGGTGTGCTGGGCACCAACGGCTCGGGCAAGTCCACCCTGCTGAAAATCATGGCGGGCATCGACAAGGAAATTGAAGGCGAAGCCGTGCCCATGCCCGGCATCCAGATCGGCTACCTGCCACAGGAGCCGCAGCTGGCCCCTGAGCAAACCGTGCGCGAAGCCGTGGAAGAGGGCATTGGTGGCGCCCTCAAGGCCAAGGCCAGGCTGGACGAGGTGTATGCCGCCTACGCCGAGCCCGATGCCGACTTTGATGCCCTGGCTGCCGAGCAGGCCGAGCTGGAGGCCATCATTGCCGCCGCAGGCAGCGAGAACACCGACCTGCAACTGGAACTGGCGGCCGATGCGCTGAACCTGCCCCCGTGGGATGCCACCATCAAGAACCTGTCGGGCGGCGAGAAGCGCCGTGTGGCCCTGTGCCGCCTGCTGCTGAGCAAGCCCGACATGCTGCTGCTGGACGAACCCACCAACCACTTGGATGCCGAAAGCGTCCATTGGCTGGAGCAGTTCCTGCAGCGTTTTTCCGGCACCGTGGTGGCCATCACCCACGACCGTTACTTCCTGGACAACGCGGCCGAGTGGATTCTGGAACTGGACCGTGGCCACGGCATTCCCTACAAGGGCAACTACTCCGATTGGTTGGACCAGAAAGAGCGCCGTCTGGAGACCGAGCAAAAGTCCGAAGACGCCCGCATGAAGGCCATGAAGGAAGAACTGAAATGGGTTCGCTCCAACGCCAAGGGCCGCCAGGCCAAGAGCAAGGCCCGACTGGCCCGGTTCGAGGAGCTGAGCGATGTGGACTACCAGAAGCGCAACGAGACCAACGAGATCTTCATCCCCGTGGCCGAGCGCCTGGGCGCGCAGGTCATCGAGTTTGAGGGCGTGACCAAATCGTTCGGCGACCGCCTGCTGATCGACAACCTGAGTTTTGCCGTGCCCGCCGGTGCCATCATCGGCATCATCGGCCCCAACGGCGCGGGTAAGTCCACGCTGTTTCGCATGCTCCAGGGCGTGGAGCAGCCCGATGCGGGCAGCATCACCATCGGCAAAACCGCCAAGCTGGCCTTTGTGGACCAGAGCCGCGAAAGCCTGGACGGCAGCAAAACCGTGTGGGAAGACGTGTCGGGCGGGCTGGACAACATCACCGTGGGCAAGTTCGTCATGCCCAGCCGGGCTTACCTGGGGCGTTTCAACTTCAAGGGCAACGACCAGCAAAAGCTGGTGGGCAGCCTGTCGGGCGGTGAACGCGGGCGCTTGCACCTGGCCAAAACCCTGGCCCAGGGCGGCAACGTGCTGATGCTGGACGAACCGTCCAACGACCTGGACGTGGAAACCCTGCGTGCGCTGGAAGAAGCGCTGCTGGAGTTTGCTGGCAGCGCCATGGTCATTTCCCACGACCGCTGGTTCCTGGACCGCATCTGCACGCACATCCTGGCCTGCGAGGGTGATTCGCAGTGGAAATTCTTCGACGGCAACTTCACCGAGTACGAGGCCGACAAGAAGCGCCGCCTGGGTGAAGAGGGCGCACGTCCCAAGCGTGCCCGCTTCAAGTCGCTCAAATGAGCACGACGCCTTCGCACACCACGGTCGCAACCCCCGAGGGGGCGCTGGTTTCACCGGAGCATGGCTTGGCGAGTGACGATGAGGTGCTGGCGGCCACACGCCGCTGGCTGGAGCAGGCCGTCATTGGCCTCAACCTGTGCCCGTTTGCCAAGTCGGTGTACGTGAAAAACCAGGTGCGGCTGGTCGTGAGCCGCGCCAGGCACCTGGACGCGTTTCTGGACGACCTCGACGCCGAACTGGAACGGCTGAAGTCGACCCCGGCCGAGGAGGTGGACACCACGCTGCTGATTCATCCCACGCTGTTCCCCGACTTTTTGGTGTTCAACGACTTTTTGGATGTGGCCGATGGCGTGCTGGCCGACCACGAACTGGAAGGGGTGGTGCAGATTGCGCCCTTTCACCCGGACTTTGTGTTCGACGGCGAGCCCGAGGGTGACATGAGCCACTTCACCAACCGCTCGCCATACCCCACACTCCACCTCATCCGTGAAGACAGTCTGGCGCGCGCCATCGAGTCGTTTGGTGACACCGACGTGATCTATGAGCGCAACATCGATGTGTTGCGTCGCTTGGGCCCCGACGGGTGGCGGCGGCTGTTGACCGGTCCGTGAGGGTCCGTGGGGACATCAGGGAACAAAAATAACAATAAAAATGCACTCTGGCGCTTTACAGGTATAGTTAATTAGCTATCTTTTTTGTCAATCTGGCTGAGCGAGGCCAACGCATGCAACGCACACCTCCCCCCGCAGGCGACGATCCGTTGCCGACCCAATGGCGGACATCCCGCGCCCTGCAGGCGTGTTTGGACGCGGCCATGGCCGAAGCCCCGGGCTTGGTCATGCGCTGGGCAGCGGGGTTGGCGGAGGTGCTCAGGCAGCAGGAGGCCTGGACCATCAGCCCCCGCGAAAAAGCGGACCTGTCCACAGCCCTCAAGGAACTGAGCCGCCACCGGCAGGCGTTTGAAACCCGTTGGGTGGCCAACTGGCGCTCGGCCATTGGCGAGTCGCTGGCTGGGCATTCAGACGCCGGCCCCGTGCGGCGAACCTTGTCCAACATCAGTTTTGACGACCTGGAGTTGATGGACGAGCTGCAGGTTCAGGCCACCGTGCAGGTGGCCAGGCTGGAGCAGGTGGTGGAGAGTGCGGCGGGCGACGCCTTGTCCGAGTTGACCGCCCTGCTCAGCAGCGCCCAGGGCCATGTGTCGGTCCGCATGGAACACAACCCCCTGCGTCCTGACGTGGCCATTGCGGCCCTGCGCCGCACCATGGAGGGCATCACCCGCGACAAATCTGTGCGCACGCTGTGGCTGCAACACGGCACGCAGGCGCTGGGCGAAGAGCTGCAGTTGCTGTACCGGCACCTCATCCGCATCCTGTCCGACCACGGCGTGCAGCGGGCCGACTACCATGTGCTGCAGGCCCCATCGCCCGCCGTGACCCGTTCACCTGGGGCACGCAACCGCCCGCCCGGTGTGGGTGACCAGCACGATGACCTGACCATGCACCATGGGGGCTCCCAGAATGACGGGGCACCGGTGTCCGCTCCCGCTGGCGTGCACGACAAGGCCACAGCAGCCGGCACAGATTTGCTCACGCTGGACGGATTGCATCACCTGTTGGTGGGCGACCATGGGCACCCGCACGACCCACTGCCGTTTCACCTGAACGGTGCACCGCTGTTGCCCACCCAGGCGCCGGTCGCTGGACAAGCGCCACTCGCGGTGGGGCAGCCCGCTCCCGACCTGGTGAGTGCGGGGACCTACCGAGGCCCCGATCGCCGTGCTCACCGCGACACGGCCGTGGGTGGTTCGCAGGCCGACAGCCTCGCCCACCTTCAGGCGCTGGCGCAGGGTGTGGTGCAGCTGTTGTTGGAGGGCATGACCCGGGATGAGCGCCTGCTGGCCCCGGTCCGCCAGATCCTGGGGCGTCTGCAGCCCGCCTTGTTGCGCATCGCGCGTGACGACCCCCGTTTCATTGCCGACAAGCTCAACCCGGCCCGGCGCCTGCTGGAAGAGATCACCCAGCGCAGCCTGGCCTTCGATTCCGCGCAAGCACCGGGGTTTGGCCCGTTTTTGGCCACGCTGGAAGACGTGGTGCAGCTGTTTTCCCGCTCCGATACCCGTGTCAGCGCGTTGTTCGAAACGGCGCTGGAGGTGTTGCAGCCGCAGGCGCATGCCCAGCACAGCCACGAGACCCAAGGGCGTGCGGTGGCTTCGCTGGTCAAGGCGGAACAGCGCCACCTGCTGGCCGAGAAGTTGGCCCGCGAGTTGGCGACGCGCCTTGATTTTTCCAAGGCCGATCCGGTCGTCCAGCAGTTCATCGTCGGGCCGTGGGCCCAGGTCATTGCCCAGGCCAAAATGGGTGGGGCGCAAGCCCCGGACACCCAGCCCACCCGCATGCCCGCCGATTTGCGCTACCAGGCGATGCTCACCGACCTGATCTGGAGCAGCCGTGTGGAGGTGGCCAGCCGCAACCGGGGCCGGTTGTCCAGGCTGATCCCAGGGCTGTTGCGCACCCTGCGAGAGGGACTGCAGTCCATCGACTACGACCCGGTGGCCTCCCGGCAATTCTTCTCGTTTCTGATGTCCCGGCACGAGGCTGGCCTGAAGGGCGAAGGGGACAAGTCTGCCGTGGCGTGGCCACCGGAGCTGATCTTGCCACCGGCGGCGCACGAGACTTCGGGCGTCGTCCCCCAGCCTGGGTTGGACGGGACGGGACCGTCGCCAGCGGGGGGCGAACCATGGCTCAACCGCAGCGAGAGCGCCGATACCGGCTTCATCGTGGAGCCGTTTCCCACCCTGCACACACAGGACTTTGCCGACACCGAGCCCATGGGTCGCCCATGGGACGGGGTGTCGAGTGAAGCCGCTGCGCTGGCTCCCGCGTCGGAAGGCGAGTCCCTGGAGCTGGCCCAAGGGGCTTGGGTGGAGTTGCAGCAGGAAGGCGGTCAATGGGTGCGCCTCCAACTGAGCTGGGCCAGTCCGCACGGCACCATGTACCTGTTCACCGGGCAAGGTGGCAGCACCACGTCCATGACGCGGCGCAGCTTTGACAGCCTGTGCGCGCAACACCGCGTGCGCGTGGTGGCAGCCCACAGCCTGGTGGATGACGCCCTGGGCAGTGTGCTGGACACTGCGGTGCTCAACAGTGCCCGGGCGCCGCTGTTTCCCGCCGCGGGCCCCAAGGGTGCCGCCGACACCCACTACCCGGATTTGCTGCCACCCTTGTCTTGAGGCGGTGTGTTCAGCGACCGGTGCCGCCGGGCAGTGGGCGCAGGTTCACCACCACGTATTGACCGTTGACCTTGTCGGCGGTGAACTGAACGGCATCGCCGGGTTGCAGGTTGGTCAGTTGGGCGCGATCTGGCACGCCAAACACCATGGTCATGCCGGGCATGTCGAGGTTGCTGATTGCCCCGTGTTTGAGCGTGACCTTGCCAGCCCCCATGTCCACCCGTCGCACTTCGGCATGGACCCAGGGCAGCGCGCTGGCATCGGCTGCACCGGTCGGGGCTGACGGTGCGGGGTGGTGACTGTGGTGCGTGTTGTCGGACGACTGGGCTGCGGCGGTGCCCGACCACAGCAACGCGGTCAGCAACAGCCCTGGCACCGTGTGCGCGGGCGTGAGGAAATGGGGCATGTTCAGCTCCTGAAATAGGATTGGTACACGCGGCTGCTGCCGTCCTTTTGCACCAGCAGCACATCGTACGGGTCTTGCCTGTTCTGGTACTCGGGGCCATCCATGCCGGGGCTGCCCACGGGCATGCCGGGTACGGCCAGGCCAAGTGCCTGGGGCTTTTCTTTCAGCAGGCGACGGATTTCGGGGGCGTTCACGTGCCCTTCGATGACGTAGCCGCCGACCAGCGCCGTGTGACAAGAGGCAAACTTCATGGGCAAACCCAGGCGTTGGCGCATGGCGGTGTTGCCAGTCTCGAACACCTGCACTGTGAAGCCATCGGCCTGGAGGTAGCTGACCCAGTCTTTGCAGCAGCCGCAGTTGGGGTCTTTCCAGACCTGCACGGTGGGCAGTTTGTCGGGTGCGGCGGCGTGGGCCGACAGGGGCAGCGCGGCAATGCCGGCCAGCGTGGTCAAAAAGTGTCGTCGTTGCATGGGGGTAATCGCTTTCTGGTTAAAAACGGGAGGCGGCAGGGCTTCAGCCAGCGGGCCTGACACGCAGGGTGCCACGCATGCCGGCATCCCAGTGGCCCGGGATGAGGCAGGCAAACTCAAAATCGCCCACGCGGTTGAAGGTCCAGACAATGTCGCCCCGTTGGCGCGGGGCCACATGGGTCATGTAGGGTTCATCGTGTTCCATGCCGGGGTGCTTTTTCATGAGTTCGGCGTGGGCCAGCAGTTCCTCGGGTGTGCCCAGCACCAGCTCGTGCATCACTTTGCCCCGGTTCACGGCGCGCAGGCGCAGGGTTTCGCCCTCCCGCACCTCGATGTGCGAGGGGGAAAACCGCATGTCGTCGGTCATGCGCAGCGTGATGGTGCGCTGCGCCGCCTGTGGGTCTGCGGCGATGCCCCAGGGTTTTTGCTCCTTCACCACGGCGTGGGGTTTGGCGGGTGCGTGGGCATCGCCGTGGGCCTGGGCGCGCTGAGGCAGCAGCCAGGCAGCCCCTGTGGCCAGTGGCAGCAGTGCGCCACCCAGCAGCAGCTGCTGGAAACGTCGGCGGTCTATGGGGTGTGTGATCATGGTGTGTCCTGTGGTGTCAGTGGTGCGCGTGGCCCTGGGCTGGCTGGGGTTTGCGCACCTGGGCACCGTGCGCTGCACCGGGTTGCGCCGGTGCCGCCCTGTGGGTGCCTGGCTGCGCGGGCAGGGCCACTTCGCGTGCCTGGGTGCCCTCGGGCAGGGTGTACCAACCGGGGTCGCGGTGGTCACCGGGCTTCTGGTCGGCGCGCACCTTGAGGGTGGTGAACATGCCACCCATTTCAATGGGGCCGTAGGGCCCTGTGCCCGTCATCATGGGGGCGGTGTTGGGGGGCAGTTCCATGTGCATTTCGCCCATGTCGGCCATGCCCCGCTCACCCATCAGCATGTACTCGGGGCTGGCGCGCTGCAATTTGTTCAGCAGTCCCCGGTGGTCCACGCCGATCATGGTGGGCACCCCGTGTCCCATGGCGCCCATGGTGTGGTGGCTCTTGTGGCAGTGCAGGGCCCAGTCCCCGGGCTCGTCGGCCAGGAATTCGATCTGGCGCATCTGGCCCACGGCCACGTCGGTGGTCACCTCGGGCCAGCGGGCGGACGGGGGAACGGGGCCACCGTCGGTGCCCGTCACTTCGAACTCGATGCCATGGATGTGGATGGGGTGGTTGGTCATGGTGAGGTTGCCCACGCGCACCCGCACGCGGTCGCCCAGTCTGGCCACCAGCGGGCTGATGCCGGGGAACACGCGGCTGTTGAAGGTCCAGATGTTGTGGTCCAGCATGGTGTTGACCTGTGGCGTCATGCTGCCGGGCTCCACATCGTAGGCGCTGAGCAAAAAGCAGTAGTCGCGCTGCACTTCGGCAATGTGCGGGTGCCTGCCCTTGGGGTGGGTGACCCACATGCCCATCATGCCCATGGCCATCTGGGTCATTTCGTCGGCGTGTGGGTGGTACATGAAGGTGCCTGGGCGGCGTGCCACAAATTCGTACACAAAGGTTTTGCCCACGGGGATCTGCGGCTGGTTGAGGCCGCCCACCCCGTCCATGCCGTTGGGCAGCCGTTGGCCGTGCCAGTGGATGGTGGTGTGCTCGGGCAAGCGGTTGGTGACGTACAGGCGAACCCGGTCTCCTTCGACCACCTCGATGGTGGGACCAGGGCTTTGGCCGTTGTAACCCCACATATTGACCAGGAAGCCCGGGGCCACCTCGCGCACCACGGGTTCGGCCACCAGGTGGAATTCCTTGACACCGTTGTTCATGCGCCAGGGCAAGGTCCAGCCATTGAGCGTGACCACGGGTTGGTAGGGCCTGCCAGCGCCCGTCACCCCGCTGGGCAACCAGGGGGCCGAGGTGTCGGCGGATGTGTGCTGCACGGCCTCGGGCAGTCCGGCCAGGGCCACGCGGCTGACGCTGGCGCTGGCCAAGGCGGTCAGTCCCACGCCTGCGCCGGCAAAAAGCTGTCTGCGGTTGATGGGTGTGTTCATGTCAGTGTCCTTGAGGGGCGGCGGCAGCGCCGGTGGTGCGGGTGCTGGCGGTGTCGGCCTGGGTGTAGTCTCCACCGGCCAGCAGTGCCTGCCAGTCGGCTTGGGCCAGCCAGTAGTCGCGGCGGGCCTGTGCGGCGGCGTCCAGCGCCAACAGCCTTTGCCGCACGCTGGCCAGCAGGTCCCAGGTGCTTTGCAGCATGCCGTTGTAGCGGGTCAGGGTTTCCTGTTCCAGCTGAGTGCCCAGGTGGGCCACGGTGTTTTGTGCATGGAGGGCTCGGGCGTGTTGGGCTTGCAGGTGTGCCCAGGCCTCACGCGCCATGCTTCTGCGCTGGGCGGCCCGTTGCAGCAGATTGGCTTCGGCCCGCACGGCGCGGGCCAGCAGGTGGTCGCGCAGCAGCGGCAGGTCCTGGATGTCGGGTGCCGTGTGGGGGCTGTGGGGGGTACCGGTGGCCACAGCGGCGTCCACCGCGTGGCGCCAGGCGTCCAGCTGGCCGCTGCCCACCGCGTCGAGTTGGCGCTGGGTCTGGGTCCGCTGCCAGGCCAGGGTGGGGTCACTGCGCAGCACAGCGGCTTCCACATCGGTGGCGCAGAGTCCTTCACCTGGCGTGAGGGCCTCTGGCACCACGGGCAGTTGCCCGGCCAACTGGGCCCCCAGGCGGTCGGCGGCGTCGGCCGCCCACTCGCCCATCAGGCGGGCCAGGCGTTCACGCGCAGCCCTGTCGTCCTGCTGGGCCTGCGCCCAGGCGTCCCAGGCCTGGGCTTGTACCTGCTGCTCACGCAACAGCTTGGCCTGGCTCCAGTTGCCGGTCTGCACCATGCGCTCGCCCAGTTCGGCGCCTGTGGTGGCGGCCTGAAGCACCTCGGTCAGCAGTTGCAGGTGTTGGCCGCTGGCAATGGCCTGTGTCCAGGCGCGTTGCAGCTGCCTGACGTGGTCGATGTGCGCGCGCTGGACCGCCGCGCGTTCCAGTGCATTCATGTTGGGCTGGGTGAACAGCTCCGGGCGGTGGCGCAAAGACAGGCGCAATGCGGTGGCCAAGGTCAGCGCGGGGGTGGCGCTGGTCGTGGGTGGTGTCACACCCGGTGTGTGCTGTTGTTCCCAGCGAAGCACGTCCATGTGCCCACGGGGAAACTCGGCCACCCGCTGGTTGGCGCGCTGCCATTGGGCGCGGGCCTGTGCCGGGTCGCTGGCCAGCGCGGGCAGGGTCGGACGGGGTGGCGCCACCGTGGGGGCCACCGGGGAGGGCACTGGCGTGTCGGGGCTGGCTGCGCTCAAGGCCGATGGCCAGGGTGCGGGCAGGCCTTGGGCCCGAAGGCCGGTGGAGGGCAGGGCCGCAGCCAGCAGGACGCTGGCGCAGAAGGCCCAAGGCAGGGGGAATGGCGCCACGGGCTGTGGCATGGACGGTGTTGACCGTCGAACTGGGGGCATGAAGATCTCCTGAGGTCACTCAACAGCGTTCGCGCTGGCCCGGCGGGCAGCACGCGGACGCACCTGGGGCGTGACACTCAGGAAATGGGGGGTTTGATGCCTGGTTGGGGCTCGCAACTGGTGAACCGGGCGCTGGCCAGCGCCACCCGGCTGTGCGGCCATGTGGGGGTGGCCGCCACCGCAGGGGTCCAGACCAGGGCGGGCCCGTTGCACACATCGCAGGCGCTGCAGGTGCTGTGGGCATCGGCGTCGGCCGTCGCGTGGTTGCCGCACCCAGACACGGCGTGCTCCTGGGTGGTGTCGTGTGCGGCGGCTGCGTTGTGTGGGGCATCACCGACCGCCGTGTGGTGGTCCATCAACACCACCGCGCCGCTGCCATGGGCGATGGGCTGCGCCAGTGCCATGGCGTCGCCCACCCAGCCGCGCAAGGGCAGCAGGGCGATCAGGAGGGCAAACACAAGGTGGCGCATGGTGCAGGTGATGACAGCGGCGGTGGCGAATGGTTCCCGAGCCGTCTCAGGGGTGTTGGGTGGCGGGTTGGCCTGACGGTGGTGGTTGCAGCTCGGCCCTGGCCTGGCGCACCACCGAGAGGCCCGCGCTCAGTGCCAAGGCGGCCATGGTAACCGCCACAAGCAGATCGGGCCAGGCGCTGGTGGTGCCCAGCACGCCGCCCGCCGCCAACATGACGGCGATGTTGGACAGCGCGTCGTTGCGCGAGCACAGCCACACGCTGCGCATGTTGGCATCGCCCTCGCGCCAGGCATAGAGCATGACGGCGACGCCCGCATTGGCCAGCAGGGCCAACAAACCCACGGCGCCCATGGTCCACGGCTCGGGGACGGCGCCGTCGTGCCAGACCCACGCGGCCTTGCCCAGCACAAACAGGCCATAGGCGAACATGGTCAGGCCTTTGATGAGTGCCGCCCGGCTGCGCCAGACCAGGGCCATGGACAGCACGGCCAGGGACAGGCCGTAGTTGGCGGCATCCCCCGCGAAGTCGATGGCGTCGGCCAGCAGCGACACCGAGCCTGAGCGCCAACCCGCCACCAGTTCCACCACAAACATCACCGCATTGACCACCAGCGCCACCCACAGCGCGCGCCGCCAGCGGGGGTCCGTGTGGGGCTGGGGAGTGCCGGGGGCTGCGGTGGTGGTGGAGCCAGTGCTGTGGCAGGTGCAGGCCATGGGTGTGTGTTTCCGTGGTGAGTGTGTGCCCTGGCAAAAGCCACGGGGCAGCGGGTGGATTCGATCGGTGTCATGATTGGAAACCTTCACAGCACTTCAAGGTCAAGCATGTCCATTCCCGTGTTGTCCGACACCCCGGTGCACCGCATTGGCGAGGCGGCTGGCCTCTCGGGCGTGAACGCCGCCAGCATCCGGTATTACGAGCGCGAACGCCTGCTGCCGCCCAGCGTGCGCGCCGACAACGACTACCGCCTGTACAGCCAGGCCGACGTGCACCGGCTGCGTTTCATCCGCATGTGCCGGGCCATGGACATGTCGCTGACCGACGTGCGCTTGCTGCTGGGGCTGGACTTGAACAACAAGCAGCACTGCGCCACCGCCAGGGGAGAGCTGGATGGGCACCTGACCCGCGTGCGCCAGCGCCTGCAGGAGCTGCAGCAGCTGGAACGCGATCTGGTGGCCTTGCGCAGCCGCTGCGACGGCACCGATGACCACTGCCACATCATCGAGGCCCTGCACGAGCAGGCCGAGGCGCTGGCGGTGGGTGGTGTCCAGGTGCACAGGGGTTTAAAAAATAAGTAGCAAATTGTTCAATATATAAAAGCGCTGGAGGCTGTTTTGATTCAAAGGTCAGCCGAACTGGGTGCGGATGGCGCCCACCACCTGGCCGTGGTCCTCGATCAGGGGCATCCAGCGCCACTTGTCGAAGGTGGTGCAGGGGTGGGAAATGCCCAAGGCCACGCGGTCGCCCACGCGGGGCATTGGCCCGGAGCCGGACACCCCGTTCAGGTAGGCGTGCTGGTCGTTCAGGGCGGACACCGTCCACCCGGCGGGGCAGGGCAGGGGTTGGCGCTGGCCAGCAGGGCACCAGCGCACAGGGCTGGGCAGGCCAGCGTCGTGTGACAGGTCGCGCTTGCCCGCGTTCAGAATGGCCAAGCCCGGTTCTGGGCAGGACAACACCACGGCCCACACCTCCAGCGCGGCGTGCAAGCCGTCGCCGCAACCCCAGGCCTGGCCCGCCGGACCCCCGCTGTGCAACCGCGATTGCAGGGGGTTGGCAAAGCGCTGGTACGTGCCGTGGTCGTGCGTGAGGTAGCAACCCGAGCGCAGCAGCGCGCGCACCGGGCGCGACAGCGCCGGTGCAGCTGGCGGCCGCAATTGGGCCGCCACCAGGTCGAACACCGCCGAGCCTCCGGCGGTGAGGATGATTTCTGGCGCGTCGTGAAACCAGCCCTGCTGGTCGCAGGCCTGGGCCAGGGCGTGCAGGCGCTGCATCAAGCCCTGAACCAGCGGGGCGTCGGCCTGGCTGTTGCCCTGCGCCCACAGCCCCTCGTAGCACGCCAAGCCCACCAGCCGGACCGCTGGGTGCTGGTGGGCCGCGCGCGCCAGTGCCAGGGCCTCGTCGTGGTGGCGGCAGCCGGTGCGCCCGCCGGGCAGGCCCAGTTCCACCAGCACGTCGAGTCGGTGGCCCACCTGAGCCTGCGCCACGGCCTGCAGCTGAGCCGCAGAGTCCAGCCAGAACGCGACCTGCAGCGTGGGGTGCTCGCGCAACAAGGCCGCCAGCCAGTGCAGGTCATGGGGCAGCAGCACTTGGTTGGCAATGAGTGCGCGGCGCACCCCGTGGGCGACGCCCAGGGCCAGCTGGGCCACGTTGGCAAAGGTGATGCCCCAGGCCCCCGCGTCCAGCTGGGCCTGAAACAGTTCGGGGGACAGGGTGGTTTTGCCGTGGGGCGCCAGGTCGATGCCCGCTTGGCAGACGAGGCGCTGCATCCAGCCCAGGTTGTGGTGCAGCGCGGGTGCACGGATGACCGCGCTGGGCAGCGGCCAGTTGGGTTGCAGCACATGCCAGCCTCGCTGGCCCACCTCGTGCAGGGGCAGGGAAGGTGCCCAGACGGGGTAGCCCTTGTGGGTGGCCGCGCTCAGCAGCGGGGCTGGGGTGGCACGCATCATGGTGCGCAGGGTTGGCCTTCAGCCCAGCTTCAGGGTGGCTTGGTCCACCCACAGCTGCAGGCTGTCCAGCAGGTCGGTGTGGCTGAACGAGCAGCTTTCCTCCGCAAACAGCGCGCTGGATTCCAACCGGTCCAGTAGGCCGTGGAACACGTCGGTGAACCGGGGAGGCAGCAGGGTCAAGGCGTCGGGCACCCCGGTGCGCCACAACACCGCGAAGGCGCCAACCTGTTGCGGCTGATCCCGCAGGGCCGCCAGGGCCACGCCCAGCGCGGCCAGTTGCCCCGCCGCCTGGTCGGCAGACGGGGTGTTGGGTGCTGCTGCGCCAGGGTTCATCAGTGGCCCAGGATTTTGGACAGGAAGTCGCGGCTGCGCTCGTTTTGTGGGTTGTTGAAGAACTCGGTGGGGGTGTTCTGCTCCACGATCTGGCCCTGGTCCATGAAGATCACGCGGTCGGCCACGGCCTTGGCAAAACCCATTTCGTGGGTCACGCAAATCATGGTGATGCCCTGGTCCGCCATTTCCACCATCACGTCCAGCACTTCCTTGATCATCTCGGGGTCGAGCGCGGAGGTGGGCTCGTCGAACAGCATGATTTTGGGGGTCAGACACAGCGCACGGGCAATCGCCACACGCTGTTGCTGGCCGCCCGACAGCTGCAGGGGGTACTTGCTGGCCTGCTCGGCAATGCGCACCCGCTTGAGCTGCTCCATGGCCCGTTCTTCGGCCTCTTTTTTGGGTACCTTGCCCACCCACATGGGGGAGAGCGTCAGGTTTTCCAGCACGGTGAGGTGGGGAAACAGGTTGAACTGCTGGAACACCATGCCCACTTCCTTGCGGACCTGGTCTATGGCCTTGACGTCGTCGGTCAGCTCCACGCCGTCCACGATGAGGTGGCCTTCCTGGTGCTCTTCGAGGCGGTTGATGCAGCGGATCAGTGTGGACTTGCCCGAGCCGGAAGGCCCGCAGATGACGATGCGCTCGCCCTTGGCGACCTCGAGGTTGATGTCGCGCAACACATGGAAGTCGTTGCCATACCACTTGTTGACTTTGTCGAAACGGATGATGGGTTCAGTCATGTCGGGTCCTCTTTCAGCGGGCTTTGCTGGCGTTCAGTTGCTTCTCCACCCACAGGCTGTAGCGGGACATGGAGAAACAGAAGGTGAAATAAACGAAGGTGATGAACAAATAGGCTTCGATCTTGAAAGGCCGCCAGTTGACGTCGGAGTTCAGCGCCAGCGCCAGGGCTCCCGTCAGTTCGTACAGCGACACGATGGTGACGAGTGAGGTGTCCTTGAAGATGGAGATGAAGTTGTTCATCATGCTGGGCACCACCATGGCCAGGGCCTGGGGCAGCACGATCTTGAACTGCGTCTGCCAGTACGACAGGCCCAGCGTGGCGGCGGCTTCCAGTTGTCCCTTGGGGATGGCCTGCAGGCCACCGCGCACGATTTCGGCCATGTAGGCCGCGGCAAACAGCGTGATGCCCACCACCACCCGCACCAGCACGTCGATGCTGACGTTCTGGGGCATGAACAGCGGGAACATGAACGACGCCATGAACAGCACCGAAATCAGCGGCACACCCCGGATCAGCTCGATGTAGACGATGCAGGCCGAGCGGATGGCCGGCAGGTCGCTGCGCCGTCCCAGGGCCACCGCAATGCTCAGCGGGAAGGCCAGGAAAATGGACAGCGTGGCCAGCATCACGGTCAGGGGCAGGCCACCCCAGACGTCGGTGCGCACTTCTTCCATGCCCAGCACACCACCGGACATGAGGGTGAAGAAGATGGCCAGAATGGCCACCCACATCAGCCCCAGCCAGGGCTTCCAGAAGATGCGGATGCAGCTCACGACCAGGCCACCCACCATCAGGCCCGTGGCCACCAGGGGGCGCCACTGCTCCTCGAACGGGTAGCGTCCGAACAGGATGATGCGGTATTTCTCGGTCACCACACCCCAGCACGCGCCGGAGCCCCGGACCGCCTGGCAGGCGTCTGCATTGGCGCTGAAGACCGCCGAGAACAGCCCCCAGTCAAACAGTTTGGGCAGCAGGATCAGGCCCAACACCAGAAGAAACACGGTGGTGGCCGAACTGCGCCAGTCGGCGAACAGGTTGGCCCGGAGCCACGGGCCTGCGCCCGTGGTGCGCACCGGCGAGGGGCGCGGCGCAATGGGTTGAAAGGTTTCAGCCATGTGGAAAAGTCCTTG